>JBBPZJ010000165.1:0-7041 GCA_038199395.1 Chitinophagales bacterium
AGCCGCCTCAAAGTACAATGCCAGGATAAACAAAACAGATAAATATAAATGGTGAGTTTATAAAGTAATCCTTTTAAGAGTTACGTGTGATATTCCTCATGCTTCAGAACAACACACTTTTAAGGAGTAATTGTGGTATTCAACTTTTCCGCTCCTTCCTTCATTGCAGCCAAGCCGCTTCCATTCGCATCGCCTTCTCACAGTTTCCGCTATGGCACTCATGCCATAACTCCAACTTGCCCATTGCTCATTCAACGGCAACTAAATTCAGTCATCCCGCTTCCAACTTCAATACCAGGACAAACAAAACAGACAATATAAATGATGAGTTTTTAAAAGTAATGCTTTAAGAGTTATGTGTGATATTCCTCATGCTTCAGAACAACACACTTTCTAAAATATTGGGGTATTCAACTTTTACGCTCCTTCCTTCATTGCAGCCCAGCCGCTTCCATTCGCATCGCCTCACTCACAGTTTCCGCTATGGCACTTCATGCCATAACTCCAACTTGCCTACTGCTCATTCAAGCGGCAACTGCATTCAGTCATCCGCTTCAAAGTACAATGCCAGGACAAATGAAACAGACAATATAAATTCTGAGTCTATAAAAAGTAATTCCTTTAGCATTAAATGTGACATTCATAATAACAAGTGTAGTTTCTGATAAAGAACAAGGACTAACTGCGAAAGTGGGATTGAAAAAATCTTTACAACAATGCTGTTTCACATCACAGCACTCACAAGCTAACTGGCAGTGGCAAACAACGGAAGACTGTTTACCAATTATCCAATGTGGAGCGATAAATACAAGCATGCACTGGTAGAAGTGATGCAAGGCAACAAGGTGAAGCCTTACCCTAATGATGCAATGAATAGTTGGAAACCAGGCATGAGTGGAAAAGACAAATGGGTTTGTGTGCAGGCTGTTTATATTGACGACAGTAATACGATGTGGATTGTTGATCCCGCTGCACCAATGTTGAAAACAGTTTACCAGCAAAGCTACAAACTGGTAAAAATAAATCTTGCTACCGATTCAATTGAAAGGGTGTACACCTTAAAGGGGATTAAAAGTGATACTAGCTATATAAATGATGTGAGGGTGGATAGTAGTTGCATGGGCAAGATTGAGCAGGTGGTCTTTTCTAAGCTTTTCTTCTATATATTCGCAGCGGTTTACAGCATTAAAAAAGCCTCGTCCATCTACGAGGCTTTTTTATTAATAAAGAAACCCGTGTAAAAAACACAGGTCGGTTAAGTTTAACCTCTAATTCCCAGAAAGCAAAATAGAGAGGCGCAAAATAGAACAATTACATATTCAATCCCGTCAACTTTTTGAATTGTAATATTTTCCACGCTTAATCCGGGACACCTGTGTTGGGCCAATGTCGAATCGTTTTGCAATCTCCACCCCAGGCACCTTTTGGTTTATCAAATTTTTAATCTCAACAATGTCAGCGTCAGGAATTTTAGCCTGCACAACTTTAGGCTTCATGTAACCTGGAACGGTTCCCCAAATATCACCATTTTGAATTCTGAAGATTTGCATCTCTGCAACCCCCCACATGTCGGCCAGATCAGCTATGGTGTGGGTTTTGTTGGCGGGGTCTAACAGAACTTTAATGTGCATGACATCATCAGGCGTTAATTTTTGGCCGGCTTCACCCTTTTGCGACCACCTCCAGTTAGGTGATTTAACTGAGTTGTGAAAAGCTTCTTTGGGTTTGGCCCATCGTAAATTGTCCACCTTATTGTTAATCTTTACATGGTCAAGGTGTACAACAGTATCATACATAGGTGACGGCTTTATAATGAAAGTTGCTGCAACGAGACGTTGAACTGTCATGCACTGTCTAGGGTCCACTTTCCCTTCTTTACTCCACCGTTTAGGTGCTGTAAGCAACTCGTCTTTGGGTGGCGTCCAGCTGAACATCGGGTGACCACTAAGCAAACCTAACTTCAACACACCTCTGCCGTAGTTTGAGTAGATACGACCGTGCGTACTGATATAGTAGGTTGTTCTACTTTTAATGCAGTTCAAATGCGCCCACTTTTCAGATCGGGGGGAAGCGACCGGAGGTTTAATACACTTAACAATTTTGAGTTTCTGTTCTTTTTTAATTGAGTACATTACCTTAACTAAAATGAATTTATAATGACATTTTATCAAAGGTAATTATATCACATATTCAAAATTGGGTCAACCGAACCTTCCATTAATTCAGGGTCGTATAGTCCACGTTCCTGCTATCTGATCGTCCTTATATAATACAGCACCTCAATCGCCAGCCTCGCATAACCAAAGCTTACTACCATGTCGAATATTTTGGTATTGGTAGGGTCGAAGTTCATTAGCTTCTGCAATAACCGCACGGATTTGACATAAGACAGCCAATAAAACGAGCTATCTCTATAAATTCGCTTCGCTGCACTCAGCAAAGAAAATAATCTTAGGGGGTAAACTAAAATTTACAAAGCGAATTGATTTTAATGACCCTTTCGATTGTAATGTAGATAGGCTAACGTTTGATTGATCAGATAGCGATGAAGAGAATAAAATATACGAAAAAAGAAAAAGAGAAAAAGTAAAGGCACAATTTGGCGATAAAGCAAAAGGCGCTATTAATCGGCCATTATAAGAAACTGAACATGAAAAAATAAAAAGAGCATTGCTATTGCAGTTGTCTTTTTTATCCATAAATGCGTAAGCGAATTTTTATTTTGGAAAGAAGATGTCCAGACTTTACGAAGAACCGGTAAGTTATTTATCTATCCAAGTTATCAAAGAAATGTCCTTCCCGTTAACTTCTAACGTCTCCGAGCTACCGATAGGTAATTAAAAAAATAGCTTCTTTTCTTTCACCAACGAGATTTCCCCTTTTTGCTAATATTACTAATTGCTGTTCTTTTTCAAAAGAATTAAATTCGATGACTGTCATGGATTCGGTTTTCTAATAACTAATTTAAAAGAAATGGTACGAATTATGTCACGTAATTCTATAAATTCCATCCTCCCTTATATTTAAAATCCTTACTAAAAAGTCCTGAGTAAAAACTTATTTCTTCTTCATTTTTCAAAACTACCCCAGAGAAAAATATAATAGCTGCTATAAGACATTATTTAAATAAATAATACTTTTGATTTTAAATGGTAAAACAATTAGCTGTTTGGACGTTTATAGCAAGAAGTCTTGAAGGGAAAATACCAGTTATGCTACTATATGTAGTCGAAAGTAATGGAAGTAGTCCGGGAAGACAAGGGTTCTCAATGGCAGTTAATGGAGATGGCGAAATGGTTGGGTCTATTGGCGGTGGTATTATGGAACACAAATTTGTTGAGATGGCAAAAGATAAGCTTGCTAAAGAAGAAAACGAACTCACTGTAAGAAAACAAATACATGACAAAGAAGTTTCAAAAAATCAAAGTGGAATGATTTGTTCTGGTGAGCAAACTATTTTTCTGTATACACTTAAAGAGAATGAAATAAACACTATTCGACACATAATTGTAACATTAGAAAATAATAGTAATGACCTTCTTGAGTTCTCACCTTCAGGTCTATCATTCTCCAAAGCAGCAGCTTTTAAGGACTACTACTTTAATTATATATCCCATAAAAAATGGAAGTATGAAGAGAAGATTGGTTACAAAAACCATCTTCATATAATCGGTTCAGGTCGTTATTCAATGGCTTTATCTACCGTCATGCACACTTTAGATTTTTATATCCGAATGTATGACTTTCCTGATAGTTTAAATTCTGCATTATATAATCAAGCTCATGATAAAATCATAATTAATGATTATTCTGAATTGACAAAAATTAGGCTTTTGGCAGATGACTTTTTAGTAATAATAACAAGTGATGCGATTGACTACGTAACGCTACAAGCCCTAGCTAAAAGACCTTTTAAATATATTGGATTAGTTGGAAATAATATGGAGTTAGAAAGTTTGCAGATGGATTATCATAAAGAAGAACCGGATGTTTATGTGGTAAAAAAAGTACACTTCATACCAATTTTTGATATGGAAAGACAAAGCCCTGTGGAAATAGCGATTAATATTGCAGCAGAAATAATTAGGATAAAAAATTCAGATCAAAAATAAATAGTCGTAACATAAATGTTAGATGATATTAAAATTGCCTATTTAGGAGTGACAATTAAAGTAACTCATTTTTTGTTTAAGCCAGATAAATCTACTCCAGGGCGCACCCGTTACACTTTTCATTTGCCTACTGGAAAAGCGGTAATAGAGGAACGATTAGATGAAAATGAGGAGTTTTATTGGTCTCAAGTACCGGGAGGCAGAACACCTCTTGCAACGGAATTAGGAAAAACATTAGAACGCCATTATGAAAAAGAAGAAGAAGAGAGTGAGCAAGACAGTCCTTCGCTTTATGGCATGTTAGAAGATATAGAAATCGTATATAGGGGAAGCACCAATAAAATAAGTCATTCTACTGCAAAACAAGGTAAAAATGATAGCGGCAGATTAATCTATACCTGTCACTTTCCAACTCACAAACTAACGATCAGACAATACAAGGAAAATAATAAGTATCTGTGGAAGGAAGTGCCCGGACAGTGGACGCAATTAGCGCAGGACTTGGGTGAATTGATTGAAAAATACTATAATGAGTAATGTTAAGTATATAGTATTTGTTCATCAGTATAATAAGTCTTTCTAGAACCTGATTTTTCAATTTTTACCAATGCACCTGTTGGACTAGTTTTTTGCCTATGTACCAACAGAAACTCCTTTGCTTCACCTGTTATCAGGCCAGGATGAGCTTTATTAATCTTATCTGTCGCATCCTTTAATACCTTTTTGATCGCTTTTGACAATTCTTTTATTTTATTGTCAGGAATTGCATTTGCAGTTGAATATGGCGAAATCCGAGCAAACCATAAAATGTCGTCTGAGTAACCATTTCCAATTCCTCGTATAACGTTCTGGTCCAGTAAAATATTTTTAATTATTCCTTTTCTGTTTAGTAATTTTTTTAAGAACTTATAATCTAATTCTTTTGCTAAAGCATCTATTCCATCCTTATCTTCTGGATCAATTTTAATATTTGCATTTCTCATACGGTCAGTAAGTGCCAGACCACTTCCATCTTCAAAATGAAGTTCTGCTATGGTGAATTTTGCTTGATTATCGTTCTCAAAGGGTAGTAAATCACCAGTTAACATAAGATGCATACCCAAAGTTCTTCCATTAGAAAACACTAACCGGAACTCTTTTCCAGAACGGTATACATCATCAAGTACTGCTCCTTCAAGCTGTTCTGAAAGTTCTTCTGGTGTATCTTTTAGTTTTTTGCCGTTAACAACATGGACTTTTAATAGTCGTTTATTTCCGAACTGTGATTTTACATTAGAGGCAAATACTTCAATATCGGGTATTTCTGGCATCTTTAGGTTAAGTTAGTGAAACAAAAACAAGTCTTAAAGCTACAATAACTATTTATTCATTAGTGTTCATTATTTTTATCTTATGCCCTTAATGGAACCATTTGAAATATCATATTGCGGAGTAACAACCAAGATTACTCCCCTTGCAAATTCTGATAGAATGCAGTATATAGTAAGCCTGCCTACAAGAGAAGTTATAATAGAAACTAAATTTGACGACGATGAACTTCATTATTGGGTTGAAACTAACGGAGAAAGAACCGAAGTGGCAGAAGAAATTGGAGCTGTAATCGAAAGTAGAGATATGTAATTAGGCATTATCTACCAGGTTTTTGAAGTATAGAAGTTCATCCAATTGCTGATGTGGGTCTTCTCCGGGTTGTACAAAAAAATAAGCCTCACGCAATCCTTTATCTTCCCATTCTTTTATTTTTTGATACCAGTGATCTAGCCGGGAATAATCGCCACACGGAGTGTATCTGATCCAACACTTAGGAACTGTCAAATCGAGCAGCAGGGGTCTTTCGTCGTTGTCTGAAATCGTTAATCCAATCTTATCTTCCCCCAGCCTCTTTATTAGCGCCTGAAACACGTCGTCTTCGAACCACTGGGGGTTTCCCACTTCTAAGAATAGTTGGAGGTCTTTGGGTAAAGATTGCAGGTACGTGAGCATATTGTCTTTTCGTTTTGGAGAAAACCTGTCGCTCACTTGAAGTAATATAGGCCCGAGATGGTCTTCGAAACCATAAATGCCGTCAAGAAAACGATTTGTCTTGTCTTCGATATCAGTGAATGAGCTGTAGTGACTAATGGACTGCGGAATTCGGGTGCAAAAAAGAAAATCTCGTCCTTCTGCCTTCATTGCCCACTTTTCGATTGTTTTGAGAGGATAGGTTACAAAATGGGTCGCATGCAACTCAATACCGTTGAAATGTTGCACATAATTTGCCAAAAATTGGTTTTCCTTTGCTCCTTCCGGATAGAGTTTCCCAATCCATTCCGTCCGTCCCCAACGTGTCGCTCCACACCGAATTTTGAGTTTGCTATTACTTTTGCCGGGTAAGACAATCGAATTATTATATGGTTCTATGGGGAAGTTGGAGCGCATGTAGTAATGGTTTGTTTTTATTAGTATACAAGCTCGCTGAGTCCTTCGTAAGCAAACCTTTCGTTAGGATCAACTGCGGTGAGAAAATCTTTTGGTATCGGGTACACATCTATCTCTGCAGACGGCAGTTGAAAAGTTGCTAGTTCCTGGATTCGTTCTTCACTCAGCCCCTCACTAATCCATTCTGTTGCTAACTGCTCAGTCAGTATTACGGGCATTCTTTTTTTCGAATTGTGAACCTGAGCCATAATTGAGTTCGCCTCTGTAGTCAGATTGGCACAAGTGTCGACAGTTTCACCTGTATTACGATCTGTCCATGGCTGCCACACACCTGCTATAAGGAATACTTCTTGGTTTTTTACCGATATGTGATACGGGTATTTTAGCGGCGTTTTAAGTAGTTGTCCCCTCTTGCCTATTGGAAACTCATGCCGCCACTCATAGAACTCAGTAGCCGGAAAAAGGCAACGCCTGTGCAGCGCTGCGTCACGGTATATTTTGCCTGGCTTTA
>JBBPZJ010000166.1:0-8053 GCA_038199395.1 Chitinophagales bacterium
GACAGAAAGCCAAATCCTGGCATTGCTTACCAGGCAAAAAAAGACTTTGATCACATCGATTTCAATAAAAGTATAATGGTTGGCAACAAGCTTAGCGACATGGAATTTGGCAGAAATGCAGGAATATACACTGTTTATTTAGACACCACAAATCCTGAAGTTCCCTCACCCCATCAGCTTATAGATTACCGGTTTAAAGATTTACCTTCTTTCGCTAAAGCTATCCATCTGTTATAGAAAACCTTAAATAGAATTTACAGTTTCATATTCACGAATTATTATAATTAGCTTGAAGTATTTTCGTTGACTATTTTATGATACAAATACGCAGCTTTTTATTGTTTCTTGCTTTTTGCGTTGCAGTGGCAGCTTCTGCCCAGGGCTTGTCTAAACAAAGTTTAGCTGGCCTGAAAAAAGACGAAGACAGCCTGAAAAATTATAGCCGCCAAATGATCATGGAGAAAACGGCTTTGCAACGCTTTACCGCTGATAGTGTTTTTATAAGGATGCTGGTAAGGGCTTTAAAAACGCCTAATTCATTTTACTATCCTTTTGATTCCCTTGAAACTGTTTCCCGCATATACGCACCAGATAGTTCTTTTCGTATTTTTTCATGGCAATGGGAAAGAGACGAAGATTACTTCAGGCAAAGAGGTGCCATTCAGATGAAAACGGCTGACGGATCGTTACAACTATATCCATTGGTAGATATGAGCGAGTTTACAAAAGCTCCACAGGATTCTGTTCGTACAGGCAGGAACTGGATCGGTGCCATTTACTACGGAATCGTAATGAAGACTTTCAACAATAAAAAATACTATACTCTTTTAGGCTATGACGATAATAACATGCGTAGTGCAAAGAAATGGATAGAAGTTTTATCATTTGACGAAAGTGGAAAGCCTGTGTTTGGAGGTCCTTTTTTCTCAATGAAAGTTGGTAAAATTGATTCTTTTGCCTCAATAGCCCGATATGGCATGGAGTATAAAAAAGAAGGCCGGGCAAGAATGAATTACGACAAGGAGATGGAGATGATCGTGTTTGACCACCTGGTTCTTGAAGATAAGCAAGTAGAGCGACCTTACAATATGGTGCCAGACGGAGACTACCAGGGATTTAAATGGACTAATGGCAAATGGGTACTGGTTGATAAAGTGTTTAACTATAAGTTGAGTGATGGGCAGGCACCCATGCCTGCTCCGTTAAAAGATGCCAGTGGCAAAAGTGATGAATTGAAGCTTTTAGAACAATCAGAGAAGAATTTGCAGAATAGTCGGCCCCCTGCTTCCACCAGACCTAAGCCTAAAGCGCCGTTTAAAAAGGTTCCGGAAAAAAAACAAGCGAAGGATGAAGATGCTAATTAGTTTACCCATCGTACTGAGATATAAAATAATAGCAGATAAATAAAAATGGCCACCAAACAATTGTTTGTGGCCATTTTTATTTATCTGTCGCCGGAGACGTTATATTCAATCTTTTGCCACTCTAAAGCTTTTTTTTGGAGTTTCCGAACTTTTTCCTAAATCATGTAACTGATGGATCAGCATTTAAGGTTAATCGAGTTTCAATACCGCTAAAAACGCTTCCTGCGGAACTTCTACGTTTCCTATTTGCTTCATACGCTTTTTACCTTCCTTCTGCTTTTCCAACAACTTGCGCTTACGGCTTATATCTCCTCCATAACATTTCGCTGTTACGTCTTTACGCATGGCGCTGATATTTTCCCTTGCTACCACTTTAGCGCCAATGGCTGCCTGTATAGCAATCTGGAATTGCTGCCGGGGCAATAGTTCTTTTAATTTCTCACACAGCTTTCTGCCAAAATCCTGCGCTCTTCCACGGTGTATTAGTGCACTTAAGGCATCAACTTTTTCAGCATTCAATAAAATATCCATTTTCACAATATCACTTTCACGGTAGCCAATTGGATGATAATCAAAAGAAGCATATCCTCTTGTTGAGCTTTTCAATTTATCATAAAAATCAAAAACAATCTCAGTAAGCGGCATTTCAAAAACCAGCTCTACCCGGGTTGCTGTCAGGTAACTCTGGTTAATAACAATACCACGTTTACCAAGGCAAAGGGTCATGATGTTGCCTATATAATCTGCCTGGGTAACTATCTGCGCTTTTATGAAAGGTTCTTCTATCATTTCAAGCTTGGTAGGGTCAGGCATTTCAGAAGGATTATTTACCGTAATCTTATCTCCCTTTGAAGTATGAGCGATAAAGCTAACGTTAGGAACCGTGGTAATAACAGTTTGGTTAAACTCACGCTCCAACCGCTCCTGTATGATTTCCATATGCAGCATTCCTAAAAACCCGCATCGAAAACCAAAGCCAAGTGCCTGAGAAGTCTCCAATTCAAAAGTTAGTGAAGCATCGTTTAATTGCAACTTATCCATGCAATCTCTCAACTCTTCAAAATCATCAGTCTCAACAGGAAAAATACCGGCGAAAACCATCGGCTTCACTTCCTCAAAACCTTTTATCATTTCCGCAGGGTTATTTGCCAAAGTGATGGTATCCCCTACTTTTACTTCCTTAGCATTTTTTATACCCGTAATAATATATCCGACATCACCAGTTTTTACTTCATCTTTGGGTGTCATTGTTAGCTTAAGAACACCAACTTCATCTGCAAAATAATCAGTCCTGGTACTTGCAAATTGAATTTTATCGCCTTTTTTCAGGCTGCCGTTCATAATACGGTAATAGATAATAATTCCCCTGAAACTATTAAAAACGCTATCAAAAATAAGCGCTTGCAAAGGAGCATCAACATTACCGGACGGAGCGGGAATACGCTCTACTATAGCCGCCAAAATCTCTTCAATTCCAATTCCGCTCTTAGCACTGGCCAGTAAAATATCTTCTGGTTTACAACCTATCAGGTCAATAATCTGGTCTTTCACTTCTTCAATCATTGCACCGTCCATATCAATTTTATTAATAACCGGGATGATCTCAAGGTTATTATCAATTGCCAGGTATAAATTACTGATGGTTTGGGCTTGTATACCTTGTGATGCATCTACTAACAGCAAAGCACCTTCGCAGGCAGCAAGGGCTCGGCTTACCTCGTAACTAAAATCTACATGGCCGGGGGTGTCTATAAGATTGAGCGTATAAGTTTCGCCTCTAAAAGGATAATTAATCTGTATTGCATGACTCTTGATCGTAATTCCTTTCTCACGTTCCAGGTCCATATTATCCAGCACCTGCGCTTGCATATCTCTGTCGCTAATGGTGTGTGTAAACTCTAAAAGCCGGTCTGCAAGTGTACTTTTTCCATGATCGATATGCGCAATAATGCAAAAATTCCTGATATTCTTCATATTGCACCAAAAATAACAATGTGGGGCCACATTTCCTTTAAGCAAAGCTTGTTTCCATTGTTAACATTTGTTATTTTTCTGCTCAGAAAATGTATCGTAAACAGAAATACTCTCATAAAATTCGCCCATGCAATCGACGGCAAATACGGTAGAAGAATATTTAGAAGGACTTCCTGAAGACAGAAAAACAGTGATGGCTGAATTAAGAAAGACAATAACCGATAATTTACCTTACGGTTTTAAGGAGTTATCAATTATGGCATGATAAGTTATGTTGTACCACATTCTATTTACCCAAACGGCTATCATTGTGACCCTAAACAACCTTTACCGTTTATAAGCACCGCCTCACAAAAAAATTTCATCGCAATTTATCACATGGGCATATATGCCAATGACAGTCTGTTAAACTGGTTTAAAGAACAATACGAAAAACAAAGTCGAACAAAATTAGATATGGGCAAAAGCTGTATAAGATTTAAAAAGATGGATGCGATTCCATACACATTGATTGGAGAACTATCTTCAAAAATGACGGCTCAACAATGGATAGACTGTTATGAAAGACAGCTTAAGAAAGCTAATGTTACTAAAACATCATCCCGAAAAACTTAATTCATCTTTTTCTTCAGCGTGCTTACCTGTTCTTGTAGATTATTAACAAGACTTGCCAACTGATTTACATCCCATCGTTGTTGCACGTTTGCCCGTGAGATGATCATCTGGGCTTGCCATATTTCAACAATTTCATCTGAGTTTACCTGGTAAGGTTCGTATAAAGGGTTATCACTCACCAGGGTAACTTTGTTTTTGCTGCGATTATTTTTAAGTACCCTCTTGTACACTATACCTTCATTTCTTGACACAACAATGTAGGTGTTGCTTGTTTTCACTTCATCTATATTTTCTAATTTCTCACCTACAATTACAGATCCGCTTTGGGTTGGCAACATACTATCACCCACGATTTCAAAAGCACGATAGCTGCCACCGGCTAGCATAGGAAGCGTAAAAGTGTTAAGCTCATCAATAAAATCAGGATCGGCATAGCCTGCCAGGTAACCTGCTGCAGCTTTCACAGGTACAAACTGTATCTCGGCCGCATTTGCATTCATTTTCAACTGACGCCTTTTTTCCAGGTAGGTACTGCCTTTTGCGCTGCTAACATCCTTCAGCAAAAGTTCATCGAGCGTTATTTTAAACATGCCGCTAACGATCTCCAGCACTTCTAATTTAGGCTCTGCACGCTCCTCCTCATAAGCTCCTAAAAGCGAGCGCTTAATTTTCAATTTATTCGAAAATTCTTCCTGTGTCCAACCCCTTAACTTACGAAGGTATTTAAGGTTTTTACCGGCTTGAGACATAATGAGGCTAATTAGTTTAGCTGCAAATTACTAATATTATTAGCTTTATCAAAACATTTTTTTGGAGGCAAAATATTTATAATGACTTTTGCACCGTTAAGTAAAGAACATATGGCAAAAGCAAAAAAAGCAACTGAGGAAAACGAGGGCTCGCAATTAAATACTTCCACTAAATTAAAACCAGGGCAAGGACCACAACAGCCTCAAAAAGATACAAAGGTAAAAGCAGCTAAAGAATCTAAAACAGCTATAAAAGACACCTCCCGTGCTGTAAAAAGATCTCCAAAAGAGGAACCAATTATATTAATTACAAATGATGATGGTGTTACAGCACCCGGCATTGCAGCATTGGTAGAATCGGTAAAAGATCTTGGCAAAATAGTAGTAATTGCCCCCGATAAAGCCCAAAGCGGAATGGGACATGCTATTACCATCGGCACACCGCTGCGAATGGTTCGTGTAAACCAGTTTGGAGATAAAATAGAAGCCTATTCCTGTAATGGCACCCCGGTGGACTGTGTAAAACTTGCGGTAGATAAAATACTTCATCGTCGACCCGACGTATGTCTAAGCGGGGTAAATCACGGTGCTAATCATTCTATCAATGTTATTTATTCAGGTACCATGTCAGCAGCGTTGGAAGCTGCAATCGAAAGTATTCCGAGCGTAGGCTTTTCATTGCTGGATTATAGTCTCGAAGCCGATTTCACCGGAGCTAAAAAATATGCCCGACTGATAGTAGAGCAAATTCTTTCTACAAAGTCTATTGATAAACATCTTTGCCTAAACGTTAATTTTCCTGCAATACCAGTTGAGCAGTTAAAAGGTCTTAAAATTTGTCGCCAGGCCTATGCCAAATACGAAGAAGACTTTGCAGAGCGCACAGATCCAACCGGTAAAAAGTATTATTGGTTAACCGGCGAGTTTGTAAATCTCGATAAAGGCCGCGATACCGACGTATGGGCGCTAAACCACAATTATGCAAGTGTAGTACCGGTGCAGTTTGACCTCACTAATTATAAATTGAAAGAAAAGCTCGAACAAACATTTAAGCTTTCATAATGACAAAAGACGATTTACGGTTAGGCTTACTACTTGGGTTTCTAGCTCCTTTGGCCGGCATGTTGTTATATTACTTTGTTCAGTTTAAAAATGTGATCACCTTTAGTGAATTCATTCACATTATTCTTGTACAAAGAACACTGCTTACTGCCATCGTAAGTGTTTCTCTTGTTGCCAATGCGGCTGTTTTCACCTACTACGTCAATAAACGATTAGATCAAACTGCGAAAGGAATATTTATAGCTACGTGCATTTACGGCATTGCATCGCTGATATGGAAATTTCTTTTTTAAGTAGCAAATACTTGAATCGATAGGAGACATTTGTTGTGTCACTAGTTGTAGCTGAAGTTTGCTCTTTCATAATTTTATAGTTTTAGCAAAGTTCTTCTTTGCAGCCATCTTTTGGACTGCTGCTGCACCGAGACCTTTTATATATAGACTCACTTGTACTGCGTTTTCTATATTCAGTATTCAGCTAACATCCAATTTAAAAGTTGATTTAATTCCTTCTCCCTAGCTTCAATTTTCATACATACTCCTTTAATACTGCCTAAACAATGGCAGAGTTTTTTCTGTTATGATTGATTGCTAATCAATTATTAATGGCACTGATTGAATTTTCAGATAAAGGTTTAAGTTGTCCGCAAGGCCAGTTTTATATAGACCCGTGGAAGCCTGTAAATAAAGCTTTAATTACGCATGCCCATAGCGATCATGCACGGTGGGGTTCACAATCTTACCTCTGTCACCATTATACGAAGCCGCTGCTACAATTAAGATTAGGTGACAATCCTTACCAAACAGTAGAATGGGGAGAAACAGTTTTTATGAATGGTGTAAAAGTTTCCTTTCATCCCGCCGGTCACGTTATCGGTTCCTCACAAATAAGGCTTGAATACAATGGTGAGGTTTGGGTAGTTAGTGGAGATTATAAAGTAGCAAGCGATGGTCTTAGCGGGCAATTCGAGGTGGTGCCTTGCAACACTTTCATAACCGAATCAACCTTTGGTCTTCCTATTTATAAATGGAAAACGCCGCAACAGATCAATAAGGATATCCAGGAGTGGATCGTAAAAAATAAGGAAAGAGAAAAAACAAGTGTCATCATTGCTTATAGCCTGGGTAAAGCACAACGGGTAATACAAGCCATTTCAGAAGTAACTGAAAAAATTTACGTACATGGTGCTGTATATAACGTACACCAAACACTAAGAAACGCAGGATGGAAATTGCCTGAAGTACATAGAATTACTCCGGAAACAACAAAAGAAGAACTGGCAGCAAGCGTAGTAGTTGCACCACCTAGTGCAGACGGCAGCTCGTGGATGAAAAGATTTCCAAACCATGTGACAGGTATATGCAGTGGCTGGATGCAGGTTCGGGGTAACGCAAGACGAAGAAACGTAGATGCCGGTTTTGCTATGAGTGACCATGCCGATTGGCCGGGATTATTACAGGCTGTTAAAGCAACAGGTGCAGAAAAAGTCTTTGTAACACATGGCTTCCAGGCGACATTTAGCCGCTATTTAAATGAATCGGGAATCGAAGCAGGAGAGGTTAAAACAGAATATGGAAACGACGAAGAAGCGCCTCCGGGAGCTGCTGAAGAAGAGTCTTCCGTCGCAGGCGATAACACAGCATTTCTTGCAGGAGAAGATATAGCAACAGATGAATAAACACCAGGACGATATTGAAAAAATTGTAGCACAGGATCATGAAAGGGATCTGTCTTTGGTCACTCCTACTGCCCTAAGTGCTGGTCTTGGTGGCTTTGCTGACCTGGTTAAAGTACTGGGAACAAGCACTAAAACAAATGATAAACTCGAAGCCCTTGTCAAGTATTTTGCATCGGCAGAAGATAGAGATAAAGTTTGGGTGATCGCATTATTTAGCGGAAGAAAGCCCAAGCGAGCTGTTAACACAACGCAACTGATAACCTGGTGCGTTGAAGTTGCAGGATTACCAGGCTGGCTGTTTGGCGAAAGTTATCATACTGTCGGAGATCTTGCCGAAACCATTGCTCTTTTGCTCCCTGAAATGATCCATGATGATCAGCAGAAGAACTCAAAACCCCTGCACTTCTACATAGATACTTTTAAACAAATCGAAAAACAAGATGAGAGTATAAAAAGACAATTCATCATTGACAGTTGGAAACAAATGAATCAAAATGAAAGATTTGTTTTTAATAAATTAATTACAGGCGCGTTCAGAATTGGCTTTTCACAGAAAATGATGGTGAATGCGATCGCAAAATTTACAAGCCTTGAAGCCTCCGTTATTGCGC
>JBBPZJ010000167.1:0-5888 GCA_038199395.1 Chitinophagales bacterium
ATTTGTTTTAATGAATCTGCTTTTTGGGTAATGTCCATAGTTCCTTGTCCTGTTACAGCAGATTTTAAAGAAAATTTTACTTTATCATTAGATGAATTTGGGGCTGCTTTAACCATTGGTTGTTGTCCCTCCAGCTTTATTTCTTGCGTTTGAACTGTGCTTCTTTGTACTGTTATTTCGTCAGAACAATCACTCAGATTACTACAGTCGGCAGCCTCTTCTGTGCAGGATCACTACTGCTTGGTGGTGTAGCAGGACAGTTAGCGCCCGATAGCTTTTTGGAGACAACGATAAATCTTCGGAGGAGAAATATCAGCTAAAGAAATAGTGTTATAACCGAAGTGTTTGCAGCGTGAGACAGTGAGACAAGAACAATATTGCCATAGTTGTTTACTCATCTTAGGTTTTTTAAAAGTTGAATAACTAAGTCAGTTTTTAAATAGGCAAAGCAGTAGCTAATAAGCTAATTGAACCAAGAGCTAATTAACTTTTAAATAGAGTCAATAATTTTAATGGAAGTTGTTATTTCACATATAACTACAAGAGTTTCCAGGATAATTAGATTTGGGTGTTTGATAGGTTATCGCAGATTACCAACGAATAAAGTTAGTAATGAGGAAATTGGGAACATAAAATCTTTTAGGATAAAGTTGGAAGGATAGCCGAGCTTTTACTAATACCTTGTATAAAATTCTACCTGTTGATCTTGCTGTAAAATGTTACTTAAAGATATATTCTTTTTTATAGTAATGCAAGCTTTATTTAATTTATTTTTCTACAAGTTCAATGATAAAAAAGACACCAATTTTCAACAGAATTATTAGTAGCTGGAAAGAGATATAATAGCTAACTAATTTGCTAATAAAAAAGTGCTGTTATGTAATTGATGATGGTATTTTCAATAAGAAAAATATCGAAAAAGTGCTAATTGGTTTTTAAGTGGTATTGGTCCAAAGTCTTGCCGTTGCTTCAATTTTAAAGGATCCAACTTTGTTCATTAGTTAATTTAACAACAAGACATTCTGCAACACACAAAGCGATATGAGTAGCAGAATTGAATGAAACAAAAGCGGTATTAAGGGCAACTGTTTTAAAGTATGTAAAATTAGGTGAGAGTGATTTAATAATAAAAAGTGTAGAAATTTACCAACTAAGCATGTTTACAATGGCAGCTTACGTAATAGTAGAGGTTTCTATAGATGATGCGGTAGCATATGAAGATTATAAGAAGTTAACTCCCGCTGCGGTAGCAGCTTATGACGGAAAGTTTATTGTGCGTGGAGGACAAGCAGAAACATTAGAAGGAGACTGGCAGCCCGAACGGATAGTGGTGTTAGGATTTCCAACAGTTGAACGGGCGAAGGAATGGTGGAGCTCAGAAATATATAAAGAGGCAAAGGTAATCAGGCAGAGAGCTGCAACTACCAGGATGATAGTTGTGCCGGGCACATGACGATGGATAACTTTTGCGTACTGTCTTTGGTATTTTATTTTACCGAAACAGTAGCGATTATTGGTTTTTAAAATTAAAAGTAGAACAAGTGAACTAAAGCAACTATTGCTGACATCGCTAATACAGTTACTTATGCTGATAACAAAGAATTTTTTAAAGAAATTGCTGATTTTCTTAATTGTATCAACAACAGTGTTTAAGTTGTCTGCACAGCAATTAGCCTATCCTTATCCTGTACAATATTTTACTATTTCGATTGAAGGTAGTGATCATAAGATGGCCTATATGGAGGTTACTTCACCAAAGCGTAATGGGGAAGCAGTTTTACTCTTGCACGGAAAGAACTTCAATGGTTATTACTGGCGCGATGTGATAGCAGCCCTTATCAAAGAAGGTTATCGTGTTATAGTGCCGGACCAGGTTGGTTGGGGTAAATCGGATAAACCGGTTGTACATTACAGTTTTCCTTTGTTAGCAAGTAATACAAAAAAGCTGCTTGACACTTTAGGTATAAAAAAGGTTCACGTGGTCGCACATTCGATGGGAGGAATGTTGGCTACACGGTTTGCCGTAATGTACCCAAACACGGTATCGAAACTAGTACTCGAAAATCCCATCGGATTGGAAGATTATAGCTTGTTTGTTCCATATCAGTCAACCGATAAGCTGTATGCAAATGAACGCCAGACAACATACGAATCTCTGAAGAAGTACCAGCAATCCTATTATCCCGTATGGAAGCCGGAGTATGAGCAATACGTGCAGGCACAACTAGATGCATCGCTGCGGGGAGACAAGGATACAAATGCCCTGGTTAGTGCCCTCACGTATCAAATGATATACGAGCAGCCGGTTGTGTACTATTTTGATAAAATAAAAGCGCCCACACTGTTACTTATTGGTCAGGAAGATAGAACAGTCGTTGGTAAAAACATGCTGAACGAAGAACAGAAGAAGCAATACGGGCAATATCCCACACTTGGAAGGAAAACAAAAAGCGCAATAAAAAATGCTACTTTAATAGAGCTTGCAGGTGTCGGACACATACCGCATATACAAGCTCTCGACACTTATACAAGACATCTTGTCCAATTTTTAAAAAGCCCGTGATTAAAATTTTATTAAAAAAATGAGTGGTTGAATTTAAAAGTTGGTTGAATGAATTGTAAGCAATATGATGGATGAGGTTTGATTTGCGTATGATTAAATGAAAAGAGTCAACAGTAAAAATGATTTATTGAGTAAGAGTATAATGAGCATTGGGCCGAAAGAATAGTGTGCAATAATCATATCCTGCAACTAACAGCAAAAAGGCCGCCCTTTTGAGGCAGCCTTTTGAAAGGATAATTGATTGGTTTAATTGATCCTGATTTCCTGTTTTGTTGTTTCTTTTCCTTGTGCAAAAGGAAGGCTTACATAAAGTACACCATCCTCATACTTTGCTGAAATGTTTGTTGCGTCAATTGAATCATCCATTACAAAGGTTCTTACAAAGCCACCGCGGCTGTATTCCCTTTGTATCCATTCAGGACGGAGGAAACCCTCGGGTGGAGTGTAAGAGATCTTCAGTTCTTTGCCCTGGATGTCAATTTTAAAATGCTCTTTGATGCGGCCGGGAGCAAATACAAGCATTTCGAAACTTGCCTCAATTTTGTGAATGTTTACTGCTGCCCTCTGCATACTTCGGATAAGCATTGGCCTTTGCCTGCTTCCGTGTTCGCCTTTTGCGGCGCATGACTGATTGTAGTGCATGTTTGTTTTTTTAATAGTTAAAAGAAATTGTTTAAAAATTTAACGCGAAAAATAAGCCAACCCATTTTTAGTAGCATTTTGACAGAAAAATAAAATGTTTTAGCAGATAAAGGCATAATAAAGTTTGTTTACTAAAGCACTTCAACCAATTCAGGAACATATTGGCAGAATGGAGAGACCTCTATTCCTAACTCATCTGTATCTTGAGGAGGGAAATGGTATTACCTTTACCGTACAAGAACCAGAGGAAAAGTATGGTGGCGAATCAAGGCGGTTACATTAAGCCCTGAGGCATTAGAGCAGTTGGAAGATTGGAAAAAATCTGACGCTAAAATTCTTTTAAAAATAATTTCTCTGTGTTTGAATAGCCACTAACCCCTTTACAAGTAGTACCGGTAAACCTGAACCTTTAAAACACTCGCTAAAAGGAAAATAGTCTCGAAGAATTACCCACGAACATAGGTTGGTTTATGAAGTAAAAGACGAAACGATCTGGATTATTTCCTTTAAATATCAATGTGACTGCAATGAGTTAAACGTTCACAAGAGTCTGTAATGTGGCTGTAGGTGACAACCTACACCTCCTTGTTCAACGCCTCTTGCAATCATCATTTATATAGGTTATATTTATGAACGCTATTCCTATCACTTCTCTCTTTCATCTTTTATTTTTTTTATTTTAAAACCGAAACAAATGAAACATCTATCATATGCATGCATGCTGCTTTTTATAGCTACCCCATTTTTTTTAACGTCGTGTGGCGGCAATCAAGAGGAAAAAAAGACCACCAGCACCGATAGTAATATTAATGTCACTACAGCTACTTCGAAAACAACTATTGTAACCACTCCAACCAACATGATGGTTGTGAAGCATAAGGTTTCAAATTTTGCAAAATTTGAAGCTAGTTATGATGCTCATGATTCTTTGCGGTTAGCTAATGGACTGCATACATATGTAATAGGCCGCAGCGTTGGAGATTCTAATACTGTAATGGTAGCGCTTATAGTGGATGATATAGCAAAAGCAAAAGCCTTTTCAAAAGATGCCAGCCTTAAAGAAGCTATGCATCAGGCCGGTGTAGTCGGTGCGCCTACAATTATGTTTACTACACTTGTGTACCAGGATACAACAACACCTGGCTCTAACATACGGTCGATGACCACCTTTAAAGTAAAAGACTGGGAAAGCTGGAGAAAATCTTTTGAAAGTAGCAGGCAGGTAAGAGTCGATAATGGATTAATGGACAGGGCGTACGGTTATGATATGGATGATAACCACAAAGTAGGATTAGTAGTTGCCGTAATCGATAGCGCCAAAGCCACTGCATTCTGGAAATCGGATCTTATAAAGCAAAAAAGAGCCGAATCAGGCGTGGTGGGAGAACCTGAAAGATTTAACTACCGGGTAGTTAAAAAATATTAGAACCCGACTGCCTGATAGAACGAGCAAAGAAATGTGGAATTCTGAAATTTCAATTATTTAAAGTCTACTGTCACATTACCGACGCAAGCCTCACATTGTGCAACAAGCACTTCAATAGTTCCTTTGAAGTTTCTTAATTCATGACTTATCCAGTCTTGCTTTTGTTCTTCAATTCCAACTTCTTGTGATGGGTTTACCAGATGCGGCTGCTTTCGCTTGAGACAACATTCCACGTTCCGGTCACATTTTCCAAGGCTTTGTTGCACCCTTATCGATAGTAATAGATGCCTTAGTTGAATCGCTGTGGTAATATTGAACAGAATGATTAGCTGTAGCATTTGCAGAACTGGAAGGTGCTTGTGCAGTTTTGCTACAGCCAGTTAAAAGTAACAGGCAAAAAAAGCAGATGATAACATTTGACTGCTTATTTCATGATTGTTTGTTTCAGTTATTTTAGTTAGTTTATAACTATTGGTAAAGCCCGCATTTCAAATTGTAATCATGTTTGATTTTTTTCAAAATTTTATTTTAAAGAATTGGGTGGTTTAATTTACAGTTCCCACGTCAATGTGCAGTTCCCAAATTCCTGGCTAGGGATACTTAAAACAGTGCTGCCTTGAGGATGCAACAAAATAGGCGATAAACAATTAGAAAAAGTAAAAACACAGATACGATATGGCTATTTCGTACCTGTGTTTTACTTTTTGTTTAACGGGGGATTATAAAACCGAGATTTAAATATAAAGCATCCAAGGAGATGGTAATATTTATCACCGGCAGCAGCATAATGTACTTCGAATATGAAACACCGAAGTACATTGTCGCTACTCCATTGGTAGAAATAGCAATCCGAATAACGGAAATTGCATAGCGATCTAAGAAGCTGTCTAAAATCGATGTTTTCTCTCTCTCTCTCTCTGCGCTTTTCAGCGCCTTTACTCTGCGCTCTCTGCGGTTAAAACAACTAACCGCAGAGAGAAATTCAAGAGTTTTCGCAGAGTGCCGCAGAGAAAAAAAGAATAAATTACTTTTTTAAATAATTTTAGACAGGCTCTAAGGGAAATAAAAAAAGAAGTAGGATCTCATTAAAAGCTAGTTGGAATGAAGCTTATCCTTTAACGACGAGCAACTCTACTTTTTCTATCGTTGGAGGTGTTGATAACAATTCTGATGCATGCTCCATTAATGCTGCAGCTATTTTACCTGACAAGTGTGCTTCCCGACCTTCTTCATGATTAAACGTATCAAATATACCGA
>JBBPZJ010000168.1:0-5866 GCA_038199395.1 Chitinophagales bacterium
ATTGAAAATAAGGAAATTACAATTGAAGAATTAATGGTGCATGTAAAAGCACCTGATTTTCCTACAGGTGGCATTATCTATGGAATGGAAGGAGTGAAGCAGGGTTTGATGACTGGCCGTGGCCGGGTTGTTCTGCGGGGAAGATGCCAGGTGGATACGAAAGCCAGCGGCAGAGAGCAAATTATTATTACTGAGGTTCCTTACCAGGTCAACAGAGACATGCTGACAGACAAAATTGGCCAGCTTGTAAATGACAAGACCATCGAAGGAATTGCGCACGTTAACAACGAAAGTAACAAAAGAGAAGGAACCCGAATCGTCATAGACCTTAAGAGAGATGGAGTTGCTAATGTACTAATCAACCAGCTATACAAGTTTACTGAACTTCAAACCAGCTATGGTATTAACAATGTCGCTCTTACTAAAGGTCGTCCTAAAACAATGAATCTCAAAGAACTCATCGTAGAGTTTATTGATTTCAGGATGGAGGTAGTCGTTCGCCGGGCTCAGTTTGAATTAAGAAAAGCACAGGAAAGAGCACATATTTTAGAAGGATATTTAATTGCGCTTGATCATCTTGATGAAGTAATTCGATTAATCAGAAGTTCATCAACACCAGATATAGCTAAGGAAAACTTAATTTCTGCAGGATGGGGATTAGATGAAATACAGGCTAAGGCAATTCTTGAATTGCGCCTTCAGCGCTTAACAGGAATGGAGCGTGAAAAGATTAAAGAAGAATTTGACCAATTAATGAAGATAATAGCTGGTCTGCAGGAATTACTGGGTAGTGAAGCACTCAGATATGACCTTATAAAAAAGGAATTGCTGGAGGTGAAAGAGAAGTTTGGAGACGCAAGAAAGACAGAAATTTCTTACTTATCCAATGAAATGAGAATTGAGGATCTGATTGAAGAAGAAGATGTTGTAATAACTATTTCACATTTTGGTTACATTAAAAGAACTTCTTCAGACGAGTACCGGCAGCAAAAAAGAGGAGGCCGTGGATCAATGGGAAGCAAGACCAGAGATGAAGATTTTGTTGAACACTTGTTTGTAGCATCTACGCACCATACTTTAATGTTTTTTACTGAAAAGGGAAGGTGTTATTGGCTGAAGGTCTATGAAGTGCCTGAAGGAGATAAAAATACCAAAGGCAGGGCAATTCAAAACCTCATGCAATTACCCGGTGATGATAAAGTAAGAGCAATTATTGATATAAAAGATTTTACTGATAAAGAATATCTTAGTAAACATTTTATTATTCTTTGTACCAAAAAAGGCATCATTAAGAAGACAGATTTAGAGGATTTTAGCAGGCCAAGGGCAAATGGAGTTAATGCAATTAATATAAACGAAGGTGATCAACTGCTGGAGGCACGTTTATGTGATAGCGAATGCGAAATCATGCTGGCGGTAAAGTCAGGAAGGGCTATCCGGTTTCCGCAAGATAAAGTACGTGCGACAGGACGTGGTGCAATAGGAGTGTTTGGTATTGATCTTGATGATGAAAAAGATGAAGTAATTGGTATGGTTTGTGTAAATAAAGACGACACCAGCAGAAATATTCTTGTTGTAAGTGAAAAAGGATTTGGAAAGCGAACCAATATCGATGAATACCGCATTACAAACAGGGGCGGAAAAGGGGTTAAGACGATCAATGTAACCGATAAAACCGGTGGTCTGGTAGGAATACTGGATGTAAATGGTAAAGAGGATCTGGTTATAACCTGCAAGTCTGGAATTACTATAAGAACCAGTACGGCGGATATAAGAGCGGCAGGAAGAGCTACACAAGGGGTAAAATTGATAAGAATAGACGACGGGGACGAAATTGCAGCAATTTCTAAAATACAGGAACAGGAAGAAGCTATTGTGCTTACTGAGGCTTCTTTAAATGCTGAATCTGAGGCAATCGATAAACTTGGAGCGGACGATATAGAACCAGCAACTGGTGAAACACTTCCAAACACAGATAAGGATATTAGTCAGGGCTCTTCTGAAAGTGAAATTAGCGGAGATACTTTCGACAATAACGATTAAAATAAAAATAAAACAAACAACATGAAAAGAATAACGATTGGTTTTTTGCTGTTAATTGTTATTGGAACAACAGTTAACGCACAGGATTTCAAGAAGGTTCGGTCTGCTTATCTGCTAACTCAGGTTGGCGCAGGAAGTGATCAGAAGTTGGAAGATGCGAAAAATGAGCTTGATAAAATAATGGCAGATCCTAAAGCTCAGGCGAGTGTTGAAGGAAATCTTTTGAAAGCTGAAATCTATGGTGCAATTGCCTCTAATAATAATCTAAAAACTAAATATCCGACTGCTGATTTGGAAGGATACGAGGCATTAAAAAAATATCTTGATCTTGAGCCAGCAGAAACAAAATTAAAAGAGGACAAATATGCCGGTGTTAATGGTATTTATGGCTCTCTTTTTTCTGGAGGAGTAAAAGAGTATAATGCAAAAAACTGGGATGCAGCTTATGATAAATTTAAAGTTGTGGCTGAAATAGGGGATTTGTTTACAACCAGAAAATGGTCGACTTCGGCTTTTGATACTACTTCCTATCTATATGCTGGCGTCACAGCACAAAACGCAAAAAAAGATGCTGAAGCGGCAAAATACTACGGTAAAATTGCTGAAAGAAAAGTTGTAGGCGCTGATTACGAGGGTATTTATGATTATCTTGTAAAGTATTATTTGAATTCGAACAACCAGGAGGAATTTAAAAAATACCTGGCACTTGCAAAAGAGGCGTATCCTCAAAATAAAATGTGGAACGACCTGGAATTTGCTAACACTACAGACAATTCGTCGGTAGAAGATGTTGTAAAAAAGTTTGAAACGGAAGATGCGTCAAAATCATTAACTGCGAGCAAATACCTTGATTATGGGGATTACTTCATTAACAATAAAAAAGTTAAGGAATTAGATCCTTCTAAAAAATCAGAATATACGAATAAGGCTTATTATGCTTTTTCAAAAGCTGCTGAACTTGATACAGCAAATGGTGTTGCAAGCTATAACGCCGGTGTAACAGCTTATACCATGTTTGAAGATGCAAGAGATAATAGGGTAAAAATAAAAGGAACAACTGCAGATATTAAAGCTAAACAAGCCGCTGCTGATAAAATCGCAGATGCCGCTGCTGATAAAGCCATACCATCTTTGGAAAAGTCTTTTGGATCACTTGCTTCAAAAGCCACCAGGTCTAATGTTGAAAAAAGCGTTTTAAGTAAGTCAACCGATCTTTTGTATAATTTATACGAATATAAAAAAGACCGCAGCCGGGGAACAAATCCAAAAGATTACGATAAATACGACGTGAAGAGTAAATTTTATGATGCCTTGCACGGCAAGTTTGCTAAGTAGGCCTTGAGAATATATTTTTCAAAGCTATCCAATTTGGATAGCTTTTTTTATCTTTTTACCGTTTGTTTTTTTGCTGAACAACGGTAATATTCTTTCCATAAAAAGTGGTAGAGCTGGAAAGATATACATTCAAAATAAATGAGTTCAAAAACGAATAATAGAAGAAGAGAAAGATCGCTACTGTTTCGTCATATTTTTTACTTAACATAATATTAATTATAGGACAAATTCTATAGTTCTTATCGTAGCTATAGATAATCTATCAGCATTTAGCCAGACATGCTTTTGAAGGCTTTCCAGATTCATTTTGCCTGCAATTTTTATTAAGGATTGCAGAACATCCAGAGCACCGGGTTTCAAAGAAAAAACGTTTGGTACAACGCTTACCGGAATGTTCCCATGAGATACTGCACATAAAACATTTTTTTAAACCTTTCGACACTTTTTATTGAGCGCTCCTTATCAGCCGTATATTCATAAGCCAACGCAATAATCTCAACACCTCTGGCTTTATTTTGTTTGTAATAGCCCGATAGAAACCTGGTCTCATCAAGGCAATTGGCACACCAGCTTCCCATCAGTTGCACTATCACCACTTTCTTCTTATACTTTTCATCCTTTATTGAAACTGGATTACCATCCAGGTCGTTATAAGTAAAATCTAACTGGGTATAGCCCTCACGCAACTTGAATGAAACACTTAAATAAGAATTTTCATGACTACTATTATGGAACCTTATTCTACTTCGTAGACCATTTACGACTTTATTGCTTCGATTGACTTTTATATTTAGTGTTAGAAGCTTTATCAGAAAGGGCTTATAATAATTTATATTGTACTAAATAAAGTCCACAAGAATGCGTTTGTGCCTTTACCTCAAATACTACTTTTTAAATCCTATCCTTTCCTTTCCCTCTCCTCCCATGTTCTTTGTGCTGCTTTTCATATAACAAATTTTCCATTGCGTCATAGATTTGATTTAAGTTGTACATCATGCTCACCTAACCGATCCTTTATTTCTTTCAGTTGCTCTTTCACCTCTTATTTCGTATATCCTGTTTTGTATACTCCTTACTATTTGCATCGAAATTTTTTAGAAATCTACTTGTATTTATTTTCAACCCACTTTAGCCTGATTAATATCTGGGTAGTTTTAGTTCGCAATGTCTTACATCTTTGAAACTGGATAAATACCCCTTCTCTTACTTTATAAAAATGAAGCACTTTTGACTTATCTCGTAATAAATAATTATCATCGCTTATTATATTTTCCCGATAGATCGCCACATTCCACTTCTTCTTTATATCTATTATTTCTCACTCCCATTTAGTATTAATCCTCATAGTAGGTCGGTCTTTTAATTATAAGCCGGCCTCATCGAGCGTTCTTTGTAGTAGGTGCTCTTTGTGATGAAGTACCGCTTACTAGTCTAAATGCAAATTGTAGGGCTCAATACTTTCCAACCTGCTATCTTATCAAAACTCAAATGTCCCGGCAACGGTGCAGCGATATTATGATGAGCATACCTCAACCAAAAAAAGAACAACGGCGAGGATTTTTTGAAACAGCCTGAAAAAACATACAATGTGTTTACCCTTACGTCACTATTTCTTTACCTAAACCCGAATAAAAACGGAAATAAAAAAGTTACGATAATAATCCATAAAAGATATATGGGCAGGTAGAATGAAATGGCTTTGCCAACCGCATTTATTTCGGCCTTTTTTGTAAGTACCCGAAAAAGTCGTGTAGTTACCAACAAAAGGTTTATTAAAATCAACACGTTGCTGCCCAGAACTGCAGCCCTGTTTGGCGTAATTCCGTACTCTGAAATTCGGAACACGATAGCAGAGAGTGCTATGCCGTTAACAATAATTGTTACACAAGAAAGTAGCAAAAGAATAATCACCTCTGTCTTCGTTCTGGCTGTAGGGGATGTTTCGGCAACCGAGAAAAAAATAATGGCCATAACGCCTGTTAGCAATGCATTGAAAATTAATAGAAACTCTCGGTCGTTGTACGGGTTTTTACCGGAATAGACAACTGCCACAAGATAAATTATCAGCATGACCAATACCAATGGGCTGAATATTTTTGCAATCACCGGCGAAACTTTACCGACTAATTGAGGATTCGTTTGGGTAAGGTAAGTACCCACAATGGGTGCGGCAGGAAGTCCGAAAATTACAATATTTTCAAAAAAGAAGTTTTTTATTTTAAAGCCGATCAGCTCGAAAAGACCAATAGTGACACCAGTCATGATTGCACCTGCAATTACGATAAGCGTTGTCATCACTATTAAGTCCCCATTAAATTTCAAAAAGCTAAGCCGCTTCTCAGTGTTATTTGTTAACTCACCTACGAAGGCAAAACCTACTATTGACCAAAGAAATAAAAGTAAGTGGATGCATGATAAGAGTAACGTGTCGCTTTTCTTAACATTAGGTAAGAAATTGACAAAGATTAAGCCAACGAGGATTGTTCCA
>JBBPZJ010000169.1:0-17032 GCA_038199395.1 Chitinophagales bacterium
CTAAGGCTTATGACTCCGAAATGCAAAAAAGCGTGGTACTAATGAAAGATGAATTGGAAAAAGCAAAGGAGCAGGTACTAAACGTATTATAACACCGGCAGCAATTATATTTGATACGTTTCCTACATGCAAAGTTTTAAGCTGCATAACAACGCTTTATTTTTCTTCTGCATTCGTGCGGGCTTAATGCAAAAAAGATGCATGACAATGGAAATTCAAGGGTTGGAAACAAAAAACAAAACAGCATTATTTTCTGAATGTTGCCGAAAATACTTGTCATAAAATCACCGGCCTGCAACTAACGTTTCTGCCTTTTATCTTGTAAAAAAACGCTTTTGAATAAGTTTTGGTTTATACCGCTAATCGTTCTTGTAATAGCTTCTTGCCAGACGATAGATATCTATGAAAAGACCGCTTCTTTTCCACATCATAACTGGAAGAGTGCTGAAAAGCCTTCATTTACTTTTGAAATAAACGATACCACTTCACTATATAAAATCTTTCTTGTATTACGACACCAGGATGCTTACAATTATAACAACATTTGGATCAATCTTACAGTAAAGGGTCCGACAGGTATCGATACGGTCAGGCGAGAATTTGTTTTGGGCAATAACAGGCAAGGTTGGCTGGGAAGTGGCATGGACGATATTTTTGAACATCGGGATGCCTTTAACAACAGGCCAGCCCCTCTGCACAAAGGAAAATACACTTTTACCCTGCAGCAGGATATGCGTGAAGATCCTTTAGAGCACATTTTAAACGCAGGCATCCGGGTTGAAAAGGTAAAATAGCCATGAGCATTTTTAAGACAAAAAGACTTGCCGGAATCACCATCGTTTATTGGTTTGTGCTTTTGTACATTATAGCAGCCCTGGTTTACTGGTTTATTTCGCTACAACATCAAAACACGAGAATGTCTCATCTTTTGCTAAATGAGTTGAAGCATGATGAACCCAGATACTCTGAAAAAGTTGCTGTAATACTGGATGCAAAAAGAAGAAAAACAGCGCAATACATCGGTGAAGGATCTACGTTTTTAGTTTTAATACTGATAGGTGCGGTTTTCGTTTATCGTGCAACGAAAAGGCAGCTTAAGCTTTCGCTGCAGCAGCAAAATTTTATGATGGCTGTTACACATGAATTAAAAACACCTATTGCCGTCACCAGGCTTAACCTGGAGACAATGCAAAAAAGACGGCTTGAGGTACAGCAGCAGCAAAGACTGATTAATATTACTTTGCAGGAAGTAAATCGTTTAAATTCTTTATGTAACAATATCTTACTGGCTTCGCAGTTAGATGCGGGAGAGTATAAGATTTCTAAAAATGAGGTCAATTTAAGCGAATTGGTAAAGAGAGTTTTTAATGATTTTGACACAAGAAATCCATCGAGGCTTTTAGCTGGAGATTTTGAGGAAAATTTATTTGTGAGCGGCGAAGAAATCTTGCTGGAAATGCTGATGACGAATCTTGTAGAAAACGCAATAAAATATTCGCCAAAAAACGCTCCCGTACAGCTTTTATTATTCAAAAATGCATCAGGAATTAATTTTACCGTAAAAGACGAGGGACCGGGCATAGCAGAAGAAGAGCGAAGCAAGATATTCGAAAAGTTTTACCGTGTAGGTAATGAGGCAACAAGAACAGCAAAAGGAACAGGTCTCGGATTATATTTATCTAAACAGATAGCAAGAGATCACAACGCAGAGATAACTCTTAGTAATAATGGGCAAAAAGGATCCATTTTTACCGTTACTTTTAAAACTTAATTGTTATTTATGGCCAGAGAACAAAGTAAAGCCAACATTCTTTTAGTCGAAGATGAGGAAAACCTTCATGATGCCCTTAAGTTAAACCTTGAGCTGGAGGGTTACGAAATAACGTCTGCGTATGATGGTACCGAAGCTTTGAAGGCAGTAAAAGATGAATATTTTGACCTGATCATAATGGATGTTATGTTGCCCAACATGGACGGCATAACGGTAACAGAAACTATTCGTATTCAAAATAATGAAGTTCCTATATTGATATTAAGCGCCAAAAACACGAGCGCAGACCGGGTGATGGGTTTAAAAAAAGGTGCCGATGATTACATGATTAAGCCTTTTAATCTGGAAGAATTACTGCTGAGGGTAGACAAGCTAATATTAAAAAACAAAAAGCTGCTCGACAAGGAAACAATCGGCGACACATATGATTTTGGTAACAACAGCATTGACTTCAAAGCCCAGGTTGCTACAACGTGGAATAACAACCAGATTGAGCTGAGTAAAAAGGAAGTAATGTTGCTGAAACTCTTAATTGAAAACCGAAACGAAGTTGTGACTCGTGAGAAGATATTACAGTCTGTGTGGGGTTACAACGTTTTTCCTACGACACGAACCATCGACAATTTCATTTTGAACTTTAGAAAATACTTTGAGAAGGACAGCCGCAATCCCGTTTTTTTTCAATCGGTAAGAGGTGTGGGCTACAAGTATACTGAATAACGTTTGAAACAAATAACAATAAAACGAGACCTCCTATTTTTATTTGCATCAGGCTCCTTTCGGCTATATTCTTTCCAGTCTTGATAATACCTCAATTGCAAGTAATCTGTGTTGCATCGCTTCTTCGATCGTATAGACCGGAGTGTACATTCCTAAACTGCAATCATCCAGCAAACCTTTAAATAAAGTAAGATCTGTAACATTGCCAGGTTGCTGTTCGATAAAAGAAGGCAGTTGGTCAGCGGGGATCTGAAATTTGCTGCATAAATAAGCGTGCAGATTTTTGCATAACAGTTTATAAAACGATGAACTGTCTAGTTCAGGTTGCAATTCTCGTATTTTGTATAGATATTCTGTTGACTCTGGCTGTTTTATCTCTAAAGCCTTTTCTTCAGTTGCCGGAACTTTTAAAACAGGTTGCAATGGTTGTTTTGGTCTTTTGCTAAACCATACCAGGCCAATAATAATCGCTAATAAACCTGCCCCCAATAAAATATAAAGCCGCTCATCAAAGCCAAACCCATCATGTGCAGTGGACTTACTGGATATTCCTAAAAAAGTCTTGCTGCCCTGGGCTACTCTTAATAGCAGACCGGAAGTTTTTTTGGTTATATACCTGTTTGCATTGGGGTCGAAATAAGTAAACTGAACAGGAGGCAAAGTATAATCTCCTTTTTTATCAACCACAAAGGGAATTGAAAAGATTTTTCTTGTTTTAACGGGAAATGCGCTTTTATCGTCTTCTGCCTGTTCTGTTGGCTCAAAAGCTTCGATCCCTTTTGGCCACTGTACCGCCGGTGGTTTTACCTGCTGCAAATTTCCTTCTCCCTGCACAGTAAAAAACAAATGATTAGTATTATTCGTAGAAACTGCCGGATCGCCTATAGAGAGGGCGACATTAAAGGTTCCTACTGCTCCGCTAAATTCTGAACTAGTAACAGAAGCCATAGGGGGCAAAGGCTTAACGTCTATAAAATCGGTTTTGTTTTTCAGCGTTACTAATTGCTCCTCTACAGGTAACGACGGAGCGCCATAGTATAAATCCCTGTAGTTTTGATGACTTGCATCATAAAACGTAACCCTGTTTTCTATGCTCGTAGCCGGCAGTTCCAGCTTTCCTGCTTCGAGCGGAAATAATTCAACTTTTCTTATTACAAAAACATTGTAATCAACTCCGTTGATTTTTTCAATATGAGCATCCTGTTGTTCTCCTGTAAGTTCTATTACTGTGCATCCGCTGAATTGAGGTTGCTTAACTACTTTAGATTTTGACCTTAATCTTGTGCAGAGCTTATAAGTTGCCAGTATTGGCTCACCCACGTAGCTGCTGTGTTTATTTACTTCAAGCCTTACTATTATGTTGTTTCTAATTTTATCTATTGCTTTTTCACCTTTTTTAAGAAACTGATTAGCTGGTACCTGGTCTTCGAATGGCATTTGATCAAACAGGGAACCTTGCGGAGACGTTTGAGCAGGCGGAGCAGAGCCACGAAGATGATCGACATTTTTAACAACGATAGCTACTCCATTGCTTCGCCGGGGTTTATTGTTTATAAGAGCGGTAGCACCTGGTATTATAAACGTTCCCGGTGTGGTAGCCTGAAGCATTACAGAATAAGAAATCTGTTGTTTTACCACATTGCCAATTTGCGTGGTACTACTACTTAAATTAGGGCCAGATACAACCGTAAATTTATTGAAATTAGGAAGTACAAACTGATCGAGCGAAACATTCTCAGCTATATACTCAATTTGCACAACATCATTTTTACCAATACTGGTAGCTGAAGCTTTAGTAATGAAAGATTGTGCAATAGAAGTTTTAACTAGTAGCAGCAGAATTATAAATAAATTTCTTTTCAATACTTCTGACGATGGTTGAAGCAAAAGTAACAATTCGCCTACAAAGGGAAACGATAAAGAGGGGTTAACCGCTAGTTAAAAATATCTTTACGTGCATGTTGAAAAATCATGCGCCTGGCTATCTTTTGGTTTAAAAAATCTGCATTAATAGCGAGCCTTCAGCGCCGATAAATAAGTGGGTTATTAGCAAAAGGCTGACCAGAGGCTGATAAAATGCACAAGGAGGCTAGAGCGAATAAAATTTTAAAGCAGATGATTATCTGTATAAAGAGCAAGTTAAAACGATTCCTTAATCCAAATTGAAATTGCATGTGGAGCTACTTCATCACCGCCAAAAAAAGGAAATAACTTATAGCCTTCTGCTGTGGCCGTTGTGGCTTCCCTTGGCATAACTGTTTCACGTCCATTTACGGTAAAAACATAGTTCCCCGGTTTTACTTTTATGGTGCAGTTTATATCAGCACCAATTTCAATTGTTCCCAATTCTTCAAAATGCATTACACCTTTGTTGTAAACGTAAGCATATAAACGCAAAGCCTTGTCGCTCCATCTCCATCCAAACCTGGCACTATAATCATGATGTTGTGCGTTGTTGTCGCTAAAACCAAACAATTTATTGATGTCGCCTTGATTGGATGGAATTTGAGTTTGGTAAATAGCAGAACTATCGAATCTAACAATAAAAGACAATTGCTGATAATTGGAAGGCAAGTAATTGCTTTGATCACAATACTGTGCGCCCTTGGGAATGGTATATTTTACAAATTCCACTGTCTTAACAGAAGAGTTTTTATTGGGAAGGCTGCTGACAACCACATCTGTTTCCTTTTGACAAGAACAGAGAACCAGTGTTAAAAAACAGATATTAATAATAGGAAGTCTCATACGTACGAATAATTTTCTTACTAAACGGAATTATAAAAAAACGTGGGGTTTTCTTAATTATTGTTATCCAAAGGGTAAATGCCGTAGCAGAAGATTATTTTTACACTTTATTAAATAGAGACGAAGTGCCTGATATAATACAGTTATTACCAGATAACATTGCAAACCAGATAGCGGCGGGAGAAGTTATACAAAGGCCTGCCAGTGCTGTAAAAGAGCTGTTGGAAAATGCTGTAGATGCAGGTGCTACCGAAATAAAACTGATTGTAACTGAGGCAGGTAAAAATCTGATACAGGTGGTCGATAATGGAAGAGGAATGAGTGAAACAGACGCAAGGATGTGCTTTGAACGACATGCCACTTCTAAAATTTCTAATATAGAAGACCTTTTTAAAATAAAAACAATGGGCTTTAGAGGTGAAGCCCTTGCCTCTATTGCTGCCGTTGCCCAGGTAGAATTAAAAACCTGTAAGCCAGGCGAAGAATTAGGCACATGCTTGGAAATCGAGAACAGCATTGTAAAAAAGCAGGAACCATGCGCTGCTGCCGTCGGTACAAATATTTGCATGAAGAATTTGTTCTTTAATGTGCCCGCAAGAAGAAATTTTTTGAAAAGTAATGCGGCAGAAATGCGACATATAGTAGATGAGTTCATTCGTGTCGCAATGGCTTTTCCTCATATATTTTTTTCGCTCCTCAGCAACGGACAGCAGGTATTTCATTTGGAACCAGGAAGCCTCAAGCAAAGAATTTCTCAAATTCTGGGCACTTCTTACACCTCGAAACTAGTAAGTGTGAGTGAAGACACGGACTATATGAATGTTTATGGTTTTGTCGGTAAGCCTGATACAGCAAAAAAAACCCGTGGCGATCAATATTTCTTTGTAAACAACAGGTTTATTAAAAGTGCTTATCTCAACCATGCCGTTATGAGTGCTTTTAATGAGATGATTGCGAAGGACAGCTTCCCCATGTATGTTTTGTTTATCGATCTCGACCCTTCTCAGCTAGATATCAACGTACACCCGACAAAGCAAGAGATAAAGTTTGAGGATGAAAAGATTGTGTACGCTTTTGTTCAAGCTGCCGTAAAACATTCGCTTGCTCAATTCAGTATTGCGCCTTCTCTCGATTTTAGTCTAAATGCAGATATACAGCAGATGGAGGCTGTGTCAAGACCTGTTAGTGATGATAAATTGGAAGCTATTGCCTCCTCTAACTTGTTTAAAACATTTACTCAAAAGAACCAGGCACATAAGATTGAAGGTGCCAACAGGAGCGAGTTGCGAAGCTGGAAAGATTTTTATGAACCGTCGACACAATCGTTGCCTTCCGATTTAACTAAGCTTACGGAGTCCGAAACAGCTAGTAGGCAATTAGAGTATAATGAGTATTCCTTGCTTAAGGATCAGCAAAAATTTCGCTTACTGCCCGATGCGATACTTACTCAGCTTCACAGCACTTATGTGATTACTCCTACCGAACAAGGTTTCATACTCATACACCAGCAGCAGGCACATGAAAGGGTTTTATATGAGCGTTATAGTGAAGCTGTTCATGGAAAACAAATGCCGGCCCAGCAAAGCCTTTTTCCATCCACTATTCAGTTAAGTGCCTCAGATGCTGTTCTTATGCAGGACTTGCTGCCCGATCTTAAAGTTCTAGGCTACCTTATTGAACCATTTGGCAACAATACCTTCGTTGTGCAGGGAACGCCCGCTGATATTTTGCAGGGGAATGAAAAAATGGCTATAGAATTGCTGCTCGAACAATACAAGCATTTTAGCAGTGATATTAAGTTTACCAAACGGGAAAAACTGGTAAGATGTGTTGCCAAACAACAAGCTATTAGGACAGGAAAAATCCTGGGGCAGAAAGAAATGGTTGTATTGATAGAAGAACTTTTTGCATGCAAAACACCCAATGCCACGCCCAATGGCAGCCCTACTTATGTAGAGTTTAAAGCCGACTATTTAGAAAGAATGTTTGGAAAGCAGGGCGGGTAAGTACTTTTTTTAGAATCCAGCATTTGTTTTTATAATGTCGTCGTTGCATGACAACCACCTGATCTCGAAGATGCAATGAGTAGATTCAACTTTCCCCACTAACATTTTAAGCTAAAGTTTACGAGTATATATCAGCCAATGTAAGCTGAGACTCAAAAAAAGGCAATGCAATCACTTCGTCCATTTCTGTAAAAGTTTTGCCTGACCATTCACTGCTTTCATCTTTTTCATAAAAGATTACTACATGCTTTTCCGGTTCAACCAGGAGGAAATAGCGAAGGGAGGAGATTTTTTGAAATTGAATAAATTTGTCTGTTGAGTCGTATTTACGGGTGGAATCTGAAAGAACTTCAGCTATAAGATAGGGTTTATAGATAATATAGTTCTTATTAGACTTAGCTATCTCATCATTTGGATTCATTACAGTAATATCTGGATAAAGGTAAATATCTTCACTTTCTATCTTCACTTTTACACTTTCAATGTAAGTTTTCCAACCCTTTGACTGCAATACGGATGTTAACAGCATGAGTAATCGAATACAGATTTCATTATGCAACAACGTTTCTCCTGGCATAACGAATAATTTTCCTTGATAAAATTCGTGACGCAACATTCCTGTTTCATCTAATTTTATATACTCTTCCAAAGAATATCTGCTATCTGTATCTGTTACTTGTTGCATATTTCCTTTATATCCAAATTTACTCTTTTCCTTAATATTTATCTATGATAGAAGTGATAAAACTTTCTATCCCTTTTCTAACAATTGCGTTGGGTGCCTGGTAATTATTAACCAGGATTGAAAAAATAAGTGGCCGGTTCTTTTTAGTGGCTATGTATCCACTTAAGGCAAGATTATTACTGACTGTTCCTGTCTTGGCAAATAGGTGTTTTTCATACCCTTTATATAAGCCTTGCAGCGTTCCCTCATTTGCCCCCGGCAAAATAATTTTCATTCTTTCAACACCAAACTCATCTTCCAGTTTTTTTAAAATCCAGACAAAATCCTGGGGTGAAAACAAATTATAACGACTTAGTCCGCTTCCATCTGCCCATCTCGGTCTTTGGGGCAACCCTTTCAAATCGGTTTTTAAAAGCGTGTCAATCATTTTTACATCGTTCATTTCACCCAGATACTCATTGCTCGCCATCTGCAAAGTTTGCTCAGCAAAGAAGTTGTCGCTACGATGCATCATCAATTTAAAAAGAGAGTCTTTAGGCTGAGAATAAATTGGAAAGCTTGCAGTCGAATTTTGAGGCGAATAGTCGGTAATGACTTCTTTATGTAGCGTGTCAGCAAGGTAGCGGCTGGCAAAAAGACCTCGTTCCATTGCCATGGTTATTGTTTTCTCTGTAGACAGAGAACCTTGTGAAGTATCAATTGTGTAAAAGTGGCCAGCAAGCGCTCTGGTTACATCCCATATTTTGCCTTTTTGCGGCAAACCAACTACAAAGGGCTTTATTGCCGGAGGAACTGTACGAATAGTATCTGCATCAAAAATAATGGTTGCAATGTTGCCGTAAATAGGAAATGGATCACGTTCAGCCATATAGTCGTATGGATAATCATCCCACGCCCACCCTCTTCCGAAAGATTTTGAAGCAAAGGCAGTATTTAGTCTGACGGAGGTAATACTTTTTTGTTGAAGGAATTTTAGCAGCGGCTGATTTTTAAAATCAGGATGCAGGAATGTAGGATCTCCTGTTGCCTGCACAACTGCGGTTTCGTTATCAATGGTCACCCGTGCAGCAACCAGGCTATCGTGCAAATATTTCAATCCGGCATATAAAGAAAACAACTTAGTATTACTTGCAGGAATGAAATAGTGATCAGCCTGATAGTTGTATAAATACCTGTTTGTTGCAGGGTCAAAAACGGCAATGCCAATATTAGCAGTAGCAAGTTCGTTTCTATTTAATAAAACAGCATGGGCACTTCTACCTAACCGTGTTTGTGTAGAACAGGAAACAAGAACGAAAATGGCAAAATAAAACGCAAACGTCGGCGGTAGCAGTGATTTTTGATTTTCCATTTTCTACTTTAAATTTTCAACCTGGTCAACTTCTTTCCGCAGCTCTTAACCATCTTTCGGGAATGTCGTTAGATGAAGCTATCATATAATCGAGGTGACTGCATGCAATCATTTTTCCATCAGGTATTTCCATCCACCACCTGCCGGTTCTTTTACTTTGCAAAAATGTTGTCTCCAGCTCTGCAAAAGCCAATCTAAATTCATTAAAATGGTCTCTTTCCTCCAGCCTCGCCTCCAGCTTGCCCTTATTAATACCATCCATAAGGTACCAAAGCATATGCGATATTTGCTTTGCTGTAAGGTTGTGCTGATCTTGATGAGGGAGGTAACCATAGATTCCGATTGTGCTTACGTTTACACTCATGCCTGCATATTGCATTAGCATGCAGGCCTCTTCGCCATTAAATCCGTTTGGTGTCATTCTGTTTGCAGGCGCATGGCTGTTTTGAATAGCAGAAATATCAAAACTAAATAAGTTTGAATTGCGTATCACTGGCTCCATCTCATCCATTTTTTCTTTAACCATGCCTACTCTAAAGCAATCGAATCTGAGTTTATCAATCGTTTCCAACATGGCGGAGTGCACAAAATAACTTTGAAAACCGATGTGATTGTAATGTTTGATAAAGTTTGGTTCACTTATTAACATCTGCATCAAAAAGTGATCAGCGGGCAAAACGCTATCCATGTTCAGATCAATTTTTGCATCTATACAAGTAGCTTCAATTATTTGTTCCAAATCGGCGTAAGCTTTGTACTGAGCGGTAGTCAAATCGTGGCTGCCGCCTAAAATTACTACCCTTTTACCGTTTCGAATAAGTTCGTTAATCACTGATTTTAACGCGGCATAAGAATCCTGTAAAGTCACGCCTGGTTTTACATTTCCGATATCAGCTATCCGTACATCTTTATGCCACTGGATAAGTGAATAGAATTCGTGTCGAATAGCATTCGGACCGGCATTTATATTTACGGTGGGCATAAGTCCACGACTTTCTCCGAAACCTACCATTACAAAATCAGTGTCATCTAAATTGGGGAAGTAGTCGTCATTTATAAGAACATGCGCACCGAGTTGGGTGTCCCTGTAGCCCTCATCATCGGACAGCTCGTATAAATTAACAGGCTCAAGAAAATCCAAAATGCTTTCGAAGTCAGACATGCTTAGCGTTTTCGCGAATTGATTAATCAGAACTATATCTAAAGGCAACTATGATTGCCATAAAAAGTAATCCTTCTGTCTTTAAACAAACTTACACAAAAACGGTAAGCAGGTAAAGGAATGGGGAATAATGGAAATAAGCTGATGATTAATTAACAGTGCAATTTAGGGTATCGAAAAGATTTGTTTTTCGCCCCTTTTAGGTTCATCAGCGAGTTCTTGTACAAGCAAATTCGATAATTCTCTATTATATTTATCGAAAATTATCAGCCTTTAAAGCTGCCCTAACTGCTATTCACATGAAAGATGGTGTTGAAATACGACCATGGAAACCTGAAGATGCAGGTGCACTTGCAGCTATCTGTAATAACAAAAAAATTTGGCTTAACGTAAGGGATCGCTTTCCCCACCCTTATACTGTCGGCAATGCTTTGGAATGGATAGCATTTACAAAAAATCAAAAGCCCGTCCAAAATATGGCGATCCTCTGGAACGGAAAAATAGCTGGAAGCATTGGTGTAATGCCCAAAGATGATGTTTACCGTAAAAGTATTGAGATCGGATATTTTGTCGCAGAAGAATTTTGGGGTAAGGGAATAGCATCAAGAGCGGTGTCTTTATTACTTATTTATATCAAACGACATTTTGATGTTATCAGAATTTACGCGGAGGTTTTTAATTACAATGCTGCTTCCATGCGGGTGCTCGAGAAAAATGGTTTTCACCTTGAAGGAATTAGAGAGAAAGCGGTAGTGAAAAACAATGTAATATTAGACGATCATGTTTGGGTAAAATTTATTGATTAGGACTTGCTGTTTCTACAGTGAAGAGGATGGAGTAAGTCTAACGAAAATCAAGAGTGAACCAATTCTAAAGCCACAAATAACTTCTTATTAATGCTGCATGCAGTAAATTGCATATCTGCAATTCAGATAATATGGGGTTCAAATTAGTCTCGCCTTATCAGCCGGCAGGTGACCAGCCGGCAGCAATACAACAATTGACCGAAGGTATTTTGGAAGGTGAAAAATATCAGACTTTGCTTGGGGTAACCGGAAGTGGTAAAACCTTCACCATGGCGAATGTTATTCAAAATACACAACGGCCAACACTGGTACTTACGCATAATAAAACCCTTGTGGCCCAGCTATACGGCGAGTTTAGACAATTTTTTCCTGACAATGCCGTAGGTTATTTTGTTAGCTATTATGATTACTACCAGCCGGAAGCTTATATGCCGGTCAATGATACGTACATTGAAAAAGACCAGAGCATCAATGAAGAACTGGATAAGTTAAGACTGCAGGCGACCTCCCAATTACTCACTGGAAGGCGCGATATAATTGTAGTTGCTTCTGTAAGCTGTATTTATGGTATCGGTAACCCTACTGAGTTTGAAAATGGAATCGTGCGAATAAAAGAAGGGCAGGTAATATCACGACAGGGCTTTCTCCATTCTTTGGTCAATAGTTTATATAGTCGCAGCCAGGGCGATTTTACGAGGGGAACTTTTAGAGTTAAGGGTGATACGGTAGACATCAACCTTCCTTATGTGGATTTTGGTTACCGGATTACTTTTTTTGGAGATGAAATTGAGACAATTGAATCGCTTGAATTATCGACAGGTAAACGAATTACCAAATTACCTGATGCGGCGATTTTTCCTGCCAACCTATACATTGCTCCAAAAGACCAGATGCAGCAGGTGCTATACGAGATACAAGACGAGATGGCAGCCCAGGTAGAGTATTTTAAAAATACGGGAAAGTATATAGAAGCACAGAGGATCAGTGAAAGGGTGAATTATGACCTGGAAATGATTCGTGAACTAGGATACTGTAACGGCGTTGAAAACTACTCCCGTTTCTTTGATCGACGCAAGCCGGGCACACGGCCCTTCTGTTTGCTCGACTATTTTCCTAAAGACTTTTTATGTGTGATAGATGAGAGCCACCAAACCATTCCGCAGGTTGCGGGAATGTATGGGGGTGACCGTAGCCGTAAAATGACTTTGGTCGAATTTGGGTTTCGATTACCAAGCGCTTTGGATAACCGTCCATTAAACTTTCATGAATTCGAAGGTTTATTAAATCAAACAGTTTTTGTAAGTGCCACCCCTGCAGATTATGAACTTGAAAAGACCGGTGGAGTAGTGACAGAACAGGTTGTGCGCCCTACGGGATTACTGGATCCGCCAATTGAAATAAGACCCAGTGTAAACCAGATAGACGATTTGTTAGATGAAATAGATAAACGTGTTACAAAAGGTGATCGTGTACTGGTAACAACGCTTACTAAACGTATGGCTGAAGAGATGGATAAATACCTTGCCCGAATAAACATAAAAAGCAAGTACATACATAGTGAGGTAGAAACATTGGAACGGGTTGAAATTTTAAGGCAGTTAAGGCTTGGCGAAATTGATGTACTTGTTGGGGTAAACTTATTACGTGAAGGATTAGACCTTCCCGAGGTCTCATTGGTTGCTATTTTGGATGCCGACAAGGAAGGTTTTTTGAGAAATGAAAAAAGCCTTACCCAGACTGCCGGTCGTGCTGCACGTAACGTTGATGGATTAGTGATATTTTATGCTGACACGGTTACTGAAAGCATGCAACGAACCATTGATGAAACTACCCGCCGCCGGGAGAAGCAAGTTCAGCATAACATAGCTAATGGAATAACACCTACCACCATTCGTAAAAGTATTGAGCAGATCATGCAGCAGACATCGGTACTTGATATTAAAGGAGATCCAGTCAATCAATATGCAATTGATGATGAAGGATCGCTGGTAACAAGAGCTGCAGAATCAGAAGGCTCTTACAACACCATACCTAAAATGGAAAAAGCTATTTCTCAAACAAAAAAACAAATGGAGAAAGCTGCGAAAGATCTCGATTTTATACAGGCAGCAATGCTACGTGACCAGATGTTTAAAATGCAAAAAGAGCTGGAGGGGATGAAGGCGTAAGCGAAGACATTAAGTCATTGAGGCATTGGTAGTTTGCTGCTTGTATGACAAAGACCAAACTACATTTACCTACTGATAAAGGACATAAAAAAATAGAACATGATAACTAAAAAAACAATAGCCGGAAAGCTACTTGAATATCTTCAACGTGACACATCACTTGCAGAGGTGGTAGAGTGGGCAGAACAAGCACTATTAGATGCAGATTATATTGATGACTCCTCTCACTCCATGCGGAATATACTTGCTCAATTGGGAGTAGCTGATGTAAAAGCTTTTGGGCTTGAATGGAGAGATTGTGAAAGCATTATGCAAAGACTTGGTTTTAAACTAGAAGTGAAGGCTTTGGAAGTAGCTTAAAAAATTAACGATGCACTGCTGCTCTTGGTTGTCCTGCCGGTGTCTCACTTTGTCCCAGCGGGCTCTTCATTGCTAGCTAGGTGTGTCAGCATGAGACCCTGCGCTGCATGACGCACAAGACCTGTGAAGGAGACCCTGGCAGGACGAAAGATTTAGATTTTATACAGGCAGCATTGCTTCGTGACCAGATGTTTAAGATGCAGAAGGAACTGGAGGGGATGAAGGCGTAAGGAAAGTCATTAAGTCATGAGGTCAATAAGTCAAAGAGTTAGGAAGTAACGAGTACTTTTCTTATGGCTTTCTATATTTTCTTGCGGCTGTTGGCGTTCTTCAATAACAGCTTTTTTCTAATGTTGTTTAGTCATCGCTGTCGTTATCATTTTATCCTCTATGAGCTATAAGCAGTTTCTGCCCTGTTTATCATCTTCATCTGGCAAAGTATTCTCGTCATACATGTTTGCAGGTGAAGAACACCTGCAAAGGCGGAGGTATGGTTTGCAAAAAATACCCGAAAGAGTATCTTTGAAACAAAATAAGAAAATGGGATTAATCTATGCAGATATTGAATTGATAAATGCAGATGATGAAGCTTTGGTGCGGCGGCATATTATTGGTGAAGATGAAATACGAAGGCTAAGGACAGTTATGCTGGTGGACCCCGGAGCATATATGATGGCTATGAACGAAACAATACAATCCCAATTAGAGCTGCCTCTTGTGGAAATGCGAAAAGTGCAGGTAGCGGATGGCAGGGTAGCTGAATACCCGGTTGTTGGGCCTGTAAAAGTACTTTTTGCTAACCGTACAGCTACCTGTAACGCCTTTGTTTTGCCTGCTGACAGTGAACCTTTTTTAGGAGCGATTCCAATGGAAGAAATGGATGTAATCATTCACCCGCAACGGCAGGAACTAATTGTAAATCCCGAACATCCTAATTACGCGGTACTAAAAATGAAGTAATTAAGATAACCCTACTTCACAGGAGTTTGACTGTTTTATCCGGTAAATCTTTTGGCAATCGAATGAGTTCAAATATTTTATACTGTTATTGAGCGGCCTTTAGGTTGTTTGGGGGTCTCACCCCTGCATCCTGCCGGTACCTTTTTTTTGACCGGGGCAGCGCATTCAAAAGACCCCAGTGCCAATGGTCTTCTTACAGGGACACGGGATGAACTGGCAACACCTGGCTTAATCAAGTCTGTATGCCCTTCTCTTACAAAAGCTACATTTTTGCCGCCGTTGGTGTTCTTCACCAACAGCTTTTTGCTAGTGTCGTTTAATCTTCGCTGTAGCTATCATTTTGTCCTTTATGAGCTGTATGCACTTTCTGCCCTGTTTATCATCTTCTCCTGGCAAAGTATTCTCGTCATACATGTTTACAGGTGAAGAACCTCTGCAAAGGCGGAACAACTCGGCATCCTGGTAATATAAATTGATTACTAAAACCATCCGAACAAAATCATGGTATATCATTTTCAATGATCCTTGTAAAGTTATTAATGACTGTTTCGTTTAGTGGCGCCAAAAAATTGCTGCTATTTTCTGCCTTGCTGACTATTTGTTTGCTTTCTTCAGCACAGGAAATCAGGCCTGCAAAAAGGTTTACTGCGTTTCCCTTTCCACTATTGTATTATTCACCTGAGACCAGGATCGCCTATGGCGTTGCGGGCAATGCAACATTTAGGCTTCAACGTGACTCGCAGAATGTAAAACCTTCGAACATTGTGGCGGGTTTGGCTTACACACAAAACAAACAATTGTTATTGTATTCCCAGTTCCAGGTATTTTTCGATAACAATAATTACTATTTTTTTGGCGAGGCTGGATATTACAAGTACAGCTATTATTTTTATGGTATTGGCAAGGCAGAGACACCTAAAGAACTATACACCGTTAATTATCCGCGCATAAAGCTTAATGCCGCTTACAAAATTCTTCCGCACATTTATGCAGGCGTTAGCTACCAGTTTGAGAACTATGGCATCAAATCTATAACACCACAGGGAGCATTGTCTTCAGGAAATGTGCCCGGATCAGCGGGAAGCACTACCAGTGGCGCTGGTCCGCTGCTCTTATATGATTCCAGAGATAGTGTATTGTATCCTGGTAAAGGCTGGTTTGGCAGTGTAAGTTTTATGAACAATGGTACCTTTTTGGGTGGCAATTTTAATTTCAGCAGGATAGTGTTGGATTTGAGCCATTACGGCCATCTTTCAAAGAAATTTATCCTGGCAACAAACTTATATGGAAGTTTTGTAAGTGGCAATGCTCCCTTTCAGCAACTGTCGCAATTAGGCGGTTATAAGCTGATGCGTGGCTATTACCAGGGAAGGTTTACCGACAATAATTTCGCTGCCTTGCAAATAGAAGGACGGTTCCCACTATTTAAAAGATTTGGCGGGGTGTTGTTTGCTGACGGCGGATTTTTAGGTAATCAACAAAACTTGCTTCGCTTCAACGACTTTAAATATTCTTATGGCACCGGTCTCAGATATAATGTAAACAGGAAAGATCATCTGAACATCAGGCTTGATTATGCGTTGGGCCCCAAAACCGGCGGTTTTTACTTTACCATTGGGGAGGCATTTTGAAGTTATAAGAATTGCTTTGTCCCAGCGGGGTCGTCATTGCTAAGCCAGGTGCGTCAGCATGAGACCCTGCGCTACATGCTAGGGCCCTTGGCAAATGCACAAGCCGGTAAGGAGACCCAGCAGAACGAACTAAATAATAAGGTTACTGTTTGTCTCAGTGGAAAGTTATAGCAATACATATTAATCGTATATTACTATTTTTATGTAGTTAAATTAACACCGATAACTTTGTCATCTATGCTACGATTTCTTTCCCGGTTTACAACGTCGTTAGCTACCGTTTTTTGTTTATCATTTTGTCTTCTATATCATTCAACCTTTTCTCAAAACGCTCCGGAAACAATACACTCATTAGACAAATTTTTGAAGATGAAGGATGAAAGAGCTCTTAGTGATGATAAGAATAGCAATGGTCTCAAATACGATAACATTACAGGCAGTCCTTTTTATAATAGCAACTACGAGAACGCTTATTTATACAAAAATGGCAAAAGAGTAGGAACAGTTCCCATTAAAATAAATTTTCTTACTGATGAAATATATTGTTTGCAGGGAGAGAAAGAATTTGTTGTTGAAGACCGGAAAATAGACTCAGTGGTTTTTTTTAATACGCCTGATAGTGCAATCTTTGTAAACCGGGTTGCAAACTTGTTGCTGCGAAATA
>JBBPZJ010000170.1:0-2745 GCA_038199395.1 Chitinophagales bacterium
AGAAATTATCAATTTTATTCAAATTATTTAACTCATCGTAATGAGCAGAAATAGCTTCTACCAATTGTTCTTTTGTCATTTGAATTGCAGTTTAGTTCCCTAAATTTACAATATTTGCTGCGACAATTTGAAATGCACCCCCCACAACCTTTAATGACATACGGTCGCCGTTGGTTGAAGTTACTTGTACAACATCACCAATATTGGCGAGCAGTTTATCGGCTATTGCCTTTCCTAAAATAATACTATTGCTTACATTTTTAAGATCTGCCGCTTTCCCGGCAACTATGTAGTCGTTGAAATGAAATAACCGGCTTTCGGCAGTTACATCTATACCGTCTATTGCACCGGAAAAATCAACCGATCCACCGTTATAAAAAATAGGTGTTTTTATTTTGGGGGCAAGCCCAAGAACCCGATCATCTGCTTTTATGGCTTGCATAATTGCTGCACTGTTGTAGATCTCTTTATGCATCGCAGCAGACTTTACAGATGCAATAAAATTGTAAGCGCTTTTATATTTGGCAGATGTATTTATCGGCTGATGTTGATTGGGTCTTACTTCATTAAACAGCCTTATGTGTGGGGTTCGGTTTAGGATCAGGCTGTCAAGTAATTTATTTAGCCCTGTCATAAAGCTAAGCAAGGTGATAAACATGGTGATGCTGAAAGTTACACCTACGGCAGCCACAAGAGTTTGCCTCCATCGTGCTATTAATAACGCTTTTGCTATGGAAGCTATTAACTTATAACTCATGGTTTAAGAATAGTGTCTTTTGCAGTTATACCACTTAATATCTCCACTTTCTGGTAATCCTTTAATCCTGTAACCACCTTTCTTTTTTGCTTGTCTTCTGTGATCACGTAATCGTCGTCTGTCAAAAAATTTCTTGGAATGGTTACCGCGTTTTCTTTTGTCTGAATAACAATGTTAGCTTCAGCGGTTAGATTAGGATAGAGTGTCTGGGGCTTTGATACAAATGCAGCTTCAATAGTAAACGACCTTGATCTGTCATTCATGATCGGATCGATCTTTTGAATCGTCGCTTCGAAAACCTGTCCTTTGTAACTGTCCATGGTTATCAATGCCTTTTGACCTAACCTTAGTTTAGCTATGTCAAATTCATCTACCTGCAACTCGAGTATAAAGTCATCTGCATCACCAATAACAGCTACAGGTGCCTGGGGAGAAACAATTTCGCCGGGTTCTTTTGAGATGCTATAAACACGTCCGCTGACCTCACTTTTAATGGTGTAATCTCTTGCAATAGTATTACTGATATCAACATTTTTCTGTGCCTGTAAAGACGAAAAATTCAATTGCCTTTTTAGATCGTTGTAGCGAAGTAACGAGGCTTCAAAAGCAGTTTTTGAATTTTTATAGGCGAGCTCCCGTTGTTCTAATTCTACCCTTGTACCTATTTGCTGCGACCACAGATCCTGTTGCCTTATAAGCAGCAATGAGTCATTTGCCATTTTTGACCTGGCAAGATCAATGTTTATTTTCAGTTCATTTAGCTTGTCGCGGTTGGCATTAACCGCAGTGTAGTCTGCCGCCAGTTTTGCATTTTCTGCATTTAGTTTCGATGTTTCATTTACGAGAATTATTAGTGGCTCACCTTTTTTTACCATGTCACCTTCTTTCACCAATATTTTTTGTATTAGACCACTTACCGTCGAAAATACCTGGTATTGATTATTGCTTTTTACGAAGCCTGAAGCATAAACTGATTCTGTGATTCTTTCCACAACCGGTTGAACTTTTTCCTGTCGTTGCCTGCATGAAACAAGACACATCATAAAAGACACAGGGTAAAAGATCCATTTCATTATTTAAAAATATTGTAACACCATCAAAAGTTGAAGACGAGTGCTGACTAAAGAATAAGCTTGAAATTACAACTATCATTAGCTAATTCAAAGCTACTATAGCGTGAGTAGAAACGACAGGAGAGATATAAGATCGTAGAAAGAACTAAACTTCTTGCCCGAAGAAATTGAGATATACATTACAGTGCCAGCTTTCGCGGTGTAATGTCAGCGCGTATCGCCATGTACCGGTAAGGCCTGCCCTTATCATTTAAAAAAGGAACAATGGTAGTATCTGCCCAGTAAAAAGTTCCGTCTTTTGCTTTGTTTTTAACTCGCCTCTCCAAAATGTGCCATTGACAATGGTCAACCAAAGATCACGTACCAACTGCCCGGAGTGGTGTCCAGAGTTAATAATGCGATGGTCTTGCCCAATCATTTGCAGCAGTGTCCTTGTTCAAATATCCTGCAGCTCCAACTTTTCAACGCCCGGAATTGCATATTGATCTTCAGGAAAAACACTCAGGAATAAGACGGGCAGATTGGGTTTCAACTGTTCCTGCAGCCATGCTCCTGTGATTGCCATATAAACAAGACCGCAGGGAAGAATACCATTCGCAGCGCCAGGTAAAAAAAAATACTTAAAGAAGGTTTGCCATAAAATTCGATATGAGTTTTGAGATAATGCGGTTATCTTTCTATAGCCCGGCAGGTGAAAAACAGGCTTTTTTAAAACGCCTCGAACAACGATCATTAAGATAATAATGCCGGCTATTTAGTTCATTCTTCCTCCGCTACTTATCCTGTTAACCATACTCTTAATCATCTTTCAATTCTCTTCCATTTTAAGGAGCATACTTCAGAATTGTATACACTATACAAACGACTAAAAGGCGATATTGAAAACATTAAAAGCGACATGGTGATTGAGATCTC
>JBBPZJ010000171.1:0-5281 GCA_038199395.1 Chitinophagales bacterium
CCTAAAACAGAGATACTGTGCTGGCCAAAATTGTTGTTATACCTTAACCTGTTTGAGCTAACCAGTGTACTGGAGTAGTTTTGATTATTGTAAAGTGCCCCACCAGTGGGAGCACCAGGCTTTGTCCTTTTGTCGTAATAGGTATTACTTAAAGAGTTAAAGAGATTCACCCTGTTATAGGTAGAAAATGTAAAATGCCTTGACAAATTGTATTCGAGATTAACATCGCCAGACATGGTAAAGCTTCTGCCATTTGAAGTATTATAATCTCTTAAATGGAAATAATTATTTCTGTCTCTGCCTAACCAGGTTCCAAATCTTGGATCTTTTCCGCTACCATCGGCATTAAAAGCAGAGTCATAGGGAAGGTTCAGATAAGCATCAGTTAAGGCGCCCGGTATATTGTTCACAAGTGGATTGGCGGGCGGATTGTTTATAGAAGTTGTGAAATTGTCTTTAATATATTTTCCATTTAATAATACACTTAGTTTCAACTTATCGGTCAGCTTTTGGTTTAGGTTTGTCCGCAAATTGTACATTGTTCTGTCATTGTCAATCACTGTTCCTTCTTCTTTGTAATAGTTACCAGCAACATAAAACTGAGACTTGTCGGTACCTCCGGAGGCAGATAAAGTATAGCTGTTAACTTTGGCCTTTCTGAAAGCAAGGTCCCACCAATCTGTATTGGTATTTAATACAGCAGGGTTTGGGTTAAAAAAAGTTTTTTGATAATCATACAATTCCTGGGAATTCATCATTCTAAAGTTACCCTTCGAAGCTTCGCTAAAACCTTGTGTTGAATTAAATTCGATTCTGGTTTTTCCCGCTCTGCCCGATTTGGTTGTTACAATAATAACCCCATTTGCAGCACGCGAACCATATAAACCTGTCGCTGCTGCATCTTTCAGTATGGTTACAGTTTCTACGTCGGTAGGATTAAAGCTGCCTCCGATATTACCATCAACAACATACAGGGGAGAAGTACTGGCATTAATAGTACCTGCTCCACGTATTACTACATCCGACCCGGCGGTTGGATCACCCGAAGCAGATGAAACTACCACACCCGGCGCTTTACCCTGTAAAAGCCCCACGAAATTATTAGACGTTACATCCCGAAGTTTGTCACCTGAAACGACAGCAACAGCACTTGAAATTTGTTCTCTCCTCTTTGTCGAATAACCCATTACTGTTACTTCATCCAACCCTTTAACAGTTTGGATTAAGGTGATATTGACATTATTTCCTGATGCTTTTACTTCCTGTGGTTCGAAGCCGACACTAGTGACCACAAGGGTTGCATTTCTACCGGAAACTGCAATTTTAAAAACACCGCTTGCATCAGTAGAGACAGTATTACTTCGACCCTTTTCTGCTACCGTCACACCCTGAAGCACTACTCCTGTATTATCTTTCACAATCCCCGTTACTGTCACCCCCCCTCCTTGTGCCCCCGCCTGCGTAAAAGCCGCCAGGCCGAACAGCAACATTAATAGAATAAATGTGTGTTTCATACAAATTTGATTAGATCGTTTTATTGATTGAAATTTATAAAATAGATAAGGCAAAAACCGTTGGACAGGAATGGTTTAAGAATTGTCAATTAAAAATTCCTCCTTGTAGTATCTGTAATTATTCTGGGTTAGCTTCTATCATAACAAGCAGTTATCAATATTAACCACTAATATTTGTTTTGCAAGGCGCAAACGTTTGCGCAAAATTGAAAGGTGATGAAAAATAAAAATCAGGTGCCGGGGTAGCGCAATAGGCGTGAATGAAGCACTCACTTTTTTTCCAACTTAAAAACTTACTAATGAAAACTATTGCACTATTATTCGGATTGTTTTTTATTACTAATTTCATTCCACATCTCGGTGGGGAAGGGCTTTTAATATCAGGCTTTAACGAAAAAAAGCCAATAGTTGTTTATTCTGATTCAACCATTTTACTTCCGCTGGGGGGAAATACCTGGGCACAGAATATTCCGGCCAGAACAAAAATAATTACCAATAACGGTATTGAAAATTGGACAAATGCACAAGTTTCATTTAACACTTATTTTCGAGTGGACAAGCCAGGGTCTATAAAGATTAAGCTAAAGGCAAAAACAGATGGACAGAGCGATTTGCAGTTGGAAATTATTGGGGTAAAAAAAGCCTTAACGATTAAAGGAAGCGATTTTCAATTGTACGATGCAGGAGAATGGATCCTGAGAGATACTGGCTATATAAAAATAGTATTGACCGGCATTTCAAAAACCGGGGACCTGTATGCAGATGTAAGCGAATATGAGATCAGTGGCTCAGCTATTAATAATAGGACCGCCTTCGTAAAAAATAACGAAGGCAATTTCTTTTACTGGGGACGACGTGGACCGTCGGTTCATTTCAATTATCCTTTTGCTGATTCCATTAGAGCAAAATGGTTTTATAACGAAATAACAGTTCCAAAAGGACAGGATATTATCGGTTCCTACTTTATGGCGAACGGATTTGGAGAAGGTTACTTTGGAATACAGGTTAATTCGGCTACCGAAAGAAGAGTTTTATTTTCGGTCTGGAGCCCTTTTAAAACAGACGATCCTAAAAGCATTCCGGAAGGTAAGCAGATAACGATGTTGAAAAAAGGTGAAGGCGTGTACACAGGAGAGTTTGGAAATGAAGGTTCCGGCGGACAAAGCTTTCTTCGCTACAATTGGAATGCAGGTTCGACATATAAATTCTTACTGAGCGGAGTTCCTGATAATAGCGGAAACACGGTTTACACTGCTTATTTTTTTGCCCCCGAAAAAAATACCTGGATGCTGGTTGCTTCATTTAATCGCCCTGAAACAAATACATACCTTAAAAAGTTTCATTCATTCTTAGAAAACTTTATTCCCGAGCAAGGTGATAAAGAAAGAAGGGTATTGTTTGACAACCAGTGGATCTGCAATGCGAATGGAACCTGGATAGAATTAAACAGAGCTAATTTCACTTATGACAATACAGCAGCAAAGGGTTATCGAATGGATTATGCAGGTGGTATTGAAAACGGACGTTTCTTTTTAAAGAATGGTGGTTTTTTTAATCAATACACCTCTTACAAATCTGTCTTTGAAAGACCATTACGAAATAAGAGGCCGGAGATTGACTTTAGCAAGCTTCCATAAATGCCAGTTTTTATTGAAAGAGTACACTACCCCCATTTCGTTACAACTCAACCAAGGTTACCGGTACTTCTTCCGTAAAATATGTTTTTTGCGGATTTTTATTTGCAAGTTTATCGTTTAAAATTTTTACCAAAAGCTCCATCGCTTTTTCACCTTGCCTGTACGGATATTGCTCAATAGATACCAAAGGCGGATGTGCGATATAGCTGGTAATTGGCAGGTTTGCATAACTTACAAAGACGATGTCTTTATTTACCTGCACGTTTTGTTGCTGTGCATGCTTCACCGCATCCATATGCACGTAATCGTTAAAAGTAATAATTGCCTGGGGCCTTTTTTTTAATGAAAGGAGATTCTTCATTGCGAGGTAAGTGCTCTCTTTAGACAGGTCCGTTTTCTCTACCAACTGCATATCTACTTTCAGTTTTTTCTTCGACACCCCGTCAATATAGCCGTTGAGCCGTTCTTTGCTCGCTTGTAATCTATCCGGTCCATTTATTAAAGCTATGCGCTTATAACCCTTACCAAATAGCCATCCCACCATCTCTACTGTTCCCCTATATAAATCGCAATACACTTTATTAGCTTCGTAAGGAGGAACACGGTCAAAGTAAACTACCGGAATACCATATTTCTCCAGTGCCTCCAGGTGGTCGTATTTCTGTGTTTGTTTCGACAGTGAAATAATTAATCCATCAACCCGCTGTCGCTTCATTGCTTCTACTACCTTAATTTCCTTTTCCTGGTCGTCGTAACTCTGTCCGAACAAGATGGTATAGTCGTGTTCTATACCTGCTATTTCAATTCCGCTTAAGGCTTCAGAAAAAAAATCTTCATGTATATCAGGAAGAATGACGCCAACAACAAAAGTCTTTTTTTGTTTAAAAGAGATTGCCTTAGGATTAGGTTCAAAGCTTAATTCTTTGGCTAACTCCTGCACCCTCTTTTTTGTTTGAAGACCAATGCGTGGATGATCACTCAATGCCCTTGAAACCGTTGAAATAGAAACATTGAGTATTTTTGCAATTTCTTTAAGGGTGGGAAGTTTATTATCCACAGCACAAAGTTTTAAAAGTGTAAGCCTAAAAGCATTTAAAGTTACGGCCTCAGCCAGCAAAGGTTTCATTACCGGGTCGACAAGCTTTTATTACCTTACTTTCGGATTATAGTAATAGATCCTATCGCAGGGTTGATCTAAGTTTAATGATCCCTGTAAATATTTTGCCTCTGTTTCCACATTTTATTCTCTAAATATAATAGTTATGTTGATACTCTTTGTAAAATTATCAAGACATGTTTATCGAAGTTCATTAAACAAATCATACACTTTTAAAAGCACAACAACACCGTTTATAAATGACTGTGCGACAACCAAAGTTTCAATAAATAATGATACTCGGACTAGAAATTCAACTGCAAAATTATTCGCTTGACCGCTTATTGTCGCTCGGGTTTAACTGAAACCATTTCTCTGCATTTGCACGATAAATTTTATCAATTATTTCACGTGGCAGCTTCAGTCCTTTGAACTCGCCATCCACTTTTGGCACACGCATCATTTCGTCCGAAGTAAAAAATTTCCAATGACGAAGTCTTATGTTATGAGCATGCTTTTCCATTTCATCAGCAGTCATTGTTCCGTCTATAACAATGTCGGTCCCATAAATAATTCTATCCTGGTATTTAATAAAAAAGTCGTGAACTTTTTGCCAATCTGTTATTGCCTGCAATTGTAAATGCGATATTCTTTCGGCTGTATCTACAGCCATGTTTGGAAACCTGTCAAGACGTTTTGAAATCTCATCTACACTCCATTTGAGGCTTCCGAAATGCGCACCTATAAATTTCAGGTTCGGATGGTTTGCAAGCATAGTGTCTCTTGCATCTATTTGATCTTCGTAAGAAGGATATTGAGGATGCAGATACATATGATATTCAGGATGAGCGCTGAAATAGTTTACATCACCTTGCACAGTCATTTTTTCTATAGGCAACCAACAATTCTTAGGTTCGCCAAGATGACCAATTAAAGGAATATTATTTTTAGTAAAAAAATCTATTAACGGATCAAATCTCGGGTCATCAATCATCACAAAATGACCGGAGTTGTCTTTGAGTTCCATCCCAATA
>JBBPZJ010000172.1:0-4303 GCA_038199395.1 Chitinophagales bacterium
AAAGAAGTCCACCTGATCGTCTGTATCCACTACCTCCATTCAGCATAGAAAAAATAGAACCAAGGCCGCCGCCAAACAATCCTCCTCCGCTTCCAAACATTCCGCCACCACCAGCCATCCGGCCTCGATTTCGGTTAAGTCCGCCCGTTACCATTTTTGCCAGCAGCATCGGCGCAGCTATGCCTAACAAACCTTTTAATAATCCGTTTCCGTTGATTCCCGCACTCTGCAGCTTTTGTTTTAGTCCTAGTAACGATAAAAAATCTTTTTGTTCAGGTTCTGACTGAGCGCCAGATAATGTATTCACACTTTGTCCGCTCGCATTTTTTGATGGGTCAATTGCTTTATCTGTAAAATGATCTAACAGAGAGAACTGTTCCTTATTCACTCCCAGATAGTCAGCCATCTTTTGAATGGTATTTTTTTCATCTTCTGTGTAGTTGCCGTCGCTTTTTGCAAACGCTATCAAATCCGTTACCAGTGAATATTTCAATTCACTGGTCTTTAAAACATCCAAACACCGCTTTGTGTCTTCATCAGTTATCTCCTGTGCAGCTTTTATGACCGCATCTTTTTGTTCAGGTGAAAGACCTGCAGCATCTGATAACTTGCTCAAGTATTCTATCTCCTCAGCAGTAGCCTCGCGATCGGCAGTAGCTATGGATGCTATGGCGCCCAAATAAGCCCCTTTTTCAGAGTCGCTGGAGCCTTCTAATATGGTTTCTGAATCCTGCATTTTTTAAATTTTATTGTTGTATTTAAAATATTCATGCCATTACTTCAGCGGAAGGATGGTATTTTTCTATTGCTTCTACCATGTTCATCCATCGAAACTCTACAAGTTGCAACGCATAATAATTAGAAAAAACAGAATATTGCTAAAAAAGGTCTGTTGTTGTGAGTTACCAGAGAAACAAAAACCCCAACAATTATTTGTTGAGGTTTTGCCGCTTCCAGCTTTTGTTTCACTTTATCTAATAACAGAACTACAATGTTTTTAGTACCTCGTTCATATTTCTTACAGCATCTGCACTTTTATTTAAAGTTGCTTGTTCCTGTTCGTTTAGTTTATAGTCAACAATTCTTTCCCAACCGTTTTTTCCGATTACTACGGGAACTCCTAAGCAAATGTCGCTTTGGCCATATTCCCCATTTACGCTCACCGAGCAAGAAAATAAACGTTTCTCGTCTCGCACAATACTTTCAACCAAAGCAGCTACAGCCGCACCGGGTGCATACCAGGCACTTGTACCTAGCAATTTGGTAAGTGTAGCACCGCCTACCATTGTATCCGCCACTATTTTTTTCTGTTGTTCTTCGCTTAAAAATTCAGTAACAGGAACACTATTCCAGGTAGCATAACGCATCAAAGGAATCATAGTCGTATCACCATGTCCACCTACAACGATCGCATTTAGGTCATTAGGACTACAGCCAAGTTCCTTACTCAAATAACATTTAAAACGCGCACTGTCAAGAATGCCTCCCATGCCAATGATGCGCTCTTTAGGCACACCACTGGTAGTAAGCGTGAGGTAGGTCATAGTATCCATTGGGTTAGATACTACGATAATTGTGGCATTGGGAGAATATTTTAGAAGATTTTCGGTTACACCTTTTACAATAGAAGCATTGGTACCGATCAGTTCTTCTCGGGTCATTCCGGGTTTTCGAGGCAGACCTGAAGTTATAACAACTACATCGCTGTCAGCAGTTTTAGAATAATCGTTTGTTGTTCCTGTTATGCGTGTGTCGAATCCCAGTAATGCTGCTGTTTGTGTCATATCCAGAGCTTTACCTTCGGAAACACCCTCTTTGATGTCGAGCAAAACAAGTTCTGAGGCTAGTTCTTTACGGGCAATGTTATCGGCACTGGTGGCTCCTACGGCACCCGCACCTACTACTGTAATTTTCATTGTAACAATCTGTTTTGTTAGTAAGGAAATAATTTGAATTGTAAAGGTATGGCAGAAGGAAAAGGTTTATATTCTTATTTGAGATTTTTATATTCCAGGTGTCATCTCTTTTAAAAAAACAAGTTGCAGGATTTTACGATGCTTTAAATGGGAATGTTGGAACACGTAACAGATTACCAAGTACAAGATATCATTTCAAAAGTGTTGACGGCAACGGTGGCCTTGCGTGTTTAAAAAAGCAGAAAGAACTAAATTTGAAGTAAAGTGACAGGCAGCTACATAACATTGAAAAGGGAATAATTTTTGAGGTAATTAAAAGAATACGTTTTTCGAAGTAACTTCTGATGAGGCCCGATTATCCACATAAAATCTTCTTTACCCGGCATAATTACTATGTCTGCCTGATGCAGGCACTTGCTATTGACACGGAAGTTTAAGTTATTGTAATTGTAGCACGAGTTTCCAGGTGTTCTAATTATTCAAATTAAAAAAATGCTATGTCAGCTATTTCTTCAGAAAAAAAAGTTGTGCAGGATAAATCTGATTTTCTCCCTTTGCAGGGAACGGATTATGTAGAGTTTTATGTTGGGAATGCAAAGCAGGCGGCTCATTTTTATATGAGTGCTTTTGGTTTTCAGGCTATTGCTTATGCCGGCCCTGAAACGGGCAGTATGGATCGTGCTAGTTATGTGGTACGGCAAAACAAGCTGACATTTGTATTAACCACACCTGTGCGTTCACCCAATGAAATTGCCGATCATATTTACAGGCACGGCGACGGGGTAAAGCACATTGCTCTTTTGGTCAATGACGCAACAGATGCCTGGCAACAAACCACTCACAGAGGCGCAGAAAGTTATGTAGAACCTCATATGCTTCAAGACAATAACGGTGAAGTGGTCATGAGCGGAATTAAAATTTATGGCGATACAGCACACTTATTCATCGAAAGAAAAAATTATAATGGAGCTTTTATGCCTGGTTATCGTACCTGGCGCATCCCTCATTTTCAGACTGCCGATACAGGTTTATTGTATGTAGATCATTGCGTTGGGAATGTGGGCTGGAACCAGATGAATCGCTGGGTGAAGTTTTACGAAGATGTTATGGGGTTTAAAAATATTCTAACGTTTGATGATGAGGATATCTCTACAGAATATTCGGCACTTATGAGTAAGGTAATGAGTAATGGTAATGGCTTCGTAAAATTTCCTATAAATGAACCGGCTGAAGGAAAGAAGAAATCGCAAGTTGAAGAATATCTCGAATTTTACGATGGAGAAGGTGTTCAGCATGTTGCACTTGCAACACATGATATTGTAAACACAGTAAGGCAACTGATGAGTCGCGGAGTTGAATTTTTGAAGGTTCCAAATACTTATTATGATGATTTGTTAGACAGGGTTGGTCATATAGATGAAGATATAGAGCCGTTAAAAGAGTTGGGTATTTTGGTAGACAGGGATAACGAAGGTTACCTGCTTCAGCTTTTTTCAAAACCGGTAGAAGACAGACCAACACTTTTTTTTGAGATCATACAGAGAAAAGGTGCAAAAAGCTTTGGAAAAGGTAATTTTAAAGCACTCTTTGAAGCAATCGAAAAAGAGCAGGCAGCGAGGGGAAATTTGTAGCTTCTTTAACGGCTTACGGGCTGCGTCTTTTAAATTTATCAATAGAAAACTTATCTTCACAGAGCTAATGAATTTAAATATAATGAACACTATAATCCTTAACAAGAAAAAATATGTAATTGTCGAGCAGGAAAAATTTGAAGAACTTCAGTTAGAAGCAGCGTGTAAAACGCAACGTTCAACTAAGCTTTCTCTTGCTAAGGGAAAGCAACATGCCTACAAACTCATTGATAAGTGGGTAAAAGAAAAGTAAGTATATTAGAACCAGCAGCAACTGCTGTTGCAGAAGTAGCATTTTTCATTGAAAGTAAGGGATTGCCTGAAACTGCGAAAAAGTTTATTGATGAAGCTTTTGCTTATTTTGATAAGTTATCAGATGACATGATTGAACATATGCAATGCAGAAATAGGGTTTGGAAGCGGTTAGGTTACAGGTGTATTACCTACAAGAAAAAGTATGTAATAGCTTTTCTTAGTCTTAAAAATGAAATAATTATCTGTGATTTTATTGCTTCAAAATTTATTCGCTAATAGCTTTTGCAGTTGCTACTTTAACGGGGACTGAAGGTTCTATATTCACTTTTAAACGCCGGTTTGCTATGCCATACTATTATTCGCTGGGCCAAAAACCATCAAAACGTCATACTCAGTTTAGAAAACCGGATGGGGGATTGTACTCAGAAGAGCTTTTTTCTACCGAAGGCTTTTCTAATGATTATTCCTTGTTATACCACATTTATCCTCCTACGCAAATTA
>JBBPZJ010000173.1:0-10703 GCA_038199395.1 Chitinophagales bacterium
CGGAGAAATGCTTGTTCGACGTCTTGATAAAACTTTTAATAAGATAAGACTGGTACCCGAAACTGCTAAGCTTGCCGTTATTGATGTAGATCCATTTGCTGACTTTTCGGTTTGGGGAGTGGTGACATATGTGGTACATGCTCCATAAGTCTCCTATGAGTAAAGGAAATAATATCGGGTGGACAAATCCATTTTATCACACATCCATTCTGATTTAGGCTCGGGGTTAAATTGTTCCTTTAGAGGATGAGTATGAAAGCAATAGTAGACTGTAATAATTTTTATTGTTCCTGTGAGCGGTTGTTTAAACCTCACCTGAAGGCGACGCCGGTCGTTGTATTAAGCAACAATGATGGCTGTATTATTTCAAGAAGTGACGAAGCAAAGAAATTGGGAATTAAGATGGCCCAGGCATATTTCTTAAGTAAACCCTTATTAAAGCAACACGATATTTCTGTTTTCTCTTCTAATTATAATTTGTACGGCGATTTGAGCAAGCGGGTAATGGAAACGATGCAAAGTTTATTTCAATCAAACTGCATAGAAGTGTATTCGGTTGATGAGGCATTCGTAGACCTTTCTGACGTTCCGCTAAAAGATCTGCATGATACTGTAAAAGAACTAAAAGAACGAATTGTACAATGGACAGGCATACCTGTTTCAATAGGAGTGGCGCCTACCAAAACGCTGGCAAAAATTGCAAACCGGCTTGCCAAAGAAAATAAAGCCAAAAGTAACTGCATGTTGATATTGGACACACCAGGTAAAGTAAGTGCGGCTTTAAAGCGAACACCAATAGATGAAATATGGGGAATAGGAAAGCAATACGCTGCAAAGCTGGTAAAGCTAGATGTAAAAACAGCTTTTGATCTTACTTTAATGCCTGAGGAAGGGGCGAGGCAACACCTTGGAGGCGTAGTTGGAGTAAGACTGGTCAAGGAGTTGAATGGCGTACACGCCATAGCTTTGGATGAGCAATTATTAAGCAAAAAAATGGTTTCGTGTACAAGACGTTTCGGACACCCGCTTACCGACCTGGCTCAAATGAAAGAAGCAGTAGCAATGTATGTTAGCCGGGCTGCAGAAAAACTGAGACGACAGCAGAGCGCCGCAAGGCAAATGACCGTTTTTGTAATTGAAAAAGCTTTAGACAAAGGAGATGTTTATAAACCAAATGAACCGGTTAAGCGGCAGGTTGTTTTACCTGTTGCCACATCTACTACTACCAAATTAATAAAACCTGCAGTTGATTTATTGGAAAAACTTTTTAAAGAAGGAGTGGTCTACGAAAAAGCCGGCGTTATTTTTAGCCAGTTAGTTCCCGACTCATCCTTACAAGCTAACTTTTTTGCGGCTCCTTCAACTGTGGAGCAGCAGTTTCTTATGAGCAAGATTGACAACATAAACTTCAGCATTAGGAATGAACTGGTGAAGTTTGCCTCATCTGGCGTCAATCGTCCGTGGAAAATGAAACAGGAGTTGCTTTCTCCTAAATACACAACCAGGTGGAATGAATTGAGGATCGTGAGCTAACGATTTGCTTAAATAATAATAAAACGAAAAACGTAAGCAGGTAAATGATAAGACTGACCGGTAGCAATATTTTTCGACGTAAGTCAAAGATTTCCAAAGGCATTGTTTTTGTGCCCACTTTTTAAAAATTTCAATTATGCAAGACCAATCATTTCAACTTTTATTAAATGGCGTTCCATTTTTTGTTAAGGCGACCCCATTTGAGTTCAATGGTGACACTCGTTTTACAGTTCGTTATAATGGCAGTGACGATTTTGTTTTTACCTACGACCGTACTGTAGGGCACTATGTCGCAATTGGTGATGATTCTGATACTGTACCCGCAGACCTGGAAGTGGCAATAGCCGAACGATTGTACTCATTAGCTTAATAAATAAAATGATTTCATAAGCTTTGCGCCTGATATTCAGGCGCTTTTTATTTTGGAAAGTAAGCTTCTTTTGAGTCAATAGCAGCTTTCATATTGGCAGCAAACGGTCGCATCTTTTTTATTTACCCTCTTTTACCTAACTCAAAGAAATTAACCCCATATTTTAATTGTTGGGGTTACATTTGCGCAATTTGTATAAATATGCCTAAAGATAATTCCATAAAGTCTGTATTAATTATTGGTTCAGGTCCCATCGTAATTGGCCAGGCGTGCGAGTTCGACTATGCAGGATCACAAGCTGCGCGAAGTTTGCGGGAAGAAGGAATCAAAGTGATTTTAATAAACAGTAATCCTGCTACCATCATGACCGACCCAATGATGGCTGATAGAGTTTACCTGCTTCCTCTAAATGTTGAAAGTATTGAGAAAATACTGACTGAAAATCAGATCGATGCGGTTTTACCGACAATGGGCGGACAAACAGCGCTTAACCTTTGTAAAGAGGCAGACGAATTAGGCATTTGGGAAAAATACAATTGCCGCCTTATCGGGGTTGATGTAGCTGCAATAGATACTGCCGAAGACCGCGAAAAGTTCAGGCAATTAATGGTGAAAATAGGAATGGCGGTTGCGCCGAGCAGGGTAGCTAACAGCGTACTGGAAGGAAAAGAGTTTGCACAGCAAATAGGATTTCCACTGGTAATTCGTCCTTCCTTTACTTTAGGAGGATCGGGAGGTAGTTTTGTACACAGCAAAGATGAATTGGACGAAGCTCTTAATCGTGGACTTACTGCTTCGCCCATGCACGAAGTACTGGTTGAAAAAGCAGTGCTCGGGTGGAAAGAGTATGAACTTGAATTACTGCGTGACAAAGCAGATAATGTTGTGATCATTTGTACGGTGGAAAACCTTGACCCAATGGGTATTCATACAGGTGACAGTATCACTGTCGCTCCTGCTATGACACTAAGTGATACCGCTTTCCAGGAGATGCGGAACAAAGCAATTCTAATGATGCGCAGCCTTGGCAATTTTGCCGGCGGCTGCAACGTGCAGTTTGCGCAAAATCCAGACACTGAAGAATTGATTGCTGTTGAAATAAATCCACGTGTAAGTCGTTCATCAGCGCTTGCTTCTAAGGCTACCGGTTATCCGATTGCAAAGGTGGCATCTAAATTAGCTATTGGTTACCATTTAGATGAATTGAAAAATCAGATTACTCAAACAACTTCTGCCTATTTTGAACCTGCGCTTGACTACGTGATAGTAAAAGTGCCTCGTTGGAATTTCGATAAGTTCAAAGGTGGAAATGACACTCTCGGTTTGCAAATGAAAAGCGTAGGAGAGGTAATGTCTATCGGAAGAAGCTTTACAGAAGCATTGCAAAAAGCTTGTCAGAGTTTGGAGAATGATGCTGTTGGTCTTGGTTATTATGGCAAAAGCCTAATGAAAAGCAGTGAATTGATTGAATATATAAAAGTTCCGAAGTGGGATAGGATCTTTAGGATAAAAGATGCCCTAATGCAGGGAGTTACAGTAAAAACAATAGCTCAGATTACAGGAATTGATCGATGGTTTTTATATCAGATACAGAAAATTTGCGATCTTGAAAAGCAGATAACTAAATATACTCTTGACACTTTACCCGAAGAATTGCTGAAAGATGCAAAGAAGAATGGTTTTGGTGATGAACAGATTTCAAGAATAATGCGTAATTGTACAGAAGAGCAGGTATATGAAAAAAGAAAAGCATTAGGGATTAGGAGGGTTTATAAAATGGTTGATACTTGCAGTGCTGAGTTTGAGGCTAAAACTCCTTATTTCTATAGCACGTTTGAATAAATAATAATTGTTAAACAAATAGTTTTATTGCTAAATAAAAAGACAACATTACAAGAGGTCGACGCAACGATGTTAAATAGTAGCTATAAAGATTGGCTCAGTAAAAAAAATCATCAAATATGTTTATTTTAAGGCTGCTTTTACGCAGCCTTAATTCATTATACACGAGCTATAACTAAAATTATAATTTAAGCCTTACAAAATGTCTTCTCATTCTTTAAAACAAATTTTTCAAACTTCAAATGCCCGAAGATGGCAACGCTTTAAATGGGGAAGCCGCTTTTTAATCTTTTGCTTTGTGTTTGCTGTTGCAGTAATTTTTATTGCAATGAATACAGAATTTACCCCTCGACTACCAACGGAAGGGATTGCAAAAAAAGCGTTGCAGGATAGAAAAAACTTCGTTGAAAAAAATAAGAAATTACCTAAAGAATATGAAGGGTTTCAAAAATTTATAAATACAAAATGGGCAAAAGGTAAAGGCTGCGGACAAGGAGATTCTCTAAAAGTATCGTCATTAAATACATGGCAATCGTCGGCCGGCATTCGTTCTGCTTTTTATGTAGCATGGGACGCCCAATCTTACTTTTCGTTAAAAAGAAACATCAGCAAATTAAACCTTGTTTTACCAGAATGGTTTTTTTTAGATCCTGCTGCAGATACTATTCGCACAGATATTGACAAAAGAGCTTTAGACTTAGTGAGGGCTTCAGGCGTTAAAATAATTCCGATGCTAACCAATAATATTAAGGAGCAGTGGAGAGGCGATATCGTTCATAGAATTATTACCGATAAGGGCAAGAGGGAAAGGTTGATAAATGATCTGATTAAACTGCTAAAGCAAAATCATTTTGATGGCATTAATATAGATTTTGAAGAATTAGTCGAAACCAGGAACGAAGTCTTATCAGGATTTCAAAAAGAATTGTATCAGAGATTACATGCCAATAATTTGCTTGTTACGCAGGATGTAAGTCCTTTTAACGAAGATTATGATTATAAGTCGTTATCCGACAACAATGATTATTTGTTTTTGATGGCATACGATGAGCATTCGGCGGATACCAGGCCGGGGTCAATCAGCAGCCAGAAATGGATGGAAGCCGCTGTTGGGCAAATGGCCAAAGTTGTTCCGGCAAATAAAATAATTTTGGGAATGGCGGGATACGGGTACGACTGGCCGGAAAAAGGAGCTTCCGATACTGCGGTCACCGTTACCTATCAGGAGGCACTTAGTACTGCACGTGAAAGTGAGGCTGAGGTGAATTTTGACAACACTACATATAACCTTCATTATAGCTATTATGATGATAATAATAAGCTCCATCAGGTATTTTTTACTGACGCAGGTACAAACTTTAATACCCTAAGGTTTGCTACTGAATATGGCTTAGCAGGCACTGCATTATGGCGGCTGGGAAGTGAAGACAACAGACTTTGGGATTTTTATGATAAAGACATGAGTAAGCATGCTCTTGCTAGTTTCGATTTTAAAGAATTTGATAAAGTAGAAAGCAGCAACGATGTAGATTATATCGGAGAAGGTGAAATACTCGACGTGGTATCTAAGCCGCAGAGAGGTCATATAACTCCTGAAATAGATACCGCTGAGATGCTTATCAGCGAAGAACATTATGATACGCTTCCATCTATGTTTGTCGTAAAAAAGTGGGGTAAGCCGACAGGCAAACAAATGGTGCTGACTTTTGACGACGGACCCGACCCCGAGTACACGAGGCAAGTATTGGATACATTGGCGAAATATCACGTTCCTGCTTCATTTTTTGTTGTAGGCATAGAGGCTGAATCTAATATTCCATTGGTAAAAAGAGAGTTTACAGAAGGTCATGAGTTAGGTAATCACACTTTTTCTCACCCCAACATGGCCGAGATAAGTACTAAAAGAGCCTTGCTTGAGATGGATGCTACCAGGTTGCTCATAGAATGCATTACAGGGCATACCACCATCATGTTTCGGGCTCCGTTTAATGCAGATAGCGAGCCTGAAAAAATGGAAGAACTAATTCCTGTAGCACTGAGCCGAACGAGAAATTATTTGACTGTTGGAGAAAGCATAGACCCTGAAGATTGGGAACCCGGCGTAACTGCTGACAGTATTTTTAATCGAGTTGTTAGGTACCAGGATGCAGGAAATATTATTCTTCTGCATGATGCCGGAGGAGATAGAAGCCAAACTGTAAAGGCTCTGCCAAGGATTATAAACTATTTTAGAAGCAAGGGATATACTTTTACTACAGTAGCCAATCTGCTAGGCAAAAAAAGGGAAGATGTTATGCCGTCAGTTCCAACAGGCAGCGGCTATGTAAGAATTCAAATCTATCTTTTCATTCTTGAGGGAGCATATTATATCGGACATATAATGTTTTCTCTTTTTATCCTGTTCCTTGTTCTTGGCGTCATTCGCCTCCTCTTTATGGCCTTCCTGGCGCTAAGGCAAAATAAAAAGGAACAATCGACAGTGTTCACTCCATCATCTCAAAAACCGCTTGTAAGTATTATTGTTCCCGCGTACAATGAAGAAGTAAATGCAGTTAACTCTTTACAAAATTTGTTGCGATGCGACTATCAAAACTTCGATATTATTTTTGTTGATGATGGCAGCAAAGACAGTACTTATGAGCAAGTTAGTGCAGCATTTGCTGAATATAAAAAGGTAAAAATTTACAGTAAACCAAATGGTGGAAAGGCTTCTGCCTTAAATTTTGGTATTGCACAAACGAGTGCTGATTATGTCGTTTGCATTGATGCTGATACAAAGTTGAGACCTGATGCAGTTCGTCTTCTATTAAAGCATTTTCTTGAAACAGAGCAGGGAAAACAAGGAAAAGTGGCTGCAGTAGCGGGAAATGTAAAAGTAGGTAACGAAGTAAATATGATTACCCGGTGGCAAAGCATTGAATACATAACAAGCCAAAATTTCGACCGGGTTGCTTTCGCTAATATAAATGCAATCACCGTTGTTCCCGGAGCAATTGGCGCTTTTAAAAAGGACCTTCTTGAAGAAGCAGGCGGCTTTACCACAGATACGCTTGCCGAAGATTGCGACCTTACTATCCGTATTTTGCGGCTGGGCTATCTTATAGAAAATGAAAACGCTGCCGTCGCAATGACTGAAGCTCCGGAAACTGTTAAGCAGTTTTTGAAACAAAGGTTTAGATGGAGCTTTGGCGTAATGCAAACTTTTTGGAAACACAGGGATGCGTTGTTCAATTCTAATTATAAATCCCTTGGTTGGGTAGCGCTTCCAAACATATTGCTGTTCCAGTTTATCATTCCCGTTTTTTCGCCATTAGCAGACCTTTTAATGATTGTTGGCCTTTTTACAGAAAATGCAGGTAAAATTGGCAAGTACTATTTACTTTTTATGATAGTTGACACAGCAATCGCATTGTTAGCCTTCACTTTCGAAAAAGAGAAACTGTACAAACTTTTGTGGCTGATACCTCAGCGCCTGGGATATCGATGGTTGATGTACATAGTTTTGTTTCGTGCATTTAGAAGGGCAATAAAGGGCGAGCTACAACATTGGGGCGTGCTGAGAAGAACCGGGAATGTAAAGGACATAACTACTCCTGAAACAATACAGGCTATTTAAAATATTAGTAAAGTTTTTGGTACCATTGCTAGATTATAAACGTAACGTTTTCGCATTGCAACGCTTGTACGGTTTAAACTCATATAGGCAAAGTGGGGTAAAAGGATGACACATAAAACAAAAGGCATTGTTTTGCGAACAGTTAAGTATGGCGAAACGAGCGTCATTACAACTGTCTACACTGAGCTTTTTGGAATTCAGTCCTACATTGTAAAAGGGGTAAGGCAAAGCACAAAAAAATCTTCAGGAAAAGCTATTTATTTTCAACCTGCTGCCATACTCGATATGATCGTTTATCATAACGAACTTAAAAACCTGAATTTTATTAAAGAATACCAATGGGCGCACTTATATCAAAATCTTCTTTTTGATGTGATAAAGAATACTGTTTCTATGTATATCGTAGAAATGCTACAGCATAGCCTTAAGCAGCCCGAAGCAAGTCCCGAATTGTTTTTTTTAACAGAAGATACGCTGAAGCAGTTAGATACTGCCACGTCGACTTTAACTGCAAACCTTCCGTTATATTTCAGCCTTCATCTTGCAGGGGAATTGGGTTTTCGTATTCAAGGAGAATATAGTTTTCAAACTCCTTTTCTTGATTTACAGGAGGGCCAATTTATTGCAGAAAAGCCATCCCATTCCTATTACCTCGAAAAACAACTTGCTGAAGCTACTTCTCAGCTCCTTTCTATTAATTTTTACAACGATCTTGAAAACATACATTTTAGCCGCTTTACTCGTAAAGATTTAATAATTGCATATCAAAATTATATTGCAATCCATGTACAAGACTTCGGCGAAATAAAAAGTCTTCCGGTGCTGCAGGAGATTTTCAGTTAAAATAGATTCAGTAATTTTATAGAAACAGAAAGTATGGAAGCGATTGAGCAAGTTCCGAGAACTGCATTAGATGTTTTTAGACTATTGCCGGAAGGAACTTTGTGCGAGGTAATTGACAACGTATTGTATATGTCTCCTGCACCAAAATATAGCCACCAAAGATTACTTGGATTAATGTTTAGAAAGATTTCGCAACACGTCGAAGAATTGTCTGTTGGTGAAGTCATTATTTCGCCCTTCGATGTTTATTTAGAACAATTGCTATCTGTAGTACAGCCTGATTTATTAGTTCTATTGAATGAGAGCAAGCACCTTTTAAAGCCGGACGGATATTTACACGGCGCCCCTGATATAATCATTGAAATTTTGTCTGCAGATAAAAAAAGAGACAGCGTGGAAAAGAAAAGCCTTTATGAAAGAACTGGGGTAAAAGAATATTTTGTGGTTGATCCGGATACGAGAGAAATTACAGGATGGGTATTAACAGAAAGCAATTACCAACACCAGTATTCGGACATTGGAATATTTAAATCTTCATTGCTTTCATTTGAGTTTGAATTTTAATTATTAGCAGAAGCATTATTTGCCAACATTCCAAATTAAAATACTCTTATCACTTTGACAAACCTACCACGGTAGTACTTGTTTAAAGGTGTGACAGTTACGCCATTTGCTTTTCCTGAAGAACTATGAATAAACGCTACAAGGTCATTATTTGCCGAAGTTATGATGCCCATATGGCCAACCTCCCGTATTGTACTGTCTGTTCCTGTAAAAAGAATTAGATCCCCCGGCTTAGCTTCATTCAAATTAACCTGTTTATTATAGTTAGTAAAGTCTATTGATGTTCGTGGAACCGTAATATTAAAATGATTAAATACATAAGTAATAAATCCTGAACAATCAAAACCATTTACAGCATCAGATGAGGCATACCGATACTGCACTCCCATTAATGACTGAGCAAAAGCTAGTAACTCCTGAGGTTTTGTATTACCTGTATTTATTTGTGAGTGTGAATCTTTCTCAATTGAAGGAAGCGGAACCTTTGCCTGTACAATTTCTGATGTATCTCCTGACTGTATAATTTTTGTTGTATCTGTTAACTGCTCTTCAACAGGTAGTTTGCCATTAAAATATTTACATGATATTGTGGATAGAAGAATAAGTAAAGCAAGGACTCGCATGACTCATAGAATCAAAAATCTCTCCAGCGGCCATTTATTTTCATTTTTAATGTAATGCCATTATCGGCAGGTGATTTAGGCGGGCTAGCTCTTTTGTAAAGCTTTTATGGAAAAGGCTTTCCCAGATGCCATGTCTCTTAGGCATCACCAGCAATAGTTGAATGTTGTTTTCCTCCACAAATCTTCCGATAGCCTGCACTACTTCGTTTTCGAATAATGTATGATAAACAGGTTCTATACCTTTTAAGTTACTATACACCAGTAATTCGTTGGCTGCTTCAATTGACGAAGGTTTTAATTCATACCCTTTAACATAGACAACATGAAGCTTTGCTTCAGTAAAACGCACCAGATAAATTACCGTAGAAAAAGCAGTGTATTCGTTTATGTTTTTAAGATTGCACGCAAAGGCAATGTTTTGTAAAGGCTTGTAAGCGACATTAGGTGGAATGGTTAAAACCGGGATGGGCAAGTCACGCAAAGCATGCAAAATATCACCATCCCAGGACCATAAATCTCCATACTTTCCACCCGTGCCCAAAATAACGAATGATGCTGCCATTTCATTTATCTGATCTCTCAGCGCTTCTAATAAACGGCCGGTAGTTACCTTGCCAAAAATGTTTAGGTGCGGATATTCTTCATGAACCCATTCCAGCTCACTATGCAGGTCTGCTTCTGCATCATCCAAAGCGTTATTAATGGTCACCATCGCAATTCCGTCGCCTGAGTAGTTGATGGGTATCGTATAAACGTTTAACAGCAGAATGCTTATTTCTTCCTTGTCGGCTTTTTCGCTTACTAATGAGCAGGTATATGATAATGCATTGCGGGACGTTTCTGAAAAATTTGTACAAACGATGATAGCAGGCATAACACGCTTTTAGTTAAACGAACTGATGTAAGTTACTAAATATTAACAAGTTGATCTGAAAGAACTAAGAGGTCGTTTAGCACTAACAGTCTAATAAAAAACATTGGTACTGGAAGCAATAATTTTTATTTTGCCCATTTTTGAAAAGGAAATTTTAGCATGTTAATGATAGTAATCTAAATTTCTGCTGATGTTACAAGTAGAAGAATTATGGGTAGATTCTGTATAAGAATGAAAGGCTAAATGAGCAGAGCATGTGTAAGTTGAAAATAAAAATAAGGCAGGTTGGGAACAAAAGCTGCACAATAAAGAGCATAAAAAATGGCAAGTTACTTACATCGCACCGCTACAACCATTTACCCTTGCTGTATTCCTACCCTGGGGGATTCAATAGGAGCTGGTCGTATAAGACTTGCCGCTGCAAAAGTAGGGGAATGC
>JBBPZJ010000174.1:0-8711 GCA_038199395.1 Chitinophagales bacterium
ATGTCTTATTTTTCAATTCGCCGACTATAGGAAAAAGGACGGGACTGTACTTGCCCCAATAGGCAGGGTCGCCACTCCACATATATTCCAATTTGTGCTGCTTATGATAGAGGCTTTGTAATTCCGCTCCTTTAGTTGCGACACTAATAGAGATGAAGTCATTTGAAATGGAAGGCATAGTTGATTATTGGTTTGTTGTAAAAGAGTGTGACACAACGAGAGACTGTGAGAAAACCAAATTAACCTCCTGTGAATTGTCTGTACAGATTTTTTCTCCGGAGGTGTACGAAACGATATTGATGAGCGGTAAGTCTTCGCACAGTCTGACGATGATGCTATAAAAAACACAAGCTGGTATAAAGACTATTCTCAAAATCATAAGAAAGAGAAACTAACATGAATTTATTTCTAAAATTTTTTGACGTTTTTGATAAAAGAGCTCCTGTTATTCTTCAATGATTCTTTCATCGACAACATTTGCAAATACACGGGCACTGATACGACGTAAAGGATTTTTATGATTTTCGTCGTAAACAGCACGTTGATTTATAATTTCGATACATTCGAAAGTGGCCGCCACAAATGAAGAAGCATCTGCAACCCCTTTTCCTGCAATGTCAAATGCGGTGCCGTGATCGGGACTGGTACGTACGACAGGAAGTCCGGCAGTATAATTTACGCCTTCACCGATAGCCAGCGATTTAAAAGGAATGAGCCCCTGATCGTGATACATAGCGAGTACCCCATCGAACTTTTCGTGCTGTGAACGGGCAAAAAAAGCATCAGCACTATATGGTCCATACACTAACTTACTGTTACTCTTTGCCTCTTTGATCGCAGGTTTAATAATTGTTTCTTCTTCCTTGCCAATAAGCCCTTCATCACCCGCGTGCGGATTGAGCCCAAGCACTGCTATTTTAGGTCGATCGATGCCGAAATCTCTAATAAGACTATCATTCATAACCCGCAATTTACTTGCGATTGCGGCGCCGGTAATATGGCTTGCTAATTCAGTAACCGGAATATGTTCTGTCAATAGACCTATGCGAATATTACTCGCTACCATAAACATTAAAACATCATCTAGTGAAAAAGCATCTTTGAGATAAGGGGTGTGACCACTATAATTAAAGTCAGCAGATTGGATATTTTTTTTATGAATAGGCGCTGTCACGAGTCCTTGTATCTGTTTATTCTGCAATGCTTCTACCGATGCTTGCAGCGACTTATAGGCATATTTTCCACCTGTTTCATTTAGCTGTCCAGGCGTAATTGCCACTTCCTCCTCCCAACAGCTAAAGACGTTAACCTGTTTTATGTTTGGCCTTGCCAGGTCTTTTAATATGGTGAAAGGGAAATTGATGTCTGGCAAGAATTTTCTATAAAAATTAATGGTTTTATTATTTGCAAAAATTACAGGAGTACAAAAATCGAGTATCCTGTTGTCGCTCAGCGCCTTTATAATTATCTCGATACCAATTCCATTCAAATCTCCACAGCTAAATCCTATGACTGGTTTTTGCATATCTGTACTCATGTTCTTTGTTGTTTTTATGCACAAAAATAGTGAAACTATTTAGTTACGTAGAATGGCATGATTGGTAATCGTCTCGTAGTTTTTTGTTTTTTGAAAATTGAAAAAACAGAGAAAGCCGGGGAATATTTATAAACATCTTTTTACGATATTGCCATCCTTTTGTTTGTATGTATAATAGATAATTAAGATTTACTTTTGGCCCTGATGGAATACACTTTAAAGAAATCTTTAGGGCAGCACTTCTTAAAAGATGAAAACGTTTGCAAAAATATTGTTGCTGAGTTGCAAAAGCATTCATTTGACCGATTGCTCGAAGTAGGACCGGGCGGAGGAGCACTAACGAAATATTTATTAGAAATTTCAACTGTCGATTTTAAGGCAGTAGAGCTGGATAATGAAAAGGTAACTTTTTTGGAGAAAAGTTTTCCAGCGATAAGCGGACGAATTATAAATGAAAACTTTCTCGAAATCGAACCGCCTTTTAAAGAAGAATTTGCGGTTGTGGGAAACTTCCCATACAACATATCAACCCAAATTTTGTTTAAAGTGTTAGAATGGAAACATCAGGTTCCTGTTGTAATCGGCATGTTTCAAAAAGAAGTAGCTGAACGAGCCGCATCGAAGGAAGGGAGCAAGATATATGGAGTCTTAAGCGTACTTATTCAGGCTTTTTATAAAGTCGATTATTTGTTTGACGTTGATCCGTTGTGTTTTAATCCGCCTCCCAAAGTTATAAGTGGGGTGATCAGATTAACCCGAAGGAAAGATGTACCAGAGATGAAAAATGAAAAGGCTTTTTTCAACCTTGTTAAAACCGCATTTAACCAAAGACGGAAAACACTACGAAACGCAGTAAAATCATTATTTACCGCAGAAGAACTAAAAGATGAATTATTTAATAAAAGAGCAGAAGTTTTAAGAGTCGAAGAATTTGCAGCTCTTACATTTCGAATGGCCTAAAAATTTCCTTTTAATCAATAACAGCAAATTGGAACCAACAGTTATCATAACAGCTCCTGCACACGACTACCTAAAAGAAACACTTACAAAAAATCATTATAACGTTTTATATCTTCCTTCGATTTCATATGAAGAGTTAAAAGGTACAATAGGTAATGTTTCAGGACTTATCGTAACCACGCGACTAAAAATAGACAAAGCTATTATTGACGCTGCACCTCATCTTAAATGGATAGGCAGACTGGGAAGCGGAATGGAACTGATAGACGTTCCTCATGCAGAAAGTAAAGGCATAACATGTGTAAGCAGCCCCGAAGGAAACAGAAATGCCGTTGCAGAACACGCTCTAGGTTTGCTGCTGAGCCTAACCAATAATATTGCAAAGAGCTTTGATGAACTAAAACAAAACATCTATTTAAGAAATGAAAACAGGGGTACTGAGGTGACCGGAAAAACTGTAGGGATTATCGGTTACGGAAATAATGGAAGCGCCTTTGCAAACATCCTTCGATCTTTTAATGTAACTGTTCTTGCTTATGATAAGTACAAACATGGCTTTGCCAAAGACTATATTAGAGAGGCAAGCCTTGAGCAGGTTTGTCGGTATAGTGATGTAATTAGCTTGCATGTTCCCCTTACGAAAGAAACGTTTCATCTTGCCAATAACGAATTCTTTAAATCTCTTAAGAATAAGCCATATTTTCTAAATTGCTGCAGAGGAAAAGTGGTAGATACTTCGGCTCTGATAAACGCTTTAGATAATGGACTTTTAAGCGGCACCGGCCTCGACGTATTGGAAAACGAAAAACTGAACACCTATACAGTAGAAGAGCAACAACAATTAAAAAACCTGCTGGACAGAGGTAATGTTATCGTTACCCCGCATATTGCAGGTTACTCTACTGAGGCTTATTACCTGATGTCAAAAGTTGTATTAGATAAACTTGGTATTAAGTGACAGGTCAATCTCCCCCTCAAAAGCAAGATCAAAGTCTTCGTGAAAACTACCTTCACCAGCAAAGGAAGAACCTATCCATTCTACTCCCTCCGGATAGGGGTTTTGTATATGCCACGGGCACTCTGCTATCGCTAACATTCCCTCACCTTTGCATTCTATTTTAAATGCATAGTGCGAGTCCTTGTCAACCTTTACATTTGGAAGATCGAATTCAATCCACTGATTTTCGTTAGCTTTTGTGATATGCTTTGTTGTTTCGGACTGCTTTTCTTTGAAAGTATGATTAGTGTTATCAAACTTATAAATACTAAGGGTAGCATTAGACTCACCATATACAACCGAAGAAAAGAGCTTTATTCGTTTTAACACGCCGCTTGCAGGAGCCTGAAATGTCTGACCTGCCAAATAATCAATGCCGTTACTACAATTTCCAACCCAATAGTACGGTCCTATTTCTTTTACTCCAAAAGCTATTAGAGATTCATCTTTTTTAGGAAGGTTTGCAAATGTTATCATTTCAATCCGTTTACCGTGCTAAAACCAATTAATAAGCCAACAAATCAAAATCTTTGTTAAAACGAATCGGATGGTTAGCGAAAACAATTGGTTCTGACAAAATGCAGCGAATAATATTATATTTAATGAATTTCTTATTTTTGCATTTAGCAACGCTACAAGTCTTTGTAGCGTTGTATTTTTTTATGTCTTTGTTAAACTGAAAAGAAAATGAGTGAGACAAACTATGTTACAAAAGATACCTTCGAATTGATGAAACAGGAATTGCATCAGTTAAAAGCCGTAGAAAGACCTGCCGCATCCCGCGCAATCGGGGAGGCACGGGAAAAGGGTGACTTAAAAGAAAACGCTGAGTATGATGCTGCTAAAGAAGCTCAGGGCATGCTTGAGGCCAAGATAAAACACCTCGAAGGAGTAATTGCAACCGCAAAAATTGTAGATACAAATACCATTGATACCAGTAAAGTCACGATCTTAACAAGGGTCACTATTACTAACATAGCAACTAAAAAGACAGTTACATATCAAATTGTTGGTGAAAAAGAAGCCGATTTAAAAGCGGGCAAAATATCTGCTTCCTCTCCTATTGGCAAAGGATTGATTGGTAAAGTGAAAGGTGAAATTGCAGAAGTACAGGCACCTAATGGGGTTTTAAAGTTTAAGGTAGAAGACATCACTTTATAAAGTTTAGAATTTCTTATTGCAGCCCTACATGTCCGGCTTTTTTATTCGAGCAAAACTTGTTACATCTTTAAAAAATTGCCCATGACTCTATTTTCCAAAATTATCGCCGGAGAAATTCCTTCATACAAAGTGGCTGAAAATGAAAAGTTTTTTGCCTTCCTTGATATTTCTCCTGTTCAAAAAGGCCACACGTTAGTCATCCCAAAAGTAGAAGTTGACAAAATATTTGATGTTCCTGATGAGTACCTTGCCGGCTTGCTGCTTTTTGCTAAACCAATTGCAAAAGCTATAGAAAATGTTTTTCCATGTAATCGGGTTAATATCATCACTGTTGGTCTAGAAGTACCGCATGCACATGTACATTTAATTCCTACTAAGAGTCCTAATGATGTATCGCTCAGCAATCCAAAACTTAAGTTATCTAAAGAAGAATTTGCAGAAATTCAGCAAAAAATATTGTCGCAGATGGCCAGGATGTAATTTTTTTATTGTCTGAAGAGTTTCGCTTTTTTTGTTAGTTGAAGCCAAAGAAATGACAGGCAAAGAAATGGGCCCTATTTTGCTTTAATCCTTCCGGGGTTTTTTGCAATGAAGTCTTCCCAACCCTTTAATCCTTTCCCCAATTTGCCGATTACAGAGTTAGACTGATAATGATGACATAAAGCAACTGCTAAGGCATCTGTTGCATCGAAATACTGCGGTTTTTCTTCAAGGCTCATTATGCGCTGCAACATCTTCCATACCTGGTCCTTATCCGCATTTCCATTTCCTGTTATCGATTGCTTTACTTTTTTAGGCGAGTACTCTGTTACAGTCAATCCAGCCTGCATGGCGGCGGCTATTGCAACTCCTTGCGCTCTTCCCAGCTTAAGCATACTTTGTACATTTTTACCGAAAAAAGGCGCTTCAATCGCAAATGTATCAGGCTTGTAAACAGTTATTAATTCTACTACTGTCAAGTGTATTTTTTGAAGCCTTTCATATGCATCCGTTTTGCTCGATAACTTCAGGGCATCCATAATAAGCACCTTTGGGGTATTGCTGGTTGCATCCATGAGAGCATAACCCATAAACAAAGTGCCGGGATCAATTCCTAATATTACGTTTCGGCTTTTTATCATCAGCAATTAAAAAGTTGATATGAAAATAGGCTGTCTTTACATATCTCATTTATTTTTAGCTCCTTAAAAGATTGTGGCATTATATTTTAGTACGTTTGCGCGAAATTTTATTTACCTGAACAAGAGGCTTAAGATATTTTTTAATTACTTCGTCGGACCTGTTCTATTTGCTTTTCTATCTTTTTCTATTTACCGCAATATAGTACATCAGCAAGATTGGAAACAATCTTTACAAGAAATAAAGATATCATTACAAAGTAAGCAAGGATGGAAGGCCGTGCTGGTAGTTATATTAATGATTGCCAACTGGAGTTGTGAGGCTACGAAGTGGAGAGTTTTAATCAGACATATACAAAAGATCTCTTTCCTTACTGCTTTTAAGGCTATCCTTTCGGGTTTAAGTGTATCTGTCGCAATGAATACACCTAACGGATCAGGAGAATATTTTGGACGCATTCTTTATATAAAACCAGGAAACCGCATAAGAGCCATCACCCTTACATTAGTCGGCAGCATCAGCCAACTAATAGTTACCATGTCTTTAGGCACCATTGGCCTTTTTTTACTTAGACATCAATTTTCCAGTGCAACCAATGAGGCTATTCACTTGTCATTATCCATCATCAATAGCATTGTATTTAGTTCAATAGCAATTACTATATCATTGATAGGTATTTATTTTGAGTTAAGTTGGTTGGTCAGGCTTTTAGAAAACATTCCTTTGGTGTCTAAATACTCTTTTTTTATTAAAAAACTGGAAGAGTTTCGTAGAAAAGAATTACTAAAAGTCCTGTTAATTTCAACCCTTCGATATTGTGTGTTTGTAATTCAGTATCTATTATTATTACAACTATTTAATGTTGGAATTAATTTAGCAACGGCTTTTTGGTTAATAACGATCATGTTTCTTGCTTTGGCTATTGTGCCTACCATAGCATTAGCTGAATTAGGGGTAAGAGGAAAAATAAGCATTTTCTTATTTGGTGCCTTTAGCACCAATACGTTAGGAATATTGTTTACAGCTTCTGCCATCTGGCTTATTAACTTAGTTGTGCCTGCTTTGGCAGGAAGTTTGTTTATTTTAGGAATAAAAATATTTAGAAACAAATAGTGTGAAAAAAAGGATACTCGTCATTTTATTATTTTCTCTTTGTGCATGGGCGACACCCGGTGATGACTTTTGCAGTATCCGAAATAACAGTTTTAGTACCGGAGAAAATATTTCATTGATCGTTTTCTATAATGCTCTTGGCATTTATGTTAATGCCGGCACAGCCAACTTTACAGTCACAACAGAAAGACTTAACAATAAGCCCGTTTATCATATAGTTGGTACAGGTGTAACAAATAGTAAGTATGATTTCCTTTTTAAAGTGCGAGACCAGTATGAAACCTTTATTGATACATTAACTCTGCTACCTTATAAATTTATTAGGAACGTAGATGAAGGGGGGTATAAAAAATATGAAAACATAACTTTCAACCATACCGCTAATACTGCTTTATCGACAGAGGGAGTTTATAAAGTTCCGGGTTGTATACAGGACGTTGTTAGTTCTATGTATTACTCACGGAATATCAACTTTAATAAATATCAGCCGGGAGATAAAATTCCTTTTACGATTTTTTTAGACAATGAAGTGTACAGTATGTATATACGTTACCAGGGCAAGGAGACTATAAAGACCCGTTACGGTAAATTTAAGGCAATTGTATTTAAACCCTTATTGGTAAAAGGCAGTTTATTTGAAGGAGGAGAAAGAATGACTGTTTATGTGAGTGACGACGAAAATAAAGTACCACTTCGCATAGAAAGTCCCTTACTGGTAGGATCTGTAAAAGTTGATCTAATGAGCTATCAAAATCTTCGTTTTCCTTTAACTTCTCTTATTAGCTTTCGATAATTAAAACCCCTTTATAAGAAGAGCCTATTTTAATTAGTATTTCAATTGTTCTAATTATATCATCGCTCACGGAAGCATCTTCTTGTTAAATTTTGGAAGTATCGTTTATTACTTTAAAATTGTCAACTTATTTACTAATTCTGGGTCATCTTAGCTGTCCATTCGAGCCATTTCTTAATTAAACTTCACAATAATTTAAACAAATTTTTCGACAATTGCAACAGGAATTGATAAAATAGGTAAATTACAAAAACCTATTTATTATGATTTGGAGAAAGTTTAGCGGAGAAGCAATTCATCTGCCGATAAAAGAAGCAGTAGAAACGGCCATTAAAAATGAAACGGCAGCCGGAAACAAACTGAAAGTTTGTATTGGCACCGACAGCCAGGTAAAAGGCCAGGAAACTGAATTTGCCACGGTCATCGTTTTTTTGCGGGAGGGTCACGGTGGATTTATGTATATCAGCAATGATAAGACAAGGCAAAAATATTCCATCAAAGAAAGAATGCTTGTCGAGGTTGCTAAAAGCATTGAAATCGCTTATGAGCTTTGCCATCTTTTTACTGTCTATGATGTAGATATGGAAGTTCATGCTGATATCAATACCAATCCGCACTTTAAAAGCAATGATGCATTAAGAGAAGCAATGGGGTACATTCTCGGAATGGGATTTGCCTTTAAAGCGAAACCTGAAGCTTTTGCAAGCAGCAGTTGCGCTAACAAAGTGGTGAATTAAGAGGCCCTGATTTTGTTTAAATTGATATAGGAGGAACATTTTTCTCCCTGGCGTCTATCTCCCTTATGTTTTAGTATTTGTCCCTTTCAGATTGAGCGGGATTATCAAGATGAAGGGTGATTCTTTAATTTTCATTATCTAATTTCCTATTTTAGATTCTTCTTATTCTCCTAAGTAAAACTGCTCGTTGCATTCTTCTATAAAAGAAAGAATTCTATCTCTTCCTTGTTTTTTGATCGCACTGCTAACAAAGTGCTGCGGCAGAAATTGCCAGGTCTTCCTCATTGCTTCGAA
>JBBPZJ010000175.1:0-9221 GCA_038199395.1 Chitinophagales bacterium
AAGGCACACGAATAGCAATAGCCGACATTCTGCAATGGCTGGCTTCCGGCATGACGTACGCACAAATACTGGAAGATTACCCCTTATTGAAAGAAGAACACATTTTAGCCGCGCTTGCATTTGCTGCCCACAGAGAATCTATTATTAAGATTATAGCTGCCTGACATGAAACTGCTGCTTGATGCCAATCTCTCATGGCGGTTAGTGAACAAGCTAAAACCTCATTTCGAAAATTGTTTTCATGTTGACCACATTGGATTAGCTATCCCTGCAAAAGATACAGAGATATGGGATTATGCTTTACGCAATAATCTCATCATTGCTACTAACGACGACGATTTTCTGAACCTTGCCGATGATAAAGGGTTTCCGCCAAAGGTAATTCTCCTGCGTACAGGTAATCAAAGCAATGATTACATACTACAACTGCTGATAAAACATAAAGAGGATATAAGTGCTCTCTATACTTCTGAGGATTACGGCTTTTTAGAGATATTTTGAGGAAGCAACCGTTGCAATCATTGATTTGTCGTTTTCTTTTCTTCCGATGGAAGAAAAGAAAAGGATCACACTTGTGCGGTTGTGGTCGCTTGGGTAAAGTTTACATTGGGTCGTTATAAAGCAGTTACACTTTATTCAACATTTACCATCCTATTCCCGGACACAGTCCTGCTATCAATTAGCATTTAAGTGATCCTATGGAACACTTAAACGAGCAGGGGACGCATAAAGGAGGAATGGTAAATACAGGACGTGCAGCCGTTGCGTCCTTATGCTTTTAGTTCTTTATTCAGCTTTTTTAAAGATAACGACGCTGTTTTCATCTCTCATTTACATAATCCTCATCAACACCCATTCTTCACCTCATGTTCAATCATTCGACATAAACCTTTCTTTCATGTCGAATTTTTATCCCATTTTCGACATCAAGTATTTTTGGTGTCGAATCATTCGACATGAAAGTATTCTGATAACGAACTTTTAATTAAAATTTAACATGAAATGGCTTACAGCAGAACAATACCTTATAACGACCTGCCGCCTTTACCAACTGAATCCGCAGACTTTGAAACGCCCCCTATTCTCAAATTGCTTTCTGCAGCATCCAGGCATTTGGGCGAGTTAAACGGCTTGTGCGCCTCTTTGCCCGATCCGCAGTTGCTGATTAATACGATTGTACTGCAGGAAAGTAAAGACAGTTCTGCTATTGAAAACATTGTTACCACACAAGATGAGTTATACCAGGCTGCTGCCGGTTACGAGGGAACCAATGCTGCTTCTAAAGAAGTCCTAAGTTATAGGGAAGCATTATATACAGGGCTTGAAAAAATGAAGGAGCAACAAAACCTGCTGGTAACAAACACCATGATCGAAATTGTTCAGACCGTGAAGCAAAACAAAGCAGGCATCCGCAATACACCCGGCACCGCTATAAAAAACGCAGTCAATGGAAAAATTATGTACACGCCGCCCTGCTGCGAAGAGGTTGTAAGAGAGAAACTTTCTCTGCTGGAAACCTTTGTTAATAACGATGAACTATCAACGGTAGACCCGCTTATTAAAATGGCGCTTATACATTACCAGTTCGAAGCCATTCACCCTTTTGCAGATGGAAACGGAAGAACCGGGAGAATTATTAACGCCCTTTATCTTGTTCAACAGCAATTGCTTAACCAGCCGGTGTTATACCTGAGTTCGTACATCGTAAAAAACAAAAACGAGTATTACCACTTGTTAAGAGATGTAACCGAAAATAATAACTGGAACGATTGGATCATGTATGTACTTACCGCATTAAAAGAAACTGCCCAGCTCACCACTCAAAAAATCAGGAGCATGCTCACTTTAAAAGACGAGACGGAGCAAGCCATGAAGGAAGTAATGGGAGCCTCGTTTAGCTACGAGTTGCTCAGGCTAATGTTTACACTGCCTTACATAAAAATAGAACTGGTAGATCAAAGAAAAATAGCCCACAGACAAACCGCAGCCTTTTGGCTAAAAAAATTGACCGATGCCCAAATTTTGCAACCCAAAAAAATAGGCAGAACCACTTATTATATTAACTACCGGCTCACGGGTTTATTTAGCAATTAAAGTTTTTGGTATCGCTCATTGGCCCCGATCAGTTTTAAATTGTTTATCTCTTTTATGGACTAAGCATTGGGGGCGCTATTTAGCATCCTTGCGTCGCACTCTTGTACTTTTAGGTAATTCTATTCGGCTTTTTTTTAGAACCACAGAGGCACAAAGACACAGAGGAACACAAAGAAATTTTTCAGTTATTCCAAAATGAAGGAATGGGCTTAATTTTCGCTTAGGCAAGACAAACTCTTTTAAAATTTGCTTTACCTTTTAGACCCATCCAATTAATTGTAACTTTAACCGATTATTGTTGTGTAAGCAATTGCTGTACTTCATTTAGTAAAATAGGTACATCTTTCATTATCACCTTCCACATAATTGTTTCGTCGACCGCATCGTAGGCGTGAATAACCCGGTTGCGTAAATTCACAATTTTTCTTGCTGATGTTAGCGGCAGGTCATCATTTATTTTTAGCAGATTATTAGTCGCTTCCCCTATTATTTCAAGTTCTCTTTCTATCGCCCTGCGTTTGGTTATATTTTCAGCAAATTCGTCAAAAATTCTGCGACCTTCTAAATGCACGTCAATATGTAAAGCAGCTTGTTCTATATCTGTCAACAGTTTTTTTTCTTCCCGTGTCATAGTAGTTGCACTTTTGTGCGATTAATACTTTGCAACAAGTAAGGGTTTTTGAGTGTTTTTTCAGTAACAAGTTCAACATCGTTTTGTAGAAGCGCTTCTAATGCATCTGCAAGTGCGAAGTAATTATCAGCATAGGTCGTGTAATGCATGCTTTCAGGAAAGCGGATAATGAAATCAATATCGCTGTCTGCCTTCATTGTATCGTTTACTGCGCTGCCAAACAGGTACGCTGCCTCTACACCATGCTGCTGCAAGAGTTGCTTTATTTGTGGCAGGTTTTGTTCTACTGTTTTTTCCATGGTTTAAAATTAATACTTAATAAGCTGTATTTCTTTATACGGTTGGCTTAAAAATATTTTTTGACAGGTTTGTGCATTTAGGATGTTGACACAATATATAATAATGTGGATGATGAATTTTTATAGCTGGCAGATGTAGTATTATTAAATTTCTTAGCCACGCACGGTTTATGCAGTTTATCCTCAGGTTGTTGATGGCACTCTTGTACGGTTTGTAATCGCTTCGGCAAAGTTTACATTGGCAGCTATAAAGCAATTGTACTTTATTCAACATTCACCATCCTATTCCCGGACACAGTCCTGCTATCATTTAGCATTTAAGTGATCCTATGGAACACTTAAACGAGCAGGGGACCAGTCCTCGTGTGCTTTGCCGCAGGTGCTTCTATTATTAGTATATTTGTTATGTAACATGAGGAACGTTTTTTTACTTCCTTTAACATTTTTATTAATGAAACAACTTCAGGAATTAGAGAAATTGGGAACCAATGCGGTAAAAAAGTTGCGGTTTAGTAAGTTCGATAAAGGCTTGCCTTTTATGATCAATTCGCAAGAGCTGCCCTCCAATCAGTGCTATCTGGAATATGCCAACGGCAAGATTATTTTAGTGGGTATTACAGGAACTGTAAGAGACTTTACAATAATCAGGGAACTATCAGACGAAGAAGTTGATTCTATTAGAAGAAAGTTTAGCCTCGCTTTACATAATGCCTGATATATACATTATTACCGGATCGAACGGAGCGGGTAAATCAACAGTTGGTCCGACATATCTCCCCGAATACCTCCAACTTAATTACCCTGTTTTTGATGGCGATAAACTTTTTATGCAAAAGCAAAGAGAGCTATGGAAAAATGGCCATAGGGCGGTAAAAGAAACGAAAAAAATTGCATATCAATTTGTGTCCGATACTTTCGACCGGCTTGTGAACGATGCTTTAGAGAAGCGGGAACATTTCGTGTATGAAGGCCACTTCACGAATGATTCAGCGTGGGATATTCCTAAGAGGTTTAAAGATGCCGGCTACAAGACTAATCTTTTATTTTTTGGATTATTAAGTCCTGACTTATCGGAACTACGTGTAGTTGACAGGGTAAAAGAAGGAGGACATTACGTTGACCGTCGTACTATTGAAGACAACTTTTATGGCAATTTAGAGAAGTTGAATAAGTATTCATGCATTATAGATAATCTTACAGTTGTTGATACATCGGCTGTTGGACATAAGGTTCTTTGTAATATTATAAATGGCGAAGTGGTGGAAAGTGTTTCACCTAAAAGTTTACCTGCATGGTTTAAGTCGTATTTGCCACTGATATTCGAAAAGATCAGTTAAAAAGAAACCCTCTGTAATTTTTTCCTTGTCTTCATCTGATAATGAAGGTTTGTCAAAAGCTATGGCAGGCCAGTCTTCGTGTTGTTTACCGCGGGTGGAGGGAGTAGGAGTAGGTCATATAATGAAGTAAAGCATAAATAGAAAGTTGTGCAAATATGTGCCTTAAACAGCAGCAATATGAAGTGGAGCATTTTGCTTTTCCATCTCCCGCAAAAAAACACATCAGTGATATTCGTCAGTATATTAATGCAGCATCAATTCCGATCCATAACTCTGCTCGAAAGAGATTTGAAGGTGAAGAACACCGTCAAAGGCGAAAAATTTCTTAGCCAAGCACGGTTTATGCAGTTTATCCTCAGGTTGTTGATGGCACTCTTGTACGGTTTGTAATCACTTCAGCAAAGTTCATATTGGGGCGTTATTTAGCAGTTGTACTTTATTCAACAATTACCCTCATATTCCCGGGCACAGTCCTGCTATCATTTAGCATTTAAGTGATCCTACGGAACACTTAAATGAGCAGGGGAAGAACACCTTCAAAGGAAAAAAGATTTTTGGTATCGCTTATTGTCCCCGGTCAATTTTCAAATTGTTATCTCTTTTATGGACTAAGCATTGATGCTGCTATTTAGCAACCGTTGCAATCATTGATTTGTCCTTTTCTTTTCTTCCGGTGAAAGAAAAGAAAAGGATCACTCTTGTGCGTTTGTAATCGCTTCGGCAAAGTTTACATTGGGTCGTTATTTAGCAGTTGTACTCTATTCAACATTTACCATCCTATTCCCGGACACAGTCCTGCTATCATTTAGCATTTATCCTATGGAACACTTAAACGAGCGCAGGAGAAACCTTTTGCTTTTTTTCATCAGAAGAGATGGGAAAAATTTTTTGGTAGACGGCGGCAGGAATTCTATTAAGCATCCTTGCGTCGCACTCTTGTAAGGTTGTAGTCGCTTCGGCAAAATCATTAGTACTAAGACCGCTAAGTGCTTCTACAGCTCTTAGTAATGATGATCCGCGTTAATATAATGAAGAGGTAAAATTTGTATCCCTGGCGAGAAAGAGTAAATACTTAAATCTATTAAAAAATTGATGAAAGATAACCATCCCTTAAAATTCGTTCCTTTTTATTATTAACCGCTTCTTTAGAAGCCAATTGGTAGTCTTCTGGAAGTGTTTTTTCAAATGTGGTTAATTTCTTCTTTAAAAGAAGTGGTGACAGGTCGGAAGTGACATTCTCATAATTGTTGTACAGGAAAACAACTAAAGAGAAGAAGTTTGTTTTGTTATACCAATAGGAATTTTCAGAGAACTTAGCGTCCAAATACTTCTTAGCTATTTTGTCCAGTTTATCTATTACTTCATCTTTCTTCTCAAACAACTCTGCATATTCTTCAATCATTGACTCGGGAATATTTCTATTGAAAAAACCGCGTTCAATTGTCCCAAGTATATTTAAAATGATTTGTAGATGAACCTTTCTGGATATCTCGTAATTTGTAAAAATTGCTGTATCGAGAACAAGTGAATTGAAATTCTCTATTTTTTTCTTAACGCCCCATTTGATGAAATCCTCCGGTATATTGGGATCCATAGTATGATTATCTTTAGGCAGTTTTAACTCTATCTCTTTAGTAAGCATTGAAGCAACAAGCATTAACTCAGAGGGCGCATATTCTGTAGCAATTTTTTCAATATTAGTTAAACTATAAAATGTTCTATTTAGCCTTTTAAATACTTCCTTAATATTAGGATCGTTACTTTCCATCTGCAATTCTATGATTGCAACTTCGTAAGTCAGAAATGTTTCCTTTTCATCCTTACCTAAATCATTAAAATATAAATTGCCTACTTCGAATCTATTGTCAACAAAATCAACAATACTATTCATTCTTTGTTGCCCGTCAACTATCATCGAGGTGGAAGTCATATCATCAATGTCTATTCCACCTTTAGCCAAAAATATTTGCGGGAAAGGATAGCCCAACAAAATGGTTTTTATAAAATCTTGTTTGTGTATTAATCTCCAGACTAAATTTCTCTGGAAATAAGGGGATAGAACAATCTTTCTCCTTTTAATGTCTCCTACTATATCTATTAATTGCCTTGACCTCACCGCATATTTTATCATAAATTACTTCTTTTAAAAAAGTCAATATTATCAGACTGTTTGTACTCGAAAAAGACTTGGCTAAAATAAATGCCGGCATTAATATCAGAAAAATAATCGACGTAATTTTGCGATAATTTATTGAAAAAGTTAAACCAGTGTTTTCTGGGTTCACAGGCTGGCATTAAATCAGGTCGAAAATAGCCAATTGAAAGATAATGAATGTAACTCCGATAGCTATCCTCGTCTTCAGTTTTTTTAAATCGCGACAAATCTTTTAAGCCTTTTGTTTCTGTCATTACGGTTTCACAATAAGCCTGAAATAAAAAGGCATCAATGATTGCGACATCTAAATCAGATTTACCTTTAATAAACTTTTTACTTTTATAATAACTATAACCAGTTTTTGCAGAACCAGCAATTTGAATAGCGGTAATAGGCAAGCTAAAATAATTACTTATTTGATCTAATATTTCAAATTCTAAATCTTGATTTCCATTGAATGCATAAGTAGGGTAAGTAATATAAATTTTTCGACAAATGTCTTCACTTGCAAAGCCGTCGCTTATACCTAATTTAATACCCTCATTATACATTATTGTGATTTGATTATTAAAGAATTGAAAACGTAAAATAATAATTCCGTACATATTAACAATAAAACTTTTGCTTCAAGAAAAGACTTTTATAGAAAGGGTTTGTATGGGCATAATTCTATTGAGTAGTATTTTATGTTAACTAAAATACCTTCTTGCCTCTTCCCCGACCCATTTTCCCATTTGTACGGCAACTGCGTTTCCAATCAGCTTATACGAACTTCTTTTATTCGGAAAGTAAAAATCATCTGGAAATCCTTGCAGTCTCGCATACTCTCTAATTGAAAAAGGTCTTAAACCATATTTGGCTGTTTTGTCTTTCACCAACCTTGTTCCCAAATCTTTTGAATAATGTGCAACACATGTAGGCGCAATTGCAGAAGGTTGGTCAGGATCTACGATAATTGGCAAATCTCTGTACTTACCTTTTATTCTGCTAACTACGTAATTTGGCATTTCAACCACTGGATTTTTTTCAATTATATCTTTCAATCGAAGTCTATTAGTTACTTGCTTAGGTTCAGAAATTGAAAAAGGTTTCCTGGTACCAATAAGAATTAAACGCTTTCGTCTTTGAGGCAACCAATTAGCAGCATCAACAGGACAAAAAACATTTACATAATAAGCAGGAAGCTTAGTCATTGCTTCCATAACCACTTTAAACTTCTTCATTCCCGGTACATTCTCAACTATGTACATTTCTGGTTGCTCAATGGCTATGTGTCTAAAGAAGTGCAAGAACAAATCATCACCAGTACGTGTACCATGTATATCTGCTATTGGGGAGTATTTAGTACACGGATAAGTACCGACGATTATGTCCGTTTTGGGTTGCTCTAAAACGGTTTTATCTTTTATATCAACAGTCAAAACAGCGTGAGAAAAATAATGACTGTTCCTTTTCATGCAATCAGTGGCTTCTTTGTCAAGGTCAAGGGATTGAATTACATTCACGCCCGCTTGCATTAGGCCTAATTCCATCCCACCACATCCTGAAAAGTATCCTTTAGCTGTAGGTTTATACATTCATAGTTGTTATTAAATCATCTTCTGAAAATGTTATCAAGATGAAATTGAAGAAAGTCTTTTTTGGGATAATATTTCTGAGGCATTATAATGTTTGAGCCTGCTAAAGGAGCAAAATATTTTTCATGGTATTCCTGCTTACTTTTCCTTTTCAAATCATTCGATAAAAGAATTTCAAACCTCTCATTTATGCCTATGTAACCTTTGTCAAAAGCACGATCATATAACGGAGATAGACAAATGCCGTTTTCGGGATTAAGTCTTTCCTCTTCACTTTTTGACCAAGGAATAATATGGCTGGCTACTAAAAGATCAGGTATATCAATACCAGAGACAGCACACTTTCCTGAATAGTTTGCAATTACAATTTGCCGGAAAACATTTTGATTAACCCTTGTTTTAACTTCCCGTACTTTGTATTCTCCTTTTAAATGTTCAGTTCCCCTTAAGGCGTCCGAATATTTATCTTCTATCGTTTTATGTTCCCTTTGCGCAAGTATGCGTTCACTTTCAAAAAGGAGTTCATCTTTATTATTTATAAATTCATTCCAAATTGGTTCCACTTGTTTTCTTCCACCCGGCAAACCTCCTATCCCTCTTTGCAGATGATAAGGATCAACACTTGCGAAATTGTTTAATCGCATAGCAACAGAACCGGCAGTTCTTCCTATAAGATTTGCTAAGTGAATAATTTGGGGAGTTCCTGAATGAAGTTTTCCGAATGGCAGTTTTAAATAAAGGTTGAGAGATAAAATTAATTCATCTCTTGTCCAAAGTTTTCTTTCTGCCATTTGTTAAGTTATTGTGGTAAAGTTAGCTTTCCCACAGTATTGTCTTGTGTACTTTAAGTCACGTTGCATAAAATGTTCAAAGATTTTGTTACACCCTTCATGTCCATGCCAAAAGCAACCATGAACAAAAATCACTGTTTTGTATCTAGGTAAAACAATATCAGGTTTACCGGGGAGATTTTTACGTGGAGACGATAACGAAAACCTTGTTTATACAGAAACTTTCGAACGAGCATTTCCGGCTTAGTGTCCTTGCCTTTTATGCGGCTCATGTTGTAGCTTCTTGTCTCCTTATCGTGCACATCGGCCATGCTGCAAAACTATGGCAAGAGCTTCT
>JBBPZJ010000176.1:0-4201 GCA_038199395.1 Chitinophagales bacterium
GCTTAATAAACCTGTAATTTAAATAGCCAAATATGGCAGTTAAAACAATAATGATAGTAATTAAATTATATACCTGCAAGGCTACTGGTTTTGGTGTGATGAAAAAATACTTTCAATTTTGCCGTAATTATAGCTTAGTTTATTCACTTATACATCACAAGGGATAAATTAGTGTCTTTTTATTATCAAAGAATTGGAATTTGAGAGAGAGAGTAAGGATTTGAGTTCTTCTTGGAAATTTTGGTTAATGTCATTGAAGAAATTTTGAATTGCCTGATCAAATTCCTGTGGGCTATGATAATACCTTGCATACAAATTTTTCTTTTTGGTAAACTTCCACAATCTTTCAATAATGTTTAAGTTGGGTGAATAAGGCGGTAAAAAAGTAAGTGAATGCCAAAGGATTTGGCAATAGTTTTTACCGCAAAACAATGTTGGTATCTGGCATTTATCTTCTCTATAACACTTATCGCTTAGCATTAAGCGCTGTAGAAAAAATTTTAGTGCGAACCTGTCGTATTTTTCCGAAGGCAGAGAATGTCAGCGAAGGACCGAACGTTAAGTCGCTTCAAATTCAGTAAGAAGGCGGGCCAGCCTTATTTTAAGCGATGCAGGATGCAACTGGTGTAAAGAGCGGTTGCATTTATACTTAACGAACCGCCGCATACGAGACCCGTACGTACGGTGGTGTGAGAGGCGCACCTCATCGCTTACAAGCGGTGAGGCCGTCCACTCGATTTGCAGCAATTTTCTTTCTACTGTCGTTGCGATAAAGTTGTCAGCAGATTTTCCAGGTAGTTCAATGTCATAGTAAATCCTCCCTGGAAGCCCATTTCAATCATCTTCTCCATGCGTTCAAGGGATTCATTTTTAATAGTGATACTAACTTTTGTTGTTCCGTTTTGTTCGCTGAAATTCAAATCCCAATCAGAACCGGGCAATTCAGGGTTTTCATCCTTATCTGCAAAAGCATTCAACATTTTGAAATTGGTTTTTGGACTAATGGATGTAAATTCCTGAATTGACCAATGCTCTTGTCCTTCCGGGCTTACCATAGCATAAAATCTTCGTCCACCAACTTCGAAATTCATAAATTTTGTTTTTGATGCCCAGGGCTTAGGTGCCCACCATTGGTCAAGAATTTCTTGTTTGGTAAAAGCATCCCATACCAGCGAAAGGCCGGCAGCAAATTCTCTGTTTACGAATACCGTTTTTGTTGTTTTGTCAACTGTAAAATCAAATAGCAAATCGTTTTTCATTTTTTCTGTTTTTTAATTGTTGATAATACTTTGTCAAGTTGATTATATCGGGTTTCCCAAATTTTTCTGAATTGGTTTAACCATTTATCAATCTCTTTCATTTTTTCAATTTCAAGTGAGTAGTAAATTTCCCTGCCTTGTTGTTCCTGTTTTACCAGTTCGCATTCTGTGAGTATGCGAAGGTGTTTAGAAACAGCTTGTCTGGTCGTGTTGAAGTTGTCAGCAATGGCGTTCGGTGTCATTGCCTGCAATGCAATTAAGGTAATAATTGCCCGCCTTGTCGGGTCAGCTATTGCCTGAAAAATATCTCGTCTCATTGCTTAAAATTTGTGTCTGCGAAACTAATTGGTTGCAAATATATGTGCAACTATTCGGTTTCAAAATTTTTTTTTAGATTGAAAGAAAGTCAGTTGGAATTGTCGGGGTTTGGAGCGATCCGTACACTGAAGTAATCCAAATTTTCAGGTAAATAACACCGCCTTTAGAGGAGACCCCGGCAGCGCAAAAAATAATACCGGCAACCGTAGAAGGCTTGACTTATCGGTATTAAATTTCATAAAATTATTTCTTCAAATGCTTGCATTTGCAAGAAACAATCTCTACCTTTTTACACGCTTAATATTATTAATGAAAAACATTAGAATGAAGACACCGAAATGTTACGACCGATTTCTTTTTGCCTTTTTCTTTTCCGCTGTTCTCTCTGGCTGTTTTCAAAACTATTTTATAAAAAGAACTATTACTCCGACAGATGATTATCCTTCTACTATAGAGCGTGCAAAGCAGGAAAACAGATTTTTTATTTTACATTCCGGTAGACGCGCTTATGCTATGACTTCTTTACAGGTAGATCAACCACAAAAACAGTTGGTGGTAAAACTTGATTCTATAAAGCCTCCTCATACCCTTTATGTTAATAACCCATTAAACAGAGTGTACAGAATAAGGAAGGGCGAATCCCCAGTACTTACTGAAATTCATCTGTATACAAAAGATACAACTTCGTTTGCTTTAAATGACGCAATTACTATTCCTGTTGATCGGTTAACCCGTGTAGAATTGCTGGAAAAAAATATAACCAGTTCTACTACAAACCACATACTAAGCGCGGTTGGTGTTACACTCGGCCTTCTCACCGTTATCCTGGCAATTGCCATTGCACTCAAAAGCTCTTGTCCTTTCGTTAGTGGGTACGATGGTACCGAGTTTAAATTGCAAGGCGAAATCTTCGGCGGGGCCATTTATCCTTCGCTTCAAAGAAATGATTATTTGCCTTTACAACTGAAGCCTTTAAATGGTAAACTGCAGGTGAAAATTAGTAATGAACTACACGAAAGACAATACACTGATGTAGCAGAACTTTGGAGTATTGAACACGATCCCGCGGTAAGAATTGTACCGGACGAACAAGGTAATATATATGCATTATCAAAAGGAGTGTCACCTATAGAAGCTTCAGTAACAGGTGAAAATGTTTTAACGCAAGTACTTAATAAAGATGATTCTTATTTCCCTTTCAATACAGAAGAGGAAAATAATATAAGCCACTTACAGGTTGTCTTTGCAAAGACTCCGGATGCAAAAAACAGCAAGCTTGTTCTTCAGCTTAAAAATTCTTATTGGCTCGACTACCTGTATGGTGATATGATAAGCCACATGGGAAGTTATTTTGAAAAATGGAGCAAGCTGCAAAAAGAGAAACCTGCAGAAGAATTAATTAAATGGAAAAATGAACAGGCTATGCCATTAACCATCGAAATGAAAACATCAACTGGATGGAAGGTCGTAAAAACACTTACCACAGTTGGCCCTGTCGCTTATAGAGAAGTAGTAGTTCCATTAGATATAAGTAAAGCCGAAGGAGACCACGTCACGCTAAGACTTTCTTCGGGTTTCATGTTTTGGGAAATTGATCGCGTTGCTATGGATTATACACCATCAACTGCGTATAAAGTTCATAAACTTCAACCGGTTACTGCAATCGATGAATTGGGTAAAGATGTAAAGAATGAGTTGTCTTCAATTGATAAAAATTATCTTAGTCAGCCTGTGATAGGCAATGTAGCTAATATAAGCTATGAAGCATTACCAATGAACAAAGAAATGACAACTACTTATATATTACACACCAGTGGTTACTATGAACACGTTCGGGATTTTAAAGGTATGCCTGATGTAAAATTTCTTACTGCATTTAAAAACCCTGGAGCTTTATCAAAGTTTAGCGTGCAGCGTTATCACGAAATGAATAAGGCATTGGCAAAGGCAAAATAGTAAGTGATGGTTTTGTGTTAGACTGAATGAAGTAACCTCAATTCTCTCTTAACTAAATATGTTTAAAAGTTATTTATGTTAGATCAAACTGCCGGCATTCCAGGTTCAACTATCTCTGATACCCCTCCGGGGGAAGGTGCTTCAATGCATAAACATTATGCTCCTATAAAATCATCCCATCCTGCTTATCACCGCAACATACACGGCATTGAGTTGAGGGTAATAAAATTTTTTCTATGGGTGAATATTTTAATTGTAAGTATTACAAAATATAAAAATCCTTTTTTAGCGATAAAAAGACTCAAACAATTAGTGAAGTTGAAGGATAATTATCGTGAAGAAAACAAGCTAATAAAATATGCTTCCGTTGGCAAACGCTACTACTTTAGTTATAATTCACCTGGCTGGCCTTCCAAATCTTTTAACCGATATATCAAACACCAGTTATCGCGTTTCGATACAAATACATCGGTCACTCTACATACTTTAGTTTTTGGGATAACAAAAAAGTGCGGATTCAAATGTGAGCACTGCTTCGAATGGAGTAACCTTAATCAGCCGGAAACTCTTTCAAAGGAGGATGTTACAAAAATCCTCAGAAACTTTAGTGATCACGGTGTAAGCATGGTGCAAATTACAGGAGGTGAACCGCTCAATCGTTTTAACGA
>JBBPZJ010000177.1:0-23042 GCA_038199395.1 Chitinophagales bacterium
ATCAGATAAACCCATACGACTGGTTAAAGGATGTATTAGAACGCATGCACCTTTATACCACCACCAACATGGCAGAGTTGCTTCCGCAAAATTGGAAGAAAACTTAATAGTAAGCATGGGTTAGCCGATGGCTTACTTTGCAACCATTTCTCCACTGTATTATTTATAATTATACCTTTTGCAAATGCCAGGGTCCCTGCTAACGTCCAAGGCTATGAGAGGAAACCCCGGCAGGACGTAGCAGTCCGCTCTTCGCAGAAATTCCTTACATTTGAAATCATTAATTTTTCATGAAAATGGAAGGACGAGTTATAAATATTGACCCGGAAATTTTAGGCGGAACTCCTGTTTTTTTGGAACAAGAGTGCCTATCAAAAATCTCTTTGACTATTTAGAAACAGGTGACTCTATTGAAACATTCCTTGATGACTTTGATGGAGTAAAAAGGGAACAGGTGGTAAAGGTTTTGGAAATATCGCAAAAACTAATAGAAACATCAACGGGAATACTCAGTGAAAATTTTGCTTGACGAATGCGTAACCAAAAGACTGAAATCTTTTGTCCTGCCGGTCTCTTTTGCGAGCTTATGTGCAGGGCTAAGGGACCTTGGCATCCTGTACTGCTGCTGCTGCCAGTTTCTCAGCTTAATTCCTCATAATGCACGGGCACGAATCCATCCATCTTTCTCTGCGCCCCCTGCGATTAGTACTCCCATATTTTTTACCGCAGAGTCCGCAGAGGTTTTCGCAGAGAGCCACGGAGTTAGTAAGTTTCTTTTTCTTTTTCTCTGTGTTTCTCAGCGTGTATTTTCTCTGTGCTCTCTGCGGTTAGTACTCCCGTATTTTTTACCGCAGAGTCCGCAGAGGTTTTCGCAGAGGATCGCAGAGAGGGAGAATCACTTTCAACTTTCGATTTCCTATTTTCGACTTCCGATTTCCCGACTTTCTCTGTGTTTCTCTGTGTGCGCCTTTCTCTGTACCCTCTGCGGTTAAATTATTTCCGTCTTTGCAGGGTGTTGCTTCCATTTGCAACCATTTCTCCACTATATTATTTAATCAGGTTTTTGTCCTGCACATTCTTTTCTTTGTCAGCAAGTAATTTGTCCAAATAAGCACGTTCTTCTTCAAAAGTCATGTCCTTGATTTCATTGCTAATCTGGTCACGGATTTTACGGAAATCATTAACCAAGTCCTGTTGGGTACTATTAATTTGAGTTGTCATAAGTGACGATTTCTTTTGGTGTTCTAATTTCTATCATGGTATGTCCTGAGAGATAGTTAATACCATTGTAACCTCTTATTTTGTCAAGGTTTACAATGTGCTTAAAGTTCCAGCTTACAAGCACATCAGCTTTGCCAGTGTCGCCATCGCTATGTGTTGGCAATCTGCTCTGCTTGTCTCTCCAACCACTTTATTTGATATGTATTGGCCAGCAAGATTTGAAACATCCTGGGTTGGGTCATTTAGGTTAAATTTTTCTCTTATTTTTGTCGAAAGATCAGGGTTCAAAAAAGATAGGCTTATCGTTCCTTTATGCAAGCTGGTGAATCAAAAGATATCTCTTACATTTTTCATATGGCAGGCAATCGTTAGAGGCCCGCTGTTTCTACAGGGGGTCTTATTTTGTGCGCCATGCATGGCATAGTTCTACTTTAATTGAGTTTAGAAGGTCAAAAAGAAACTCACGCATACACTTTTTATTTTAGGCTGCTTTTATAAAGTCAAAGATAATTTTTGCGGCGTTCGAAGAGGCAGGACCTCCCTGCGACAAAAGGTGTATCAACACCCGGTAGTCATCTTGCACCTGCCGCTTTTTTGCCGGATTTTGCAACAGATCTTTCAGTTCCTTAATACAATTTTCGGCAGTCATCTTATGCTGTATTAATTCTTTTACGACCGGCCTGTCCATTATCAGATTAACAAGTGAAATGTATTTCACTTTGATTACCCTTTTGGCTATTTCATATGAAATCGAATTACCTTTATAGCAAACCACTTGTGGCACCTCAAACAAAGCAGCCTCTAACGTAGCTGTACCACTTGTTACCAGAGCTGCCGTTGCCTGGTTTAAAAGTTCATAGGTTTTTCCTGCTATTGCAGAAACGTTTTTATAAGGGGCCAAAAAAGGTTTATAAAAATCATCTTCCTGTCCGGGTGCCTTTGCTACAACAAATTGATACCCGGGAAATGCTTTGCTCACTTCCAGCATCACCGGCAACTTTTTGTTGATCTCCTGCTTACGGCTGCCTGGAAGGAGCGCAATTATTTTCTTTTCTTCTTTTGATGGTTCTTTATGAGTTGATTTGAATTCTTCAATTACTTCAACTAAGGGGTGTCCAACATATTCAACTTTATACTCCCACTTTCTGTAAAAATCCTTCTCAAAAGGAAGTATTACGAGCATTTTGTCTACAGACTTTTTTATTGTATGCACTCTGCTTTCTTTCCACGCCCAAATTTGCGGTGAGATATAATAGATCGTTTTTATTTCCTCTTTTTTTGCCCATTCTGCAATTCTTATGTTAAATCCGGGATAGTCGATAAGAATTAAAACATCTGGTTTAAAAGCTTGCACATCCTGCTTGCAAAACCTTATGTTTTTAAGAATTGTTCTAAGGTTCATAATCACTTCTATAAAGCCCATAAAAGCAAGCTCTTTATAATCTTTAACCAGCGTTGCTCCCGCCGATCTCATCATTTCGCCTCCCCAACAACGAATGTTTGCTTTAGGATCAAGCTGGCGAATTTGTTTTATCAAGTTGCTGCCGTGCAAATCGCCGCTTGCTTCACCAGCTATTATGTAGTATTTCATTTATCACAATAATAAGTCTTGCAAATTACTGTAATAAAGAAGTTAATGGAATACGCTGTGTTCCATTTAGAATCAATAAAAGTGAAAAAAGAAGTCGAAGTACAAGTAAGAGAAACAGAAATATTGACTATAAAGCGTCTAAAAATGCCAGGTTGTTAGATTACAGAATTAACTATTTCTTCAATGCCAACAGTATCATCTTTTCTAAATAAGGTTAAGTGTGAAGTTTATGCTATCTGCTAAATAATGCTCTTTACATTACCCGCCTGCTTCTTAATAAAGTACAGTTTCTTATTCTCAAGAAAGTCGGGTTTAGTACTTGTGGTTTTTAGTTTAACGGGTTCTAATATAAACTCGTTAAAAAGGGTAAAGCTTTTATCTGTTAAGTTGTTAACGAGGTTAGACCTGTGCTTCATTAGCAGTCTGGTAAAGTGATAGGTTATTTCAAAACCTCTAAAAACCATATCGCTGGGGCGGCTGTAATATGTTTCCTGGTATCTTCTATTTACCAGGGAGCTCAAACCTGGGTTTTGAGAATAATACAAGAAAGGAGTAGAAAAAACGATCTCCACATTTGCACAACTTTCTTTATCTAACTCTTTGATATTGTCCCATGTCGGCATTCCGATAGCAGTTATGCGGTAGCTGGTAGCGCTGCTGAGCGATTGAACAATTTTTAAACCAAAGCTTTCGATCGGCGCTGCAACAAAAACTATATTATTTTTTGTACTGTCCAGGTTAGTTTTTAAAGAGGCCATGTTTAACCTGTCTTCATCAACGGTGACCCATTTGATTTTTAAGGGCAGGGAACGTGTGTTTGTATTTAAGTTCGTAATATAGGTCTTCACATAATCTTCTGCCGGGCCCCCTTTTTTTGTAATTGCAATAATGTTATGCGATGAATAGTACCGCTGCATGTGTTTATACAAACCTTGCAGGTGCGCCCGGAAAGAAGAGTTTAAGACGGTAAAAAAAGGATTTCCAACAACTCCCAAATAATTGGGATAGGTCGCAGAAATAAGAGGGATATTTTTATTTAATGCCTGATCTGAAAACAATTTTAGTTCTGCAGTATTGGTGATGGCAGCAATCATAAGACCTGTATTATTTAATTCTGCAGATCTTAACAATGTGCTCAACGGCCGGTTTGCCTGCTTCGTATCGTATATAGATATTTCTACCTTTGCTCCTTCTGCATTCAAACTATCTATTGCCATCATTACTCCGTTATAAAACTCAAGACCGGGGAGTACAGTCTTTGGAAGATTTGCCTTATCTAAAATATAAGTGCCACCATCAAATACCTCATCAGCATACAAAGGGATAAATACTGCTACTTTTACGGCTTTAGTGGTATCTTGATTTTGAGCGTAAGTTTGACAAGTAATGCAAAGAACAGGAAGTGCTATTAAAAGAAAACGGACAGCGATTTTCATCAAGAATAATTTCAGTTGCTTTGCAAAATTAATGCCTATTCCCATTCAATTGTCGCCGGAGGTTTGCTGCTAATATCATAAACTACCCTGTTGATGCCTCTTACGTTATTAATTATTTCATTAGAAATGTGAGCAAGGAATTCATATGGAAGATGGGCCCAATCTGCAGTCATCCCATCTACTGACGTAACCGCCCGCAGAGCAAGCGTATGTTCATAGGTCCTTTCATCGCCCATTACACCTACACTTTTAATTGGCAACAGTATAGACCCCGCCTGCCATATTGCCGGGTATAACTTGTGTTTCTTCAAAGCTTTAACATATATGTCATCTGCATCTTGTAAGAGTTTTACCTTTTCTTCTGTCACTTCTCCTAAAATTCTGATTGCAAGTCCCGGTCCGGGGAAAGGGTGACGAAATATTTGATCGTGAGGAATTTCTAATTCAAGTCCCACTTTTCTTACTTCATCTTTGAAAAGGTATTTAAGCGGTTCTACCAGTTTCAAGTGCATTTTTTCGGGCAACCCCCCCACATTGTGGTGAGACTTTATGGTAGCTGAAGGCCCATGTACACTCACGCTTTCAATTACATCGGGGTAAATAGTGCCTTGACCTAAGAAGCTAATGTTGGTTATTTCAGACGCTTCGTGCTGAAATACATCAATAAATGATCTGCCAATAGACTTGCGTTTTTCTTCAGGATCAACCTTGTCTTTTAATGCGTCGTAAAAGAGCTGCTTTCTATCTACGCCTTTTACATTCAAGCCTATTTGTTTATACGTTTCCAACACCTGCTCAAACTCATTTTTACGCAAAACGCCGTTATCAACAAAAATGCCGTGAAGGCGGTCTCCTATAGCCCGGCTTATGAGCGTTGCAGCTACTGTGCTGTCAACTCCTCCACTTAAAGCCATAATAACCTGTCCTTCTCCTACCTGGGTTTTAATAGCCTGAATTGCTTCCTCTACAAATGCTCCTGCAGTCCAGTCCTGAGAGCAACCGCAAACATTTACAAGAAAATTATAAATAATTTTTTTTCCTTCAGTAGAATGATAAACCTCAGGATGAAATTGAAGAGCATGTAAAGGCTTTCCATCAGATCCCTTTTTTCTAAATGCCGCAACAGGAATTGAATCAGTTGTTGCCAAAACTTCAAAATCTTCAGGAAGTGATAATATCGTATCTCCGTGACTCATCCAAACCTGCGAATGAGTTGACATGCCTTCGAGCAATCTGTCGTGCGGTTCCAAAATTTGTAGCTGGGCTCTTCCATATTCTCTTTTATTACTTTTTTCTACCTTGCCACCAAATTGTTTGGCGGTCAGTTGAGCTCCGTAACAAACCCCTAAAACAGGTAATCGATCGTTAAAAGATTTTACATCTACAACAGGCGCATTTTCTTCATTAACAGAAAACGGAGAGCCGCTAAGAATAATCCCTTTTATAGCAGGATCGAAAGTGACGGATTTATAATAAGGTATAATTTCACAATACACATTTGCCTCACGAACCGCACGGGCTATTAGTTGCGTGTACTGACTGCCAAAATCGAGAATAAGAATTTTTTCGCTCATAAAGTAGGAAGGGCCTTAAAATAAGGTCTGGAATAGCAGCGAAGGTAATTTATTTTACTACGGTTGATTGGCTGAAATTTTTTTGATAATTATGCCAGAACGTAAAACTTTTGAAAAAGTAGGTTCATGAATGTTGAAATTAATTCACTCATTCGATCGGTTCTTTATTGTTATCCCTTACGTTTTACCTCAGCTTACTGCTGTAATAAGGATGTCAAAAGATCAAAATAATAATTCAACTATTTTAACTCTTAAATCAATTGCCTATTTTCGATTTAAAACCGAAACTAAAATGAAAAAACCTGTTTTGTATGCTGTCTTATTTATAGCAACACTTTTTGCCTCTTGTATAAATACGGGAGAAAGAGTTAAAGGCAGTGGAAATATTATAAGCGAGGCGCGGCCAGTAGGCAACGCAGAGAAAATAAAGGTTTTGGGTGATTTGGATGTTTTTATTGATCAGGGGCCTAACGCCGTTAAAGTAGAAGGAGATGACAACGTGCTTCAATACATTGAAACTGTGTCGGACGATAATTGGCTTGAAATAAGAACAAGAGACAATATAAATCTCAGTACTTCGAAGCCTGTGAAGGTTTATATTACTACTCCTAAAATAACTGATCTTAATGTTTCGGGAAGTGGTAATATTAAATGCAATCAGAAATTTTCTACTGATGATAACACTTCATTTAACATCAGCGGCAGCGGCGATATAGAAGTGACGATTAATGCACCGAAAGTGGAGGCTCGTATTTCCGGCAGTGGAAATCTTCATATTTCAGGAGAGACAAAAGATGTGGCTGTTCATATATCGGGTAGTGGAAATTACGAGGGACCTGAGCTAAAAGCAGAAAATGCTGATGTGTCAATAGCCGGATCCGGAGACGTGGTACTTTTTGCAGATAACAAGTTGAAAGCTTCTATTGCAGGCAGCGGAAATATTAAATATAAAGGAAATGCTGTCGTAGACTCTCACATTGCCGGAAGTGGTTCTGTTTCCCGGCGTCAATAAATAAAGTGATATTAATTTAGCTAAAGAGCTGATTTGAAAAGCCGGCGCTTAAACTTTTTTACTCACTTATTTGCGCAAAGTTGTAATCCTGCCAATCCAATTTGCTCTGCTGAATAACGCTATTGTTGCTCACAATTAAGTATTAAAATTGGATAAAAAGTCTTGAAGCTTTTTTGTAATTCTTACGATTCGAATAACTCTTGTTGGCTTCCCCCTCTTTTTTTAATGACCTGGTCTAAAATTGCGGATGTTTTGATACTGCAGATAATAATATTTCTGTAGTTACCAAAATTTTTTTCATTAATTTGTCCTTATAATTTTATTAAAATAATGGAGCCAAATCATAGAATTCTTTTAGCAGAAGACGAACCGAAATTAGGTCAAATCGTTCAGGAAGAACTCATCCGTGAAGGTTATCAAACTGATGTAGCTTATGATGGTCTTGTAGCAGAAAAATTATTTAAAGAACATCAGTATTCCTTAGTGCTGCTTGATGTAAATCTTCCCTACAAAAATGGTCTTGCTTTATGTAAGGAGTTTCGGGAGGCCAGGAAAAGCATACCTATTATTATGTTAACTGCCTTTGGAGAAATTAGTGATAAAATGGATGCTTTTAATCTTGGTGCCGATGACTATATTGTAAAACCTTTTCATTTCACCGAGCTATTTGCAAGAATTAAAGTTTTTCTTAAAAGGTCTGAGCCGGGCACCGAACAAACTGAAAAAATAGTTATAGGTGATCTGGAAATAGATTTGCTTAACAAAACAGTAACGAGAGGGAGTAGTAACATTAATCTTACTGCAAAAGAATTTGCGTTGCTTGCATTGCTTGCAAAGTCTAAAGGCAAAGTAATCTCGAAACAGGATATCCTCGAAAAAGTCTGGGGTTTGAGTTTCGATACGGGAACAAACACCATCGAAGTTTATATTAGTTTTTTGAGAAATAAAATTGACAAGCCTTTTGAGAATAAATTAATACATACCAAGCCGGGTTTTGGATATTTAGTGAAGGAACTGTAAAGACATGAGTTTAAAATTTCGTCTTGCTTTATTATACAGCTTTTCCGTCTTTATCATTCTGCTGATATCGGCTTTTTCAATAATTTTTTTATTTGAAAATTTTAGGAGAGATGAGTTTAGTAAACGAGTAGTTTTTGAAGCGATCGAAAATTTGAATTTATATTTTAGTGTACCTACCCCTACACCAGGCATTATTGATGATTTAAATAAAAATGCAGCCAACTCTCTGCCTCAGGAAAAAATCTACATTTATGATTCTGCACACAATCTTTTATATGCTACCCCTAATGCCCCTGTTCCCTCCATTGCTGTAGACCAATTTGAAACAGCAAAGCAAAAGCAAATCCATACTTTTTCTGAGAATAATAAAGAATCTGCACTAGTCTCGCGCGTTATCAATGATAAGCGATATTATGTATTTGCTTCAGCCAGTGATATTTTCGGCCAACGCAAAAGTCATAATCTGAAATGGTTGCTTTTTGCTTCAGTTTCCGTCGGACTATTGCTCTCAGCCGTCCTTTCATTCTTTTATGTAAGACATGTTATGAGGCCTTTGGAGGGTCTTAAGCAAGAGATTGAGAAGATTGACGAGAAAAATCTTAAGGAGCGGATTATCATACAAAATGTCAACTCCGAAGTTGGACAAATAGCAAAAAAATTTAACGAAATGCTTGAACGACTTGAGCAGGCTTTCGAGCAAAGGAAAAACTTTGTTCAGCATGCATCTCATGAACTAAGAACACCTCTTGCTAATATGTTGGCTATAACAGAGTCTGCAATAGCGAGAAACATGCCTGCGGAGGAGTATCAAAAAGTACTTATTTCATTAAAGGAAGACCAGCAGGATTTGATTGATCTCACTAATTCTTTACTTACTTTATCCCGGTATGAAAAGATTTCTTTTGTTGCTGATTCTACTTTAATAAGGGTCGATGAAGTCTTATACGAAACGGTCGATTTTGCTGAACAGGCATGGTCGGGTGCTACAGTTGCGATCGATTTTGCAACTGTTCCCGAAAATCAAAGCGAATTGGAGTTGATGGGAAATGAGTTTTTACTAAAGTCTGCAATTCACAATCTGGTAAAAAATGGCATTTACTATAGCGAAGATCATAAAGTGAGAATAATAATTGTGGCAGAAGAAAACAACATTATACTTCATTTTGACAATACCGGCAACCCACTTACTACTGAGGAACAGAGCAAGCTATTCATTCCCTTCTTCAGAGGCGAAAATACGGTTAATAAAAAAGGTTACGGGCTAGGGTTATCGATTGTTAAGCGAATTGTGGAGGTTCACAATGGTTCTGTCAGCTACAGATCTGTCGGCGATAATATCAATAGATTTACAGTTATTTTGCCACATCGAAAATCATAAAAAATCCCGCCTGTAGCGGGATGGAAGTTCTGTTATCTATGCAAGAATATTACGCCGCAGTAGTTGCAGCAGGTACTTTCCTGGCTAGTTTTCTTTTTAAGTTGGAAGCTTTGTTTTTATGAATAACGCCGCGTTTGGCCAATTTATCAATCATAGAAACCACATCAGGCATTTTTTCATTAAAAGCTGCTGGTTCAGTAATTTCTTTTATATCGCGAATAGCATTACGTGTAGTTTTACCGTAGTAACGATTACGCTCTCTACGTTTTGCCGCCTGGCGCACATCTTTCTTTGTAGCTTTATGGTTTGCCATAATTTCTTTTTAAGGACGGCAAAGGTAACAGGAACTATTAATAATTACAAAAATTAATTCTAATTCTTTGCAATTAATTATAGTTTTTGCTCCTATTAAGCCCCAATTTTAGATCTTCAGCGCATTATGTGCGAATCGCTGATAATAGTTCATTAAAAAATTTCCTAAATGCACCCGAAAAGTAATCCTCACCGGCTTTTTTATTCTGACAATACCGGTTTTACATATTGAAGTTTGAGTACTTCACTGGTTTGCCTCCTGATGTCAGCGCAAAGCTTAGCATTCCTGGCAAGAGATTCGCCGTATGAAGGAATTATCTTTTTCAATTTTGTTTCCCATTCCTGTGTATCAACTTTATCTTTAAAGCAACGTTTTAAAAGATCGAGCATTATTGAAACGGCGGTCGATGCACCGGGAGAAGCACCTAGCAACGCTGCTATGCTGCCATCGGCAGAGCTTACTACTTCTGTTCCAAATTCAAGCACGCCTCCTTCCTTTTCGTCTTTTTTAATAACCTGCACTCGTTGTCCGGCTATCTCTATCTCCCAGTCTTCCAGCTTCGCTGCAGGCAGATATTCTTGCAGGGCAGCTAGCCGATCTTCCGGAGATTGCCTTACCTGGTCAATTAAATATTTTGTCAGAGGAATGTTTTTTATTCCGGCAGCCAGCATTGGTCCGATATTACCCAGTTTTATAGATAAAGGCAAATCCATGTAAGAACCATGTTTTAAGAATTTTGTGGAAAAGCCGGCATAAGGCCCGAAAAGCAATTCTTTTTTTCCTTCAATCATCCTCGTATCAAGATGGGGTACAGACATGGGCGGCGCGCCTACTGATGCTTTCCCATACACTTTAGCGTTGTGTTTTGCGATAACTTCAGGATTAGTGCAGCGCAGCCACTGACCACTTACCGGGAATCCTCCAAACCCTTTTCCTGGAATTTCTGATTTTATCAGCAGGGGTAAAGAACCACCCCCGGCACCTATAAAAACAAATTTTGCCTGAAGCTTTCGCCTTTCACCAGTTATGGTATTTTTGACATTTAGCCTCCACATAGTCTCGCCCTCGTCTTTTTCGAGGTCTCGCACCTGGTGACTAAAATGAAGAGCAACTCCCGGTTGTTTTCTCAGATGTTCAAATAGACTTCTTGTCAAAGCTCCAAAGTTTACATCAGTGCCAATATCCATTCGGGTTGCTGCAACCTTTTCGCCAGGATCCCGGCCTTCCATAACTAATGGAATCCATTCTTCTAAAAGGCCTTTGTCTTCCGTATATTTCATTCCTTTGAAAAGGTGAGATGAAGTAAGGGCCTCGTATCTTTTTCTCAAATATTCTACATTCTTTTCTCCCCAAACAAAACTCATGTGGGGGATGGGTCGAATAAAAGATGGAGGTATGCTGATAAAATTTTCCTGAATTAAATAAGCCCAGAATTGTTTTGAAACTTCAAAAGATTCGGCAATTTTCATTGCTTTTACAGTTTCTATTGATCCATCAGGAAGTTCAGGGGTATAATTAAGTTCGCAAAAAGCGGAATGACCGGTTCCTGCATTATTCCATGCATCTGAGCTTTCTGCCGCAGCTACGTCAAGAGCTTCAAAAATTTCAATTGTCAGATCTGGTTGTAGTTGTTTTAGCAGTACTCCAAGTGTTGCACTCATTATGCCTGCTCCAATTAATACAACTTCGGGATCACCTGAATTTTCGGTTGTACTCATACTATATGTTCTATTTTATAAAATTCTTTAAAAGTGCAAAAGTACTTTGTACCTAAATTATACTCTGTAATCGCCGTTATAAATGGGGCTTTTTATTCTTTTTTTATTCTTTATCAGTTTAAATGAAATTTTTTCTGAAGGATCTTTCTTAATAGAAAAGGACAGAAGACAAACTTTTTCGGATGTGATAAAGTAAAGAGTGTCACAATTGATGTTGTCTAAAGTGGCGTACTTGCCAGGTCAGGATCGATGGTACAAAGCTGCAACAGCTACTGCCTTAAACATTTTCACCTATTCATTTAATTTTCCTTCCTTATCAAGCAGTGAAAAAAACTTATCCAGGTTTTCACCTGTTGCTTGTTCGAAAGCCGCTTTCATATCTGCAGGTTGAGGGTGTTTGAACTTCCAGAGATTGAAGTAATGCTTAAAGGCTGAGTCTACTTTTTCCCTGCCGGCTGATTGCTCCAGCATATTCATCCATTCTGCCGCTTTTACATAAGAGGTTAAGCCATAGTCTTCGCTGGAAGAATAGTTGGCCGACGGTGTTGACAGCGCAGGTTGAATAGGAAGCGCACGCATTGCGTTGTATAGCGCAGATTGAAAGTGAGGTTCATCGAGTTGCTTAATTGATGGTGGTATCCTGTCTCCAAAAACACTGTTGGCCCGGTACTTTTCGGCTTCGTATCTAAACTGAAAATAGCTGTTCATCCCTTCGTCCATCCATGGATATATGCGCTCGTTGCTACCCAGCATGCTCATAAACCAATTGTGTCCCACTTCATGTGCAATTACAGCATCCAGTGTTTGCGGCTTTGCATCAGGGCTGGTAATAAGTGTGACAGTAGGATACTCCATACCGCCGCTCGAGTTGTTTTTCGGCCCTTCTACTGCCTGAACTATTGGGTAGGAATATTCTCCTATCCAACGGCTGTAATGTCTGACGGCATCTTTTACATAATCAATACTGTTAGCCCACTGGGTATTGCTATTATTGTGGTAAAAAGTAAACGCATCTATCACTTTACCCGATACTAACTGCATAGTATCGTACTCGACTATAAAACCTTGGTCAGCAAACCATGCGAAGTCAGGAACACTGTCAGCATAATAACTAAGCGTCTTATTTGCTGTCGCTGAAGTGGGAAGTAATTGAGGTTTGCCGTCGGTTTGGTGTGCTGTATTAAAAGCTCCAATCGTCTTATATGTATTAGCTTCAGAAGGAGTTTGCAAAACGCCGGTAGCGCTTATAATATATTGAGAAGGCAACGTAATGTTGACTTTGTAAGAAGCATATTCACTGTAAAATTCCCCCATATCGAGATAGGGCATTTCGTGCCAGCCCTCTTTGTCAAACACAGCGGGCTTTGGGTACCATTGACAAACCATAAACTCGCCATCTGCAAAACCCGACCTCGAAAAATAGGAGGGAAGCTGCACTTTGAAAGGGGTAGCAATAGCTGCAGAGTCTCCCGGTGACAACGGTTTAGGTAATATCAACTTAATTACGTCAATATATTGTGAATTAGGATGTGGCTGAGTGGTGGCCTTGGTGCCATTAACGGTAAATGCAAGATTGCTGATATATCCCGATGTTGGCTTCTTTAACTTATCCTTTCTCTGAGGGTCATTTTTTATTTGCTGAAAGAGTGCTGTAGTCTCGTTTTTATAGGCATTTGGATAGATGTGGAACCAGATGTAATGTAAAGTTTCAGGCGAATTATTTTTATAAATGATTGTTTCTGAACCTGTGACCGATTTCTCTTTATCGTCTAACTGTGCATTGATAGAATAACGGAGGTACTGCTGCCAGTAATTATTCTGACCTACGGACTTGATGGTTGTAAACAGAATAAGAAGGAGGATCGTTTTTTTCATTTGTAAAAATAAAAGATAGTTGAAAATGGCAGTTTGACCCCGGTGTTAAATGCATGTCAATTAGGATACCATTTTTGACGGACAGTTTACAATTTATAATTGTAGAATAAATAAGAGAATCTGCTATAAAGAAAAGCCGCAGAACTCAACTGCGGCTTCTTTTAAATATATGTTAGATCGTATCTCATACTTCTTTCAACTTTTTAACTTCTGCTGTCAATTTTGGAAGTATTTCAAAAACATCGCCGACTACTCCATAATCTGCCGCTTTAAAAAACGGTGCTTCGGCATCTTTATTAATTACAACAATTACTTTACTTCTGTTAACACCTGCAAGATGCTGGATAGCTCCGGAAATACCGGCAGCTACATACAGGTTAGGAGCAATCGAAATACCTGTCTGTCCTACATGTTCGTGATGTGGTCTCCAATGCGCGTCGGCTACAGGTCGGCTGCAAGCTAATGCTGCATCCAACGCATGGGCAAGGTCTTCGACTATTCCCCAATTTTCAGGGCCTTTAAGACCGCGGCCTGCGCTTACGACACGAGTTGCTTCCGTTAGTGGTATTTCGCCGCTAACTTTATTAGTTGCAATCACTTTTACTTTAGGAGTATCTACCATAATTGCCAACTGCGTTACTTCAGCGATTCCCTCACCTGCAACTGCCTTATAAGCATTCATGTTAAGCGAAATGATTTTGATATCGGTGTTCAGCGATACATTGGCAAAAGCTTTTCCGCTGAATGCTACTTTTTTAACAACAAAACCATTCGAACTGTCAGGCAAACTGACAGCGGCAGTAACCATTGCAGCTTTTAAACGCACAGCTAGTCGTCCGGCGACTGCACGACCTGTATTGTTGTGTGCCATCACTAAAATATTTGCTCCTGTTGTCTGTAATGCTTCTGCAATTATTTTAGTATAAAGTTGGGCATCAAAAGCATTGAGCGTTTCATTAGCAACTTGGTGCACTTTTTTGACACCGTATTTCCCTATTGCTGCCAGGTCATCGGCCACTGTACCGAGCACCAGGGCCTCGGCCGTTGTTCCCAACAGTTCTGCCACCTTAGCTCCGTATGCAAGTGCTTCAAACGCGGTTTTTTTAAAGTGACCATCCATGTGGTCGGCGAATATTAGTACCATACTATAATTTAAAAAATTCTGAAAATTCAAAGCGGGATAAAATACCGGTCCATAACTGACTTATAAAAGAACCAATCGTACAAGTGAGTGACACAACAATGTTTACCAGAATTACAAAAGTTGGCTCAAAAAATCTTGTACTCTTATCGGTTAGTCTTCGACTTAAATCACCTTTGCCTCCTCGTGTAACAACCTTACTAACTCCGCCATATTATCGGGGCTTATCATTTTAACCCCTGCTTTTGCCGGTGGAAGTTCAAAATCACGAATGCTGGTCAATTGCGGGGCATCAACAGGTGGAACAACTTTTAAAGGTTTGGTCCGGGCAGACATTATACCTCGCATATTCGGTATCCTTGCCTCAGCCATCCCTTTCTGGCAACTCACCACCACCGGTATCGATACTTCGTTCACTTCTTCTCCACCTTCGATTTCACGGGTGACGGTAGCCGTATTTTCCTGTATGTCAAATTTTGTGGCAAGGGAAATAAAAGGCAGGTCCAGCAACTCGGCAATCATACCCCCGATTGAAGAACCATTGTAATCAATTGTCTCCTTACCAGTAAAAATTACATCATAATCACCTTTTCCTGCGACATCTGCAATTTGCGATGCCACATAATAAGCGTCTTGTAGTTTAGTCGTATCTACACGAATAGCCTCATCACCACCCAATGCCAAAGCTTTTCTAATAATCGGGTCAGCATCTGCAGCGCCCACCATTACAAGATGCACAACTGTCGATGCATCATTTTCCTTCAATTCTATTGCCCGCACCAAAGCATACCACTCATCGTAGGGATTGATTATCCATTGAACCCCACTCTCTTCAAATTGGGTATTGCCATTTTTGAAGGCTATTTTTGCAGTCGTATCTGGTGTTTTGCTTATACAAACTAATATTTTCATGGCAACACAATTTAGGTAATTAAAGTTGTTTATGCAACCAATTACTACAAATATAAGCGACCCTATAATTTTCTGGAAGCTTTTAAACTAAATAATTCAAAATTTATGGATAGAATCAACAAGCTGCGCGAATACCTTAAAACTGCTCCCAACGATAGTTTTTTACGTCATGCGTTAGCTCTTGAATACATAAAGATTGGTAATGATGATGAGGCAAGAACGTTATTCGAAAGTATTTTGAACGACGACCCGAAGTATGTGGGATCTTATTATCATCTGGCAAAGTTGCTCGAACGAGCGGGAGAAAATGATCTTGCTATCAAATGGTATGAGAGAGGCATGGCCACTGCAAAAGAAGCCGGAGACCAGCATAGCTATAACGAATTGCAGGCTTCCTATGAAGACTTGGTATATTAACTCAGAGAATATTACAAGAACGATTTCAAGTATTGCATAGTCCGTCTGTTAATCTCTAAGTGGCAGTTATGTTAGCTTGCCATACTTATTACAATAGCCTCGATCGTTGAAAAGGTTTTTAGGTTGGTCAGGCGGATGATAAAAAGGTCTGTTTTCTTTTTATATATAACAACAAAAGCAACCACTGCCGCCGCCTTTGATATAATAGTTTCCATAACCAATAATTTTTCCGCAAATGAACAGAACACAGGGAACTGAAAAAACGGGAAAGGGATAGACGGAGGCAATTGATGTGATGGAGCATCACATCTTCAATATGAATCGTAAATTTTTGTTTTTGTTGAATGGAAGACCAAATTCGTAAATTCGCAGCCAATAACATGTGTGATGAGTGTAGAAAAAATAAAGATTGAAGAAAAGAGCCTGAACTTTCTGGAAGAGATTGTAGAAGAAAATTTATCTACTGGAAAATACAAAACTATCGTTACCCGGTTTCCTCCTGAGCCTAATGGCTATTTACATATCGGCCATGCAAAAAGCATTTGCCTCAACTTTAAACTTGCATTAAAATACGGAGGTAAAACAAACCTTCGTTTTGATGATACCAATCCGGTAAAAGAAGATGTCGAGTATGTTGACAGTATAAAAGAAGATGTAAAGTGGCTGGGTTTTAACTGGGCGCAGGAATTATACGCATCGGATTATTTTGACCAACTTTATAAGTTTGCCCTTGATCTCATAAAAAAAGGACTTGCGTATGTGGATGATAGCACACCTGAAGAAATAGCAGTGCAAAAAGGAACGCCTACAGAGCCCGGAAAAGGCAATGAATTTCGCAAACGTAGCATTGAAGAAAACCTTGATTTATTTGCAAGAATGAAAGCAGGGGAGTTTAAAGACGGTGATAAAGTGCTTAGGGCCAAAATAGATTTAGGGAGCCCCAACATGCACATGCGTGACCCTTTGATGTATCGTATAAAACATGCCCATCACCATAGAACCGGCGACGCCTGGTGCATTTACCCTATGTATGATTTTGCTCATGGTCAAAGTGATAGTATAGAACATGTAACACACTCCATTTGTACATTAGAATTCATCCCTCACCGCGAATTGTACAATTGGTTTATAGAAAAGCTGGAGATTTTTCCTAGTCATCAGTACGAGTTTTCGAGGTTAAACATGACTTACACGGTGCTGAGCAAACGCAAGTTATTGCAACTGGTAGAAGAAAATATGGTCGATGGATGGAATGACCCAAGAATGCCTACAATAGCAGGTTTCAGAAGACGAGGATATACTCCGGAAAGCATTCGGATGTTTTGCGATAAAATAGGTGTTCAAAAAAGGGAAAACCTGATAGATCTAAGTTTGCTGGAGTTTTGTGTAAGGGAAGATTTGAATAAAAATGCTATTCGCAGGATGGCTGTTTTAGATCCGATAAAACTTGTAATAACGAATTATCCCAAAGATCAGGTGGAACAGTTGATGGGCGAAAATAACCCCGAGGCAGAAGATGGCGGCGGAAGCCGCGCAATACCTTTTTCTAAAGAGCTTTGGATAGAGCGGGAAGATTTTATGGAAGAACCACCTAAGAAGTTTTTCAGACTGGGAGTTGGATTGACCGTTCGGCTTAAATATGCATACATAGTAAAGTGTACTGGTTTCAAAAAAGATGATGCAGGAAATGTGACGGAAGTATATGCAGAATACATACCCGAAAGCAGAAGTGGGAGTGATACGAGTGGTATTAATGTAAAGGGAACCATCCACTGGGTTGACGTGAAAAGTGCGTTGACCGCTGAAGTGAGATTGTATGATCGGCTTTTTAAAGTTGAGAATCCATCAAACGAGGAAGGGGACTTTAAAGAATACCTCAATCCTGACAGTTTGCAGGTGCTATCGAAGGTTTTTATAGAGCCTGACTTAAGTAATGCTGTTGCAGGAGAATCGTATCAATTTTTACGCAAGGGATATTTTTGCCTGGATCAGAATAGTACAAAAGAAAAACTTGTTTTCAATCGAACTGTCAGTTTAAAAGATGCATGGGCGAAAGAAGTAAAGAAGGGTTAAGGATTAACATGAATAAAACTTATAAAAATTGACTAATTTAGGTTATAAAAATTGAGTTTAATGGTTGTTTCGGAGATCAAACTATATGAGTTACTTAAAGCCAGAATCGGTGAAAGAGAAGCTGAAGCTTTTATTGAAATATTAGAAAATAAAGTAGATACAAAAGTTGCTGAAAAGACAACTGTTTTTGCGACAAAAGAAGATTTAGAAAAAACTGAAGAAAGTTATTGATTATAACAAGTGGGGCTAAAGTAGATATAATAAAATGGATGGTAGCAACTGCTATTGCAATTGTAGGCCTTACCGTAGCACTAATGAAATTGAGTTAATTAAACAATGTTTCTTATTAAAGCCCTTCTGATCCAAACAGAAGGGCTTTATTTTAATTATGAACTTGCAAGAAAGATTTATTCAACATCTTAAGCGGTTTCCTTTCATACAACTTAACCAAAAGCAGCTTCTTGCCGTTAGTGGAGGGGTTGATAGCGTTGTTCTATGTGATTTGATGTTTACAGCAGGATATGATTTTGTTATAGCCCATTGTAACTTCCATTTAAGAGGAGAAGAAAGTGAACGGGATGAACAATTTGTACGAAGCCTGGCTGATAATTATGGTAAGCAAGTTTTGGTAAAAGATTTTGAAACGGAAAAATATGCTTCTGATACTAAAGTTTCAATACAAATGGCTGCACGGGAGCTAAGGTATGATTGGTTTCGATCAATAGTAGGCGATGAAAGACCAGATCCGCCGGTTCAATATGTTCTCACGGCCCATCATGCAAATGATAATATAGAAACGATTTTGATGAATTTTTTTAAGGGAACAGGTATATCAGGTTTGCATGGAATACGACCTGTTCAAGGCAAGGTTTTTCGACCGTTGCTTTTTGCTAAAAAAGATCAATTACTTGATTATGCCTGGCAAAATAATTTGACCTTTGTCGAAGACAGTTCAAACCTTTCTGATAAATATACACGCAATTTTTTCCGGCATAAGCTTTTTCCATTGCTGAAAGAAGTTTATCCCAATGTGGAGGATAACCTGGTGAAAAATATTGAAAGGTTAGCTGAAGTGGAAGAGTTGTACAAACAATCAATTGATCAGCATAAGAAAAAATTGCTGGAAGTAAAAGGGAGTGAAGTTCATATTCCTGTTTTAAAGTTGCAGAAAACCAACCCGCTCTCTACCATAATTTATGAAATTATAAAGGAGTTTAATTTTACTCCAAATCAGGTTTCAGAAGTTCTCGACCTGCTGGGAAGCGAAACAGGCAAGTACGTTTCTTCACCTTTATACAGAATAATTAAAAACCGCCGCTGGCTGATTATTTCGCCAATACAAGCGACAGAGGCAGCCAATGTTTTAATTGAAGAAGATGACAGGGAAGTGGTTTTTAGCGGAGGTAGATTAACGATTGAATCAGTGAAATATTCATCCAATTTTCAAATCCCTTCAGATAAAAATGTCGCTGTTGCAGACCTTGGTGAAATTACCTTTCCTCTTCTTCTGCGAAAGTGGAAACAGGGCGATTATTTTTATCCTTTAGGGATGAAAAAGAAGAAGAAACTGAGTCGTTTTTTTATCGATCAAAAACTTTCTAAAACGGAAAAGGAACATATTTGGGTGATAGAAACGAATAAAAAAATTGTTTGGATTGTAGGTCATCGAATAGATGACCGTTTTAAGTTAATGCAATCTACCCACGCAATTTTGAAGTTGGCCTTTCACTCAGAGTAAGAAAAATTAATTTAATGCTACCTGGTGATTATAGAAGAAAACATGCTTTTTGCACTGTTTTTTAGCCTGATCGTTTCTTCTCTATCTGCATGGACAATCTGCAACTTGTAGAACTGTAAACGTAATTCCCGCTGGTGTAATTTTTTACAATATTCCCCCAAAGATTGATACATAAAACTTAAACACTTTCTTGCTTATGAGCGTACCTGCATCCTGGGGATTAATAGAACACAAGATGGAACTATTTCAATATTTGAAGGCGGTAAACACATAATGTCGATACACAAAGAAAGGCTCACAAAGCGTAAACATCACTGAGGCAGGCTTGGCGTTATAAAGCTTTACAAAGAGAGGATTTCTGCAGTTGACAGGGAATTCGACCTGGTGGTCGAATGCTGGAGTGCAGATGCAGAAGCTGGGAAAAAGGAGCAATACCACGACGAGCTGAGAACAGTTTTAAATTTGAAGCCTGATGCCCGGATCATTGAAATCTCACACCATCTCTCTCACCTGTATAGCTGCTATAATCAGTTGCCTTTTATGAGGCAACTGATTAATATCATCAATAACCTATAGACTCATGCCTATTCCAACTTTAAATGATCGGTTATAGGAGTTCAGATTTTTATTTGCATCTGCTTTTGACAAACCATGATCATAAGAAGCCATTATGTTTATGCCATGACTGATTTGATAGCCAGCGCCAAAAGTGGCAGCGAAGTCTGTTCTATTAAACTGGCTTGTCGCATCCATGTTTTTGTTTAATAAATTGAAGCCTAAGAGTCCCGCAGTTGTGCGCAAATCGGCATTCAACAGGTAAGAAAACTGAGGACCTGCAAATATTTGAAAACCAGAAAAATTAGCCTTCAAAACAAGGGGAATGTCAATGTATTGAGAATTGAGTTTTGCTTTGGCATTAGCTCCTAAAAAATCAGCACCCTTTAGGCTTAATGCACCTTTTATTTCATATCCCTTTTGAGAATAGTAAAGGGCAGGCTCTACTGATATTTTATCACTCACAGGAATGGTTGCATAAACGCCTGCAAAGAATCCCTGCCTGTTATTAGTAGACACCATGCCATTGGTAAAATCAAGCATGCCTTTAAGATTATTGACTACATCGCCTTGCATGCCAGCAGAAGTTACACCGGCTCTGATACCAAAAGATGGTTGAACCTGGGCAATAGCAAAGGTTGATATAATAATGCTGGCCAGAAGTAGAATTTGCTTTTTCATCTTAGAAAGTGAACGTTGTTTTTTTGTCGTTCAGTTCCTGCAAAAGCAAATTGTTACCCAGATTTTGTTGGAGCAAGATAAGTTTTTGTTAAAGCAAATAACACTTTAAAAAAGGGCATTTGCAACAAACATTGAAGGTGTGGTTGTAAGCTTTCTATTTCTGTTGAAATTATTTTTTAGCCAGGTTCAGTTGGTATTTCTTTTTGTTCAATTGCTCCGCTATAGCCTTCTCCCAATCCTTTTGATTATTGACGTTAAGGGAATGATTTGTTTCGTCATCGTACAATTGTTGCACCAAATGATATTCTGTTTTTTTCTGATTAAAAATCTGAAATATCTCATTTTTAAAATCATCAGAATATTGAAAATTTTCGAAGGCGGCCTTAAGCTTTTGTGCGTATAATGCTGCTATATCAAAATGTAGCTGCTCATGTCTTAGCAAAGCTTCTGATTGATATTCTTTTTTGCACCACGAAACACTTTTGTCAAATTTTGCATACACTTCAAAATAAAAATCGGTGGCGCTGTTAAATCTGTAGTTGTATCTGACTTCTGCAAAGCTTTCTGCATCAAAGCGACTGGTATCTTTAACAGGACCGGCGAAATCGTACCATCTAAGTGGTTGTCCCTCTGCCCAAATGATATTCTCTTGAGCAGATAATTGAACCACGGCAGTGCACATAATAGCAGTAAAAAGAAAGGCTTTCATCTAACTTCTTCTTAAAATTTGAGTTTAGGATGTGGACCTTTTTTAAACGAAGGTTAAGAGCAAAAAGTATAATTGAAGAAGAGAATAAGCGCTCATTTTTTTGCATCGATTTGATATTATTGGTTTTTATACCCAATAATTGAGCGTGGAGTTGGTAAGTAAAATGTTACATAAAAGGTGGTGTGCTAGCTCTTTTATTCCGGTTCTTTTTGATAATTATTTTTAAGCAGTCGATGAACTATTGAAATTTAGGTTTAACTTTAACAGAGGAAAGACGGTCTTTTAACCGAAAGTTTACAGACATTTGCAATTTGTCAGGTTTCATTTTCTTCCAATCTATGAAAAACATGCTCGACACATTGTAATTTATTAATCATTATAATTTTACTACAATGGAGAAATCTACACACAAACAAGATTTAGTTGAAAAAATAACTCTTGCTATAATCGTAGCAGGCGTTTTAGGTTATTGGGTCTACATACTAGTCGGACAAGGTTTAGGATAGAGAGACCAGTTTGTTCCCTAAACCCTTCATTTTTTTGTAGCCTAATATAGAAATTCAATTAAACAGTGTTTTTAAACACGGTTAGGTTGTTTATTGCTATTACTTAAGGTTTGCATTTTGCTATCTTAAGTACAAAAATGGCTTTAATCTTCATATTGAGATTTTATGTTTTGTATTCTAAGTTGATTAAAAAATATATCTTCTTCTATTTCTTTTACGTTTCCCGGCTGCAAATCTCCTAACGTCAGGTCTTCTATAGAAAGGCGTATTAATCTCTTGCATGGATGTTTTACCGCAGCAGCCATTTTACGTACCTGTCTAAATTTTCCCTCAGTTAGTGAAAGAAGTAACCACGAATAACTTTTAAACTCAGAAGCGTTATAACCTCCTTTGAATAAATTTTCCGGCTTTTGCACAAGCGCAGCATTACACGGAGCAGTTACATAATTTCCTCCACCTTTTACCCTGATCGTAACCCCCGTTCTCAATTCTTCAAGCGTTTCTTCACTTACTATTTTTTCCACCTGTAGCAAGTAAGTGCGGGTATGTTTTACCTCTCCTTCAAATAGAAGTTTTGTCACTTTTTTGTTGGTTGTTAAAATCAATAAACCTTCGGAGTTGCTATCTAGTCTCCCAACAGCATGAGTATTTTCAGGAAAAGGATAATTCAGATCGCCCAACAGCCTTACTTTATGTGAGCTTACAAATTGAGAGACCATGTTGTATGGCTTGTTTATAATAAAATACTTGTGTTGCATGAGAACTAAAGGCTGCTGTGCGTGAATAAGTGAAGCACCACACTTTCTGTTTAATTTATTTTTTGTTCGAGCCTTCGAGCCATGATCCATAACAGGACATAGATTGCTTAAAGGTGATGTATGAACTGTAACAGTTCTGCAAAGACTTTTTAGATTTCTAATATTAAAACCTGGAATTCCTTAATCGATAGAACGATGAAATAAGAATACCTGGACTGTTATCCCAATCTTCTTATTTTCTCAATTATTCCGGTTGTCGAGAAACCTGCTACTATCGGGTTGATCACTACACGGCCTCCGTTTGCAATAACTTCCTGGGCTCCGATCATTTGTTCTACAGTATAGTCTCCACCTTTTACGATTGTATCAGGTAACAATGCTTTAATCAATTCTAAGGGTGTGTCTTCATCGAAA
>JBBPZJ010000178.1:0-11203 GCA_038199395.1 Chitinophagales bacterium
GGTGGCCATATAACGTGGGTACGGTCTGTCATATATTAACGCTCTCGTCATTCCTGGCTGCAGATCGTACCTGGGTGTAAAATACAGGTGTATTGTATTTGAAGGGGTGTTTAACCTGTTATTTTGAGAAAATTGTATTGACCAAATTACTTCAGAATTTTTGCGGTTATTTACATCCCATACATCAGCATAGTCGGGCAATAGTTTCAGGCCATAGTTGTTGATGATTTTTTTAGCCATGGCAGCCGCTTCTTCATTTTTGTTGCGGGTTAAATAAACCCTTGCTAATAAGGCTTCGGCAGCGATCTTTGTTGCCCTGCCATATTCTGGCTGCACAGTTGGTAAAAACTGTTCAGTTTTAAGAAGATCAGCAATAATTTGATTATATACTTCATCTTCGCTGGCACGTGTCGCAGTCGTTTCTACCGTGGTAACTTCTTCAGTTTTAAGAGGTATTCCACCAAATTGCATTACAAGAACATGGTAATACCACGCCCGTAAAAAATACGCTTCTGCTGTTTTGGTATCTAAAACCGGTTTTGTCATTCCTTCTACAGTTGGCGAACGGGAAATGGCAGTATTACACGCACCAATACCTAAATAATAACCCGACCATAAATTGTAGATAGTTGTGTTGGATGCCTGTAGTGCAGGAAGGTATGAGTTAAATTCGTTTGATCCTGCATCAGAAGCATTTGTCCAAAGATCGGTGCCATAGATAAACATAGCAATACCTTCGCCATTCATTTGGGAACGGGTTTGAGTATAGCACGAGTTGATTAAATCGCTGAAGCCTTTTGCTGTTTTATAATATGTATCAGCTACCGGGGAACTTATATTTTCTTCTTCCAGTTGTTTTTTACACCCCTGTACTAGCGGTAAGGCAAACAGGGTAAATAGCGCTATAAATGTTGTATTCTTTTTCATGCTTTTGCTTTTAAGGATTAGAAACCGACGTTAATGCCAAAAACTAAGGTTCTCAGGGCTGGATAAGTCTGAACATCACCCGCCCAATCAGGTTTCATATTGAATTTTCGTAATTCTGACTTTGTCCAGTAGAAAAGGTTCTCACCTGAAAAATAAATCCGGGCGTCGGATAGATGTACCCTCGCTAATGCTGATTTAGGTATCGTATAACCAATGGAAAGTTGACGAAGAGTGATCTGGCTGGCATCCCGGTAGGTTAAAGTACTACCATCCAAACCGCTTCCCTCGTATAACTGGTTGGGACGAGGATAATCATTCGTTGGGTTAACAGGAGTCCAATAGTCAAAGATGAACTTATTGTATCTTTTTTTAGAATAAGGAGCAAAAGCACCTACTGATGTCATACCGCCCCACCTTACGTTAGCAAAAATGGAAACATCCCAGTTTTTATAAGTAAAATTGTTACCGACAGAAAACACAATTTTGGGTTCCCGGCTACCTAATATTACACGATCCGCTGCTGATATTTTACCATCGTTGTTAACATCCTGCACTTTTATCTGGCCCACCTGCCGGCCGTAACCTGCCGCTCCTAATTTCTCCTCTGTTTGCCAAATACCGATTTTGTTATAATCATAGTAAACACTAATAGGCTGACCGATAAACCATCCATTGCCAATGTCATCTATCTTTCCATTGTACAATTCTACAATCTTTGTATGATTAGCGTATGCTGTAATGTTGCTGTTCCATCTAAAATTTTTATTGCTGATGTTTGTCGTGCGGATTCCAACTTCCCAACCTTTGTTATTTGTGCTGCCAATATTTTCCAATACCTGGTCGAAACCGCCGGTAATTGGAAGTTTGCGAAACATTAAAAGGTCATAAGTATCAGTATTATAAAAATCAATATTTCCAGAGATCCTGTTGTTTATTATACCGAAATCAATTCCAAGGTTATAAACGGCCGTACTTTCCCACTTAAGGTTTTTATTTGAAAGGGATAACGGACGATATCCAAACGCTGAGGCCTCATTCCATGAATAAGTTGTTCTAGCTAAACTTCCTTGTGTTTGATAAGGACTAATTGCCTGGTTACCGGTTACTCCATAACTTAACCGCAGTTTCAGGTCAGATAGCCACCGCTCAGTTCCCTTCATAAAATTTTCTTGCGAGATTCTGTAAGCAAATGCAGCAGATGGAAAATAGCCCCATTTATGACCGGGAGCCAGTTGCGACGCGCCGTCGGCACGGGTAGAGAGCGTTAAAAGGTATTTGCTTTTATAGCCATAAAATAAACGTGCAGCAAAAGATGCAAGACTCCACTGAGACAGGTTAGAACCTACACCACTAACGAGATTTGCGCTACCAATGTTTTGATAACGTGAAGCTTCATATGGTAAATCAGTTACACCTGCTGAACTGTTCTCTGTTCTGGAGGTTTGATATCCCTGAACTGCAGTTAAGGTAAAATGATGATCTTCTTTGATAGTTTTATCGTAGGTAACTGTGCTTTCATAAATATTAAAATTGTCAACCTGGTTATCAACACTTGCTGTAGGCAAACCTAGATTACGGGCAAGTGAAAAATATCCCGAAGATTCTTTGGTAGTACGTAATTTAAAATTGGTGCCGAGACTTAAACGGTACGTTAGCCCAGCAGCAATTTTTGCCTCTGCGAAAGTATTTATAAAAGCGCCCCAGCCTTTTTGATCCTTACGATATGAATCATATACATAATCAGCCATAGGGTTCAATTCAAAACCATCTGTAGTTAAGGCAAATCTGGGCGTGACACCATCGGGTTCATATACTTGTCCCAACGGGTTGCCGTTGAAAGCATAACCTAAAGCAGACGTATTACTTTTTTGGCCATTTAAAGTATAGCTAAGGAGAATAGACGTACCTGCAGTAATAGCGGGAGATAGTGTAAAATCTGTGTTGCTTCTCAAGCTGATTCTATTAAAAATATCATCAGGAAGTATGCCCAGCTCCTTGAAATAATTAGCAGAAAAGTTGTACCTAACCACCTGTGATCCTCCTGTTATCGTTAACTGGTGTTTCTGCTGATTGCCATTCTGTAAAAGCATATCCTGGTAATCCAATCCCTGGCCTCCTGATTGAACGGTTTTTAATTCAATTACATCAAAAATTACGGAGTCATAACGGGGGCTGATGTTTGGATCAGGGTATCCTCCCGGTTGCGCTCTAAAGGCTTCTCTTCCCCATGCTGCATACTGCTGCGCATTAGCATAAGGTAATCTTCCAAATCTCAATTGCGGACCTGCATAGGTTTCGAACCTGAACTTTGGGGCAGTGATAGCACCGCGTTTAGTAGTTATTATAATAACACCATTAGCACCTCTTGATCCATAGATTGCTGTAGAAGAGGCATCTTTTAAAACGTCAACAGTTTTAATGTCATATGGATTAATGTCGTTCATAGTACCATAAAAAGGCACTCCATCTAAAATAATAAGAGGGTCATTTGAGGCTGTGAAAGAACGTTGTCCGCGAAGGAGGATAGAGGAAGCGTCTCCCGGACGAGCGCCTTGAGAAAGAATATCTAAGCCTGGTACTCTTCCTGCTAATGCTTCGTCCAGCCGGGCAACAGGCATATCTGCAATTTCTTTTTCTGAAACAGATGAGATTGAACCGGTAAGGTCTTTCCGCTTTTGGGTGCCATATCCAACCACAACAACCTGTTCGAGGGTAGAGGTAGACTCCTTCAATTTAACTGAGACCGACAAGGGGACGTTCTCATTGACAGTGTAGCCGTTTAATGTTTGAGCTTCATAGCCAACATTTGTAAATGTGAAAGAATAAGAGCCGCCGGAGGGTATCCTGGGGAAAGTAAAGGTTCCGGAACTGTCTGTACTGGTACCCGAAGTAAATTTAGTCCGTGCATTTTTTATAACAACTGAAACTCCCTCTACGGGTTCATCTTTGCTGTTGTGAACAACGCCTTTTACGAGGTTGGTTCTGGCCTGTGCATTTAGAGAAGTTGTTTTAAAAATTAATAGGAGAAACATCAGGGAAAAAAATGACCCGGAGAATTTAAGATGATTAAATTTCATATAGCAATCGTTTAGAGCAATTAAAAAAAAGTAAACTGGAGAAAGAAACTGTAATTGTCAGGCTAAAGAATTTCATGGACCGGATTTGAAGTGATTGAATCTCATAAGCATCTTTGTGTTTTAAGTTACACTATTTATAACCTTATTTGGATAGCTGGTACTGACATTACTTACATGCCCCAAAGCAGTAATAAACAATTTATTTGAGATCATATATATATTCCTTGTTCTCATGTACTTCCTTTATACGTGTTAACACATTCTTACCCCTACAACATACAAAAAAAATGTAAAACGGATAAAAAGATGACATAGACAGCCGTTACACTTTTCTTTTCGATGTAATAGAATTGCCTTATGGGGATAAATTACGCTAAAAAATAGTCAGAGTGCAAAATGTACTAATCGTTCATCAGCAGGCTCCATGTCAGGTGCATCTACATAACCAACTACAATCATTTTGGACTTTGTAATGATGTGCTTACTCATGCCATTGGCTATGCCTCATATGCAGTTCCTGTTCGTCGGTACAGGTATTTGTAGTCCCGCTTACTTCAGTGCATGGATCACTCCAAACCACCTTGCGGCTTACTAATGCTTCGGGTAACTAATCCCGAGCATAAGAGACTTTCACTCTTTGGCTTCTTATTGCTAAGAACTATATTTACCATTCAGGCCGCACACAGGGAGTAGAACAAAAAGCCCCGATACTTTTGATGTATCGGGGCTTCGTTTATGGGTCTTTTCGTGGGCAAAAAAATTATAAGCCACTTCGCCTGCATCGGTGCTGCGCAGAGATTTGGTGTCGAAAACGACCAGTGTTTTTATTTTGTAGCTCATTAATTCTGGGTTGTTCTATCAGAAGGTTTTTTGTATTTAGCAGATGGTTCATTCACCATCAGTTGTATATTGCTGAACAACACCTCATGATGCGCCTCAATATTGGCATGAAAACTCTCAGGCAGCCTTGCCCAGTCAAATAATTCTACCACTATAGGGATGTTGCTTTGTTGTATTTTTTCCTTTATATACATCAATATATCTATGGGTAATTTCTCCCCGTTTTTGCTGCGAATCACTACATCTAAGTCGCTGCCCTCGTGGGCAGTATCATTCACCCGACTGCCATACGCCCATACCTCTATGCCGGTATCAACCAATGAAAATATTTTCAAAAGAGTTTGCTTGTCTTTATTCCTTAGCAGCATCGTTTTGTTGTTTTATGGTTTGCGCCAATGCAGCGGCATCCACTATAAATTGAGGCAATAGGATTAAGGTCTCTTCTGCAAAGTTTACTCCGTAATCATGTGCGGTGTTATTACGGTTGTCCCTGTATTCCAGCCATCGTTCGCAGGTTTCGGCAGTAATCAGGCTTCGCAGTACAGCCTGTCTGAAAATATCTTTAAAAACCAGTTTATCAACTTCCCTGGATGAATGAAAATATGGCTTGAGTACTTTCCGGAGTAGTTTGCCGCTTTGTTCCAGAATAATTTCAAATTCTTTTACACAGGCAGAACGATACATATCGTAATCAATATTTTCAGGGTTTGCCTGTAGCAATAATGCATGTGCTTTTTCCAGCGTTTGGATGCAGCGTTCGTAGTAGGCGGTATCTATTTTCATAGCTCGTATCCTATCTTTTTAAAATCAATTTTGTTGCTTCATCCAGATTTGAAGCTTTTTCCATTTGCTCTTTCAGTGTTGCCGTTAACTGTTGCATCTTTTCTTCAAAGGCAACGCCATCTTCCAAAGCGGCGGCAAAATCAATGTATCTGCCCGGCGTAAGGATATAAGTATTTTTCCTTACTTCTTGAATGTTTGCCGATTTGCAAAATCCCGGAATGTCATTATAATTTTCCTGGTGTTCTTTGCTTCTCCAATTGTGGTAAGTGTCAGAAATCTTTGCAATGTCATTGTCGGTCAGTTCCTTTTGCTTTCGGCTAATCATCGTCCCTAACTCTCTGGCATCAATGAATAAAATCTCATTGCTCCGGTTGCGGAATTTTCCATTGGTTTTGTTGCGCCGTGAAGATACTTAAAGGAAAGTATTTAAAAATAGAATGGGTGTGTGCAAGTTGACCAGCGAATTGGTGATGAAATATCGATTTTCAGTCGATACATATTCGTCAGCCTAGGTGGGTGGGTTGTGCGTTGGCATTTTTAGCTCTTTGCAAGGTTGGCTTTGTGTCTGGGTTTTGTGTGCCTTGCAATGTGCTAAAAATAGCGTGGGGTCGAGTTGGCAAAGTCACGGATGCTTGAATGTTTGCAGGAAGTCGTTTAGGGTGAGGTACAAAAAATAGAAAAGTATCCGCAAGGCCCCCAATCAAAGCCCGTAATTAAAATATGTTGCGGGCTTTGTGGATACTTATTCGTTGACCGATGTCGCCGTCTGCCAGCCTATATGGAGCAAAGTATCACTTTTCTTTTTGCGATTTTTTGGTTGTAAAATGGGCTTTTAGTTGTAAAATGTTTTTTTGCACCTTTTTCCGTGCTTTTAAAATTAGATTGTTTCTAAAAACAGCCGTTTCAGCCCTTTATGCTGCATTTATTCATTCTTTTTTTTCGTACAAAGCATACCTTTCTCATTACATCGTCAACGTTACGTTTCAATTTGCCTTAAAATCGTTATCATTTTATCTTATCATCCATCATCTGTGTGTTTCCATGGATAATAGACCTGCACCAGTTGTAATGTATTGTTTTTGCAGCCGGGGCACCGAGACATATTTAGGCCATACAGTTCTTTTACTCTTAGCGGCAAGAGTCAAGTTTGTAACTGTCCATTAGCATAGTCACCGGGTCTTCATATAATCCGGCATTTCTTACTTTTATCTAAGGCACATATATCGATACCGATTTATTCAGTTATCTCCACATTAATTGCATTAACCGAGTCCTGGGTAAAACTGGCTATTCAACATTTTTTAAGAGGAAAAGTACTTATAAAAAGAATTTTTTTGCTTTGAACAGATGCGACCATCGCTTGATGTTTTGAATGAGATAAAAAAAGTAATGCACAAGTAGGTTACCTAAGCCCAATACATTTTTTAAAAATTATAATTCGTTGCTGAAAAATAAAATGGCAAGAGAAAATTTGCTTTTAAACAGATATAGAGTGGACCTGATATACGATGGTAAAACCAATCTTGAAAGCTTATTTAGATAGCTTATTTAATTGGTAGTGGGATGAAACTTTTCAGATAATGAGGTAGCTAAGCCAACACAAATAGCTCTTATTAGCAATCGCTTGCTTCCCTTAGCAACAGTCATTCGCACCTCAATGCACTTACTTTTTGCCCGCTTCCTTTCAGCTTCAGAATAACTTATCCTCGACGGCTTTATTGCATCTTCTTATTCAGCCAGCAGCTGTACTTTGCTCATTAATAGTATTGTAGTCAGAAATGTGGAATCTAACTTATCTCTTGAATACAGCATAAAAAAGCAGCGGCCCTTAAATAGGAATGATAGAACATGAACTAAGATGAATAAGGTTTTGATCGGTGCAAAAAAAGAAGGGAATTGTTGTACTATGTTTTCTTCTGCGGGCTTTTGACAATAACTATCTGTACCCCGAAAAATACCCCAATCAATCACTAATTGATTATCAATATTAAAAGTAGCCTTGACAGGAATCGAACCTGTATCTAAAGTTTAGGAAACTTCTATTCTATCCATTGAACTACAAGGCCATAGTAAAGTGCGGCAAAAATAATAGTTTCTTGCATTCGATTTATAGCTATTTTTCCTGCAAACTATTTTTATGATACAGAGATTGCTCACCTATTTATTATTTTTTGCTGTTTCCAGTGCTATTGCTATTAACTCAAATGCGCAGGCAAAAAAACCTGTAACGCTTAATCATATAGCAGTTTACGTAAAAGATTTGCCAGTAATGACCGATTTTTACAGAACTATAGTTGGCATAGACACCATGCCTGAGCCTTTTCATGATGGTCGTCACTCATGGTTTCCCATTGGACCTCACAGCCAACTTCATCTGATTAAAGGCGCAAAGGATATCAGCCAGCACGATAAAAATGCTCACTTATGTTTTACAGTGAGTTCTGTAGATGAATTTGTAAAAGTGCTAAATGCCGCAAAAATTCATTATGAAGACTGGCCTGGAAAAGCATATTCTATCACAACCCGGGTAGATGGCGTAAAACAGGTGTATTTTCAGGATCCTGAAAATTATTGGGTGGAGATAAACGATGATAAGTATTGACGCAATCTTAAATTGTTGTCTTCAATTCCCTCTTATCTTTGCAGCCCAATTTTAAAATATGAAGTTTTATAACCTGTTAATAAAGTATCGTTTTTACCTAAGTATTTTCGCACTTGTTCTTGCTGTAATTGTAAATATTAGTGCTGGTTTTTGGGCGTCTTTTATTCTTTACTTTCTTGCTTTGATAGGCTTTGCCAGTCATTTTTTTATTGGACCTCTTCGCTTAATTCAAGAGCCGATGGAACAGGGCAATATGGAAGAAGTACAAAAAATAATGAATTCTATCTGGTATCCGAACTTGCTGTACAAACCCATTCGTTCCACGTATTACACTCTAAAAGGTAATCTTGCTATGATGAATCAAGATTTTGATTCTGCCGAAAAACATATGAAAAAAAGCCTTGACCTGGGGTCTCCAATGGCTGAAGCTGAAGGTGCTAATAAATTGCAGTTGGGTATGATGGCTCTTCAAAAAGGTGACATGAAGACAGGTGAAAGTTACGTACGCCAGGCAATTAGGGCAGGGATTGCTGATAAAGAAAGCCAGGCAGTAGCGTTCTTAAGTATGTGCCAGATATTTATGAATAAAAGAGAATTCAGGGCAGCTAAAGATTATTTCAGAAAAGCCAAAGCTTTAAAACCAACAACCAAACAGGTGATTGACCAGATAAAAGAAATTGAAAAATACATTTCGAGGATGCCAGGATAGAGGTAAAAGCTAACAAAGTAGCTTTCCCCCTCTATCTTAGATTTTTACTTTTTAACCACTTTCATCTTATCCTTCAAATCCTCGAAAACGTGTTTATAACAAGGCGGAACTTTTTCAAGGTTAATTGGAACAGTTTCGCCTTCGTATTTTAACTCATATCCTGTTGCATCTCTCTTCTGTCCCGGTCCCTCCTCATCTTTTACAAGCTTAATTAACTCCTTCATTTCTTTATCTGTCCAGTCGACTTCTGTTTCAGCTTGCTTCGTTATCGGTATTATGCCACCCGTTCTTGTTAGAGTAATAAGCATACTATTAGTTTTAGTTTACTTTGGCCGCATTCCAACCGTCTGTTACTGCTTTTGCTTCCAGGCTTTTTGCCCCATATAATGTGCTTGCAATCTTTATGGTAAGTTTTCTCAGATCGCTAAATGTTGCATTCTTTTTTAGTGTTTTATCAGTTAGTGCTGCATACCATATCTTTCCCGCCTTCTCCCAGGCAAAACCACCCATATTATATGCAGTAACATAAAAAGCAAAATTCGGAATTCCTGAGTTGTAATGAACACCCCCCCAATCTCCCGACGATGTGTCTGGCAATTTTACGAATTCATCCATAGTTGCCGGCTGAGGATCATCGCCAAGCTGAGGATGGTTTCTGTAGCCGTTGCCGGGGGCTTTCATACTTCGCAAAGCGTATTCTTTTCCGAGCAGTACATTATCGCCAATTAGCCAATCCGATTGTTTTACATCCAGATTAAGCATTCGTTGCTTTATCATGATACCAAACACATCTGAAAATGACTCATTTAAAGCCCCCGATTGCAGGTGATATTCCAGGTTTGCTTCATATTGCGTAACGCCATGTGTAAGTTCATGACCTATAACGTCAATATCAGTTGTAAAGCTGTCAAAAATGATCCCGTCGCCATCTCCAAAAATCATTCTTCTTCCATCCCAAAATGCATTGTCATATTTCTTATCATAATGGATGTATTGTTGAATAGTGAGGCCCAGGTTGTCGACAGAGTTACGACCGAAAAGATCAAAGTAAAACTTCCAGGTGCCGGTGCCGGCATAAATAACGTTTTTAGCATCCTTATCGGCCGGAAGCTTGGGAGAAGTGTCGTTCCATAATACTGTAGCACCGGTAGTACTTGCTTGTTTTTTACAGTTATAAACCTCCATTTTTAAAACCGGAACTTTCGCAGGCTTTTTGGCTACCGCACATAATAGCGCCTGCTCTTTTGTAGATGTCTCCTTAAAAAACTCGCGATCGCTACGAAAACGAAAGTTTCTGAATTTTGAATTAATGCCGATTTTTGAAAGATTCTTATCATCAGAATCAACGAGTTGGTCGGTCATGTAAGGTGGAAGAATACATTGAACAGGAGAAAAATGATTTTTACACATATTATTGGTTTTGGTATAAAATACGAGGAATCGAAAGTTAATATAAATCCTGATAAAATACAAGCAGTATAATGACAAACAATCTACCCGAAGTATTAACCGAATTTTTCTTTTACTGATTGAAACCTGAAATCAAAAATTTGCTTCAACTGATCTTGAATGAACCAGGTGTTAGCTAAATCACCAAGAAAGGAAAAAGGGATTTTATAGTGCACTATATCTGTCATTTCAACCCCATTATTCACTTCTTTAAAATGGTGTTGGTGATGCCATAAACTATAAGGGCCAAAGCGTTGTTCATCTACAAAATATTTACCTTCTTTTATGTGCGTTATTTCGGTCATCCAATAAACAGGAATACCAAAAAGTGGTTTTACTGTATACTCTATTATTTGACCTGCATACATTTGTTCTCCATGGTGCTTACTTTTTATGGTAAAGTCCATATAGGCAGGAGTAATATGTTTGAGGTTGTCGGGCTTGCTGAAGAATTCCCAGGCTTGTTGTAATGTTATAGGAATTGTTTGAATCGACTTAAGAGAATAAACTTTCGACATACTTCTATCATTCTTTCAACTACTAACACTGCCAAGTTTGAAAGGTTTATACAAATTTTCGTCGCAAATAAAAAGGTAAAAAAGGGGCGTATGAAAAAGAAGTAAAATCGGTCGTCAATACATCTTTACATGTTCAATATGCATTTCGGTAACAGTACTTTCAGACCTCCTGATCCCACTGAATAAAATCAAAGGTTTTTCAATGTTTGTTCGCAAAGAAAAAATGACCGAAATTGGCGGTTAAGTCAACCAGATTTCCAATGCAGTTAAAACTTCCTATTTTCCCTTCCGACACTAA
>JBBPZJ010000179.1:0-7305 GCA_038199395.1 Chitinophagales bacterium
CTAAATGTGTCGTTCATTTTATCAGTATTTCATCTTTTAAAAAAATGGATTTAATCATTTCCGGCTTTTCTGTTACAGCATTAAACAACTGCTCCAGGTTTACTTTCGAATCTTCGCCATCTGTATTCGCTTGTACAACAGATATTCCCTTAAGTGTTTCTTCGGAGTATAGTACCTGCTTAGTATCGTGTACCTGGTTTACTGTTTTAAAACACAGCTTATCAGCTATCTCTCCAAGAGAAGCATTCAACAGCAGCGAGCCATTATCAACGATAAGCACACGGTCAATTAGGTTTTCAAGGTCGCGTACCTGGTGTGTAGAAATAATGATGGTTCTTCCTTCATTCATTACCGAAGCAATCAATTTTCTAAACTGAATTTTAGAAGGTATATCGAGCCCGTTAGTAGGTTCATCCAGTAGCAGCACGTTAGTATTGCAGGCGAGGGCAAAAGCAATTATAAATTTCTTCTGCTGGCCAAAAGAAAGTGTGTTTAATTTCCCCTCATCTTTTACATCAAGTTCCTTTAAATAACCTGCAAACTTTACGTCATCAAAGCAGGGATAAAAAGGTGCAAATAAATTACGGTAACCCTTAATAGTAGTCGATGGCACATACACTTCTTCTGGAATAAAATAAATGGTTTTAAGAAAAGATGGCTGGCGCCTTTTAGGAAAAAATGAGTTTACAGTAATGCTGCCTTTTGCCGGAAACAGCAGACCGATAAGATTTTTTAGCAGTGTTGATTTGCCAGCTCCGTTTTTACCTAACAAACCATAGATAGTTCCATCTTCGAGAGAAACAGTAAGATTTCTATATAGCAGTTTTTTTCTACTGTATCCAAAAGAGATGTTTTGTATTTCTATCATGGTGTATTAGTTAAGTAATACAGTAAATATAGAAATATAATTTATTAAATGGAAATTTATTTTGGTTTAGGATTAGGTAGATAGTTTTGAGAAGCGGTGATAGAATTTTAATCGCCACTTCAACGGTTAATGCATAGGGACATCTTGCGGTGGGCTGCCGAGTAAGGCATTCGAAAACATGCAAAGCAGTTTTCGAAACAAGCAGGAGATGGCCCTTTGTAAGAACGAAGCCTGGCGGCTTTCGTCGAACAATTTTAATTGCCTTAAAAGGCGATATTAAAAACTCCTTCTATCTTTACTGTCAATCCGTCAACGGTCATCTGTCATCATTATATCTGCCAACCGTCATCTATCAACCGTCAACAAAAATCCTATGGCTCTAATTCTTCCTGTAAATGATAAAAAGCCCAAAATAGGGCAATCTTGTTTTGTTGCGCCTAATGCAACTATCGTTGGTGATGTAGTAATGGGGAATGAATGCAGTGTTTGGTTTAATGCGGTCATTAGAGGGGATGTGAATTATATAAAAATGGGCAATAAGGTTAATGTGCAGGATGGTGCTGTGATTCATTGTACTTATCAAAAGAACCCAACTAATATAGGCAATAGTGTATCTATTGGTCATAATGCTATTGTACATGGTTGCACTGTTCATGATAATGTGCTAATAGGCATGGGCGCAATTGTAATGGACCGGTGTGTAGTAAAAAGTAATTCAATAATTGCGGCAGGCGCGGTGGTGTTGGAAGGAACTGTTGTTGAAGAAGGAAGCATTTATGCAGGCGTACCCGCTAAGAAAGTTAAAGATATTTCCATGGAAAAAATCAGTGGGGAAATTGATCGGATAACCAATAATTATACAAAATATGCCTCGTGGTTTGAAAATTATAATGTAGTAAAAGAAAATAATATTTCAACGGAAGCGTTATAATTTACGCTGCTCTTGTCTATAAACCTTTAGCGTTTACAGCAACCGGAATTCTGCTGCGTTAAAGAATTTTGTTCGTGAAAAGCTGATAGAAATGCCGGAGTTGTAGTGTTCGAGGCAACTGTTGTACAAACGGGACAGATTTCGGATTCAAAAAATAAAAACAGTGAAAAGTCTTCTTACCATCGTTTTATCTTTTGTGTGTTTGGCTTTTATGTCTTGCAGTGTAGGTAAGGGTTGCCCAAGTAATGGAAGGAATGTAGGCGCAGAAAAAATTTTAAGTGGTGACCCAAAAGCTATAAAAGATATGAAAAAAGCCCGGAAGTTCCGGGCTTAGTAATACTGAGATTAAATCTAATATCCAATATAAATGAGTTACCGTCTAACGTCTGCCACGGGAAATATTGAAGCAGTTATTGATGATAATTGTGGAATGAAAAAGTTTTTAAGCATTGCTAATATGCTGGTGAGTGAGCACAAAATAAAGTTTATAGCTAAGGAGGATAACAGTGATACTATTGATTGGTATTTCAGCTATAAAGGTCACCTCTTAAATCTGCATTATAATATTTATAATGGCGTGTCCATTTGCAATCGTAACATTAGAGACAATGATGTAGTTGCCGAATTGGCAGCATCACTTGAAAGAAACTTTTTTTAATAGCTTTTCTCTTCCATTGTATCAAGAATAGTCATGTAGCTAACATACCTGTCTACATGAATTTCACCTGTATTTACAGCCTCTTTTATAGCACATCCAGGTTCGTTTGTGTGCATGCAGTTATTGAACTGGCAGTCGTTAAGCCGTATTCTCATTTCCGGGAAGTAATGGGAAAGTTCTTGCTTTGTTATGTCTGTCAATCCAAACTCTCTCAGCCCCGGAGTATCTATTACTTTACCACCTAACGGCAGGTCGAACATTTCAGCAAAAGTAGTGGTGTGCATTCCTTTGCCGCTCCAGTCGCTTACTTCTTTTGTGCGTAGTTTTAACTCGGGAAAAATGGCGTTTATGAGAGAAGACTTGCCAACGCCACTATGACCACTTAATAAAGTTGTCTTATTTCTTAATTGCTCTTTCACTTCGTCAATTCCCGTATTGTTTACAACACTAGCTAATAGTACATCGTAACCAATCGTTTGATAAATGCTTTTGAACTCGTCAAATTTTTCCATCTCTTTTTTTCTGTACACATCAGCTTTATTAAAAACAATAATAGCCGGAACATGAAACGCCTCGCACGATACCAAAAAACGATCAATAAAACCTTGTGATGTTTTCGGGTCTTTTATTGTGGCAAATAAAAAGCTCTGGTCAAGGTTCGAGGCGACTATATGGTGCTGATTTTTATTGTGAGGAGAGACTCTGGCTATGTAATTTTTTCTGTCGTAAATTGTCGTGATGGTCGCTGTGCTCTCCAACTCATTTTCCATGTCCATTTCCACCACGTCACCAACAGCAATAGGGTTTGTAGAAGTTAAGCCGCTGATTTTAAAAACACCTTTTATCCGTGCGTTAAAAATTTTTCCGTCTTCAGTCTTTGTCACGTACCAGCTTCCCGTAGATTTGTAAATAAGCGCCTTCATAACATCGAAGTTAATACAAGTGTGAATCAAATGAATGCTTTAAGCAGCAATTCGAAGCATAACAGTGGAAATAAGATTATGATAGTAAAAAACCCTTTGTTGAGATTTTAGTTTGTTTTTCATTCTTTCTATTCGGGTTAAAAAGTTCATTTTACACGAAAAAATTACTACTGGTAAAAAAAGAAAAAGCAGCTATTAAGCCGCTTTTTTCTTTATGAGATTCAAAAAATTATTTTACCCTTTCAACATATTCTCCTGTCTTCGTGTTTACACGAATAAGTTCACCTTCATCTACAAACAGAGGCACCATTACTGTTGCACCACTTTCTACGGTTGCAGGTTTTAATGTTCTGGTAGCAGTATCGCCTTTAAGGCCCGGTGCACTATAAGTAACCTTCATAACAATTTTATCAGGAAGTTCTACGCTCATTGGCTGGTCTGTTTCTGTATTAATTAATACTGAAACTTCCTGGCCGTCTTTTAAAAACTGCGGAGCATCAATCATATTTTCAGCTAATGAAAGCTGTTCAAAGGATTCATTGTCCATAAAGTTATAGCCACCTTCGTCTTTATACAAAAACTGGTAAGGTTTCTTTTCAACCCTAACGGGGTATACTGTGTCGCCACTATTCCAGGTATGTTCGATGCTTCGATTATTATCTAATCCTTTCAACTTAGCCCAAAATTTAGCCGCTGCACGTGCAGTTTTGTTTTGTCCAAATTCTACAACAGTATAAAGACTTCCATCCAGCTTTAATATCATTCCGCGGCTGATGTCTGATGTATTTGCCATAAAAAATTTTTAATTCAAATTCTTTTTATAAACGATTAATATAAGAGCGGCAAAAGTATGTAATGGATTTCAATTTGCAAGATGATGTTAAAAGCTGATATTATGCATTTATAGCTATACTACAACAGCTAAGAATTGCACGGTACTTAAAGCTTTTACTTAGGTTTAAATTTGGCCCGCCTAAGATTACTTTGCGTATATTATTTGAAGTTTAAGGCGGTAGCTGTAGCTATTTTCAAACTATCAAATCCAACTTTTTTGTAGCATATCTTGTATAACTGCCAGCTTTTTAACCGGATAAGCTTGCAGTTAACCCAACTTAGTTATTGCTTTTTCCCTTTCTTATACCGGCTAATAAGTTCGACCACTTGTTGCCTTTGCAACATCGGCGGGTAAAGGTCGAAAAGTTTTTTCACTTGCCTCGGGGATTGATTCATTGCCTTCTCCAGTTGCAAAAGCCCTTCTTTTGATTTTTTTAGAGCAAACAGGCAGGCACTGTAGTAAAATACAAATAAACTTTTTCCTTCTGTTATTTTCAATGCAGCAATGCATTGGGTAGTAGCTTCTTCGAAAAATTCGGCTTTAAAAAGGCATCTTATTAACGCTTCCCACCCTGCTACACTTTTAGGCCTTGTTCTAACTACGTTTCCAAAAAAAGTGATCGCTTCTTTAAAAAGTTTTAGTTGCATTTTACACTCACCCATCGCCAAATTATATTCAGGCAGTGTACGATGGATGCGCATAGCACTATCTAATTGTTTAACAGCGCTTTCCCATTGCTCCTCGTTTATGTACGTAAGAGCCATTTTATAAAACAATTTACTGTCCTCCGGGTTTAAGTGAGAGGCTTTGCGGTAGTTGAACCGGGCTTGGGCAAAATTGCCTATCTTATGATAACAATGGCCTATTGCTTCGTATATCACGTCTTCAGGCCGGCTGAGTTCCAAAACTTTTTCGAGTACTTCAATTGCTTCCTTAAATTTTCGTAAACGTAAATATGCATCTCCCATATTTCGGTACGCATAATCAAATTTTTCATCTATAGTTACTGCATACAAATACGCGTCAATTGCTTTTTCATACAATTTCAGTCCTTGATATGCAGCTCCCAGGTTGAACCAAGCTAATTCGCTGTATGGAAATTCTTCAATAATTTGAAGATGCAGTTTGATACTTTCTTCATTTCTTCCGGTGAAATCAGTCCAAAAACAAATTTTATAGAGAGCCTCTTCGTTAGTTGGCTCTTCTTCCAAAATTAGTTTCAAGCAATCGAACACTTTATCAAACTCCTCATAATCGTCATAGACGTCAGCCAATTCAAACAGTAGCTCAATACGCTCATCTCCTTCAAACTGTAGTAAGGCAGCTTCTAAAAGTTCGACGGCTTTACTTTGCTGATCAAGCGCGAGGTAAGCATCAGTTTTTAAAATAAACAGATTAATGTCATTGCTATCGTAAAGCTCTGCTTTTTCAAGAATCTGCAAAGCGTCCCAATACTTTCTACCCGCAAGTAACAGATCTGCTTTTTTTATCATTAGAACTGACGAAAAAGGGAACTGTTCAATTCCAAAATCGGCAGCTTCCATGGCTTTTAGAAGTTCGTCCTTTTCATCGAAGTAGTCAATAATACGTTCAAAAGCTTCTTCTTCTAAAAATGTGTGCTGGCGGCCGATTCTTAAATTTTCAAACTGTCTAAGCAGCTCCCGCATTTCTTCTTTATCTTCTCGATATGAATTTCCTGCCATTTTTTCTATCTTATATTTGAAAGTTAAGCTTCCTGTCAAAAAAAACAAATTTCTTTTTTAACTTTTTTTAATCTCCGGAGTCTATAATAAAAAGAACAAAAAGTTGTTAAATAATGAATAATATCGTAAATTTGTACAATAAATGAATCATCAACGTCACATACAACTTAAAAAATATACTATAGCGCTGTTATTAGTAGGTGTAACCCATTTAGCTATGGCATCGTTTACCGGTTCGACTGATAAAAGGTCTCATAACATTTATTCCCTTAAAAATTTCAACAGAAACTTCTATAAGTCTGTTTCTCCGTTTTCTTTAAGAACAGGTTTTGAATACAAAGGGTTGCAATTGCTGAGCCAAAAGAAGGAACTGAACGGTGATATTACTTTTACTTCTATGATGCGTTTTGAGAAAGGCAACGCTACCTATATTTATCCTTACATACACAAAATAAGCGTGCCGAAGTTTAAGTCGCCTACTCCTCCTACCTTTAGATAAATTGTTTCCTTAACTTTTATAGCACTCTGTATCCTGTTTTTGGTACATCAAACTTTGCAACAGGTACTGGTATTAATGTTATTTTAGTCGCTGTAAACTTTACCTTAGTTTTCCCCCGCTCAAATTCTGCTTCGTATTCTAAAACAAATCCTGGTAAATCTCTAAACTGATATTCATATCCAGTAGTTGAGGGGATTATTGAAGTCGTGTAATAAACCTCATAAGTCGTTTCATCAAACAGCTTTGCAATTACTTTAGTGCAGTCGTATCCTAAAATCGTTTTTTTCTCATTCGTGTTGGTAAATTGAATTTGCTCGTATTTCTTATTTTTTTCTTTTCTCAAATTGCCATCTAAATAAGAAATATACTTGCTGTTACCCAATTCTCTTAAAATTACGGTGCTGTCAGTTTTAGAATCATATATCATTATCTGTTTATAGTTAGGAGTTTCCAGATCAGTCCTGCTTTTTGTTCCTTTTATATATACGACTTTACTGGTAGCTGCCATCGACTTTGCCACTGCAGGATCATCTTTAGCATCCTCAACAGCGACTTGATAATTCACAGTGCAGTCAGAAATGATTTTTGTCTCTTGAGCAAAAGAAGAGGTGCAAATAGATGCAGCTAAAATAAGTATTGAGAAAGCTTTTTTCATGCTCATACTTGTAAAGAAACAAAAATTTAAGCTAATGAAATTAAAAAATGCTGAAGCGACAGCTTCTGCTTTTTTAACCATTTTCCGACCTTGTAAGGCGGAGAAAACCAGTGACTTATTTTTTATTATTGGTCCTTTGTTTTAGTGCCTGTACATTCTGTTGAGATTCCATCATCTGCGAATATCGCTCCTGCCATTTATATTTTGTCTTTGGCTTTTTCCGCGTTTCGTCC
>JBBPZJ010000180.1:0-4917 GCA_038199395.1 Chitinophagales bacterium
ATTCTAAAATACTGACTTTAGGTATTTGCTCTATTTATTGCGGGAGCAAATAAAGTATTTTGAGGGCAATTGACATTATAACAACACGTTTTACAATTATCGCCTTTCTTATTCGTTTTACTATTAACACTTCTTTAAACTAGCAATTAGGAACCTTGAAAAAAGGCAGGTAAATTGCCCTAAAAATTAAAAATATAAGCGAAAATCTACTTATTACACTAATAATTGAAAGAATAACTACACTAGTAAATGTTAGATTTTAAGGAGGCTTCGAAGTTTATATTTTCAATAAAAGCGATTCTACTGGTTGTATTGTTGGGCACTTTTTCACTAAACCTGTATAGCCAGGAAAGAGAACAAAACAGGCCTAATCATGACGATTGGCCTTATTATTTCGGATTGTCGCTCAGCTATAATTCATCCACCCTACACCCTTCCAAGCACCCGACATTCATTCAAAATGACAGTGTGTTATCTGTAGAGCCGGGTAGCAGCGGTGGAATAGCACTAGGGCTTGTTGGTACATTGCAAATGTCGCCTCGATTTTCTTTAAGGGCTAATCCACAGTTAATTATTGGAGGTGCAAAATACTTTACCTATAACCTTAAATATCCTACTTATGATGAAAAGATCATAGAAAAGAAAACCCTTCCTTCCACGATTGTTAGTTTTCCTTTCCAGGTTAAGTTTAACAGTGATCGTATTGGCAATTTTCGCACTTATTTATTGGGTGGAGTAAAATATGATATGGATCTATCAAGTAATTCACAGGCCCGCAATGCTGAAGATCTTGTTAAGTTAAACAAAAATGATTTTGGTATAGAAGCTGGTGTTGGTTTCAATTTCTTCTTCAAATATGTAACTTTTTCGCCCGAATTAAAAATTAGTAACGGCCTTTCTAACATCCACAGCCGCGATGCACATTTAAAGTATAGCAACGTTTTGGATAAACTTCAATCTCGTATGCTTGTCTTTTCAATCATTCTTGAAGATTAACAGACGGTATTTTATGAAAATTAAAAGGCAAAATACTTTTCACACGAAAATAGAAAACGGCATTCAGAAAATATCTGACGCCGGATTAAACAGTTGAAAAGCCAATTTTAAAAATCAAAATTTCTTCTTGCCATATTCCATCTAAAGCCAAAAGAAAAAACAGTCGTGGGGAAACTTCCGCCTACGGCCTTATTATATGTACGGTGTTGTAGGTTAGCATCAATAAACAAGTTTTCCTTTATTTCATAAGAGGCAAGCAAGTTTATGTTCATAGACGTAACCTTATTGCCATCACCGACGTTATACCCGAAGTCTTTTTGTCGGGTAACATAGCTTGAAGTGATGTTGCTGCCAAAATTGATTCCGGCAGAATCAAGCCCCTGGTAATAATAAATTGCTTTTGCGTTTAAGTATAGTTTTTTTGCAGGGCGGTATTTGAGGATGCCTATGTACTCGTGAAAGTTAGCTCCAAGCGGATGAGCGAAAGCCTGATTGTAATGAGTATAATCACCCACAGCATCATTATGAGAATAAGTAAAGGGCCTTACCCGGTTCGTTTCCAGTTGAACGTCGAGATTGTTTATCCCAAACGCATCAGGATATTTTGCGCCGAATTGATATCCGTATTTGTTAGCCCAAAAACCTGTGCTTTTTACTAATTCTTTAAGAACGAATTCATCTAAATATAACTGTCCATATAGCTGAACCTTCTTTTTAATGTTAGCTTTAACATTTAAGCCAACAGCAGCATTGTCACCACTTCCTATGTCACTTTCTGCCGGACGAAGAAACAATACAGGAATTAGATATTGAAAGTCAAAATGGTTTTCTCTTCCAAATACCACTGCATCAAACAAGCCCACATTTAACCATTTTGTTGCATTCACGCTCAAATAGTTCATTCGAAAATATTTTCTTGGCAGCACTCTATCAGGACCGCCACGAAGGTTGTCAGGAATCAACTCCATAAACAGGTTCTCGTAATTTAATTTCCAGATTCTTGTATTAATCTTGAAAAACAAAGCATTTGGAGAATAGTCGCTCATGAATAAACTTCTATAACCATCGCCAATGAAATTTCTGTCGTACCCTAGTTGTAAATCAATATATTTCGAAGCATTAAAACTAACAGAACCCCTGTTATCAAAGTAATCAACTCCACCAACTGCTTTGAAGTTTTTATAAAAACGAACGCCGGGAACAGCCGGATATCTCACGTTGCTTGTACCATCCTGCACATATAACTTCTGCACATACAAGGGGTCTCTTTCCTGGTTATCTGTTACGTACAGATCGAAAGCTATTTTATGGCTTATCATTCCCCGAATGCTTATTCCCCTGCTGTTGTAGAAAAGGTTTTGTTTATTTCCTCTCTCATACATCTGCTGGTATTGAATTACGGGATTGCCTACAAGAAAAAAATCTTTGGTGTTTAGCTCAAAAAGATTAGCGGGGTTTTTATAAAAACTTTTAAGTATTGGCTTTTTGCTTACAAATTCCGGGCGAGGCGTTGCCCACTCGCTGTTGCTCATCAAAAAACGTTGAATGTCGTACTTGTCTGTTTTTGTAAGTTTTATAACCCCTGCTTCTTCCAAACTATCAATGTATTCTACTTCTCTTGTTGCCAATCTTCGATTGTAAGGTTTGACAGTTGAAAAGTTTAGTACCGAATCTCCTGATTTAATTTCAAGTCTGTTTAGTAAATCATCCTCTTTGGTTCCGAGAGGCACATAAGAGCTTTGAGAAAATAAGGAAACTGGCAATAAGAAAAAAACAAGTATGCGAACGGATGTGATAATTTGCATGAAAGACAATTGGTTTTGAAAAAATATTTAATATGGACTATCTAATAAAAGATATACAAATTGTTAACGAAGGTAAAACTTTAACATCTGATGTATTAATAAAAAATGGCTTCATTCATAGAATAGGTCAATCTATTTCAGTTACAGAAAATGTTACAGAAATTGATGGAAACGGTAAATATTTGCTACCAGGTGCTATAGATGACCAGGTGCATTTTAGAGAACCCGGTCTTACTCATAAAGCAACTATATATTCAGAGTCAAAAGCTGCAGTTGCAGGTGGCGTTACCAGCTTCATGGAAATGCCTAATACAGTGCCACCTGTTTTTACTCAGCAGTTACTCGAACAGAAATACACCAGAGCCGAAAATACGTCGCTAGCCAATTTTTCTTTTTACATGGGAACTGGCAATGACAATCTCGAAGAAATATTACGCACTAATGATAAGAGAAATGAAGTTTGCGGAGTGAAGGTCTTCATGGGGTCATCTACAGGAAATCTGTTAGTTGATAATCCGCTCATTTTAGAAAAAATCTTCGGAGGGGTTGATTTATTGATCGCTACTCACTGTGAAGATGAGGCTACGATTAAAAAGAATTTAGAAAAAATTAAACAATACAAAGCGACATTAGAGCCTTCCGACCATCCTGTTATAAGAGATGAAGAGGCTTGCTTTGAGTCCTCGTTTCGTGCTGTCCAGCTTGCAAAAAAATACGATTCAAGATTACACATTTTGCATATTACAACAGAAAAAGAACTACAGTTATTTAGCAATATGCTGCCAATTAAAGAAAAAAAAATTACAGCCGAAGTGTGCGTACATCATTTACATTTTACCAGCAACGATTATAACGAATTGGGCAATCTTATAAAATGTAATCCGGCTATTAAAGCACCTTTTAACAGGGAAGCACTATGGCAGGGATTGTTAGACGACAGACTGGATGTTATAGCTTCTGACCATGCACCACATACATGGGATGAAAAAATGGAGCCATATGAAAAGGCTCACGCGGGCTTACCTCTTGTACAACATTCGTTGCTACTAATGTTAAAATATGTACAGGAAGGAAGAATTTCAATTGAAAAAGTTGTTGAAAAAATGAGTCATGCGGTAGCAGAATGCTTTCAAATAGACAGAAGAGGATATATAAGAGAAGGATATTATGCAGATCTAGTGTTGGTAGATTTAAATTCAGATACTACGGTAGACAAAAAAAATATTTTGTATAAATGTGGATGGAGTCCGCTGGAAGGAATGGAACTTCCTGCCGTTATCACTCATACTTTTATAAACGGACATCTTGTTTATGGAAACGGACATTGGAATGAGTCTATAAAAGGAATGAGAATGAAATTTGATAGATAATAAAATAGGACGAGCGTTATCAACAGAAGGGAAACTGATATAAAATATGCAAGCAGACAAAACTACGATTAACGATTTATCTATTTTTCATAGAGAAGAAGAACAATCAGTTTTTAATCATCTTAATTTTACCACCACCATCGGTGGAAAAGATTGGTTCAGGTATTTTTTATCGAATCCTTATTCTGACCTAAAAAAAATTGAGGAAACGCAGCAATTACTTAAACTTATTTTACAAAATGAAGATAAATGGCCGACCATTATTTCTAATGGTACTGTCATGATGGTACAGAAGTTTTACGACTCTCAAATTGATGACATTCCTAAAGATCCAAATACTGTCAACAGCCTATTTTACAGGTTAACCAAGTCTGCCGATTATTCTCTTATAAAGTTTTCAGTTAATCATTTTATAGACTTTGTAATTGGTTTACAACAAATTGTTCAATACTTTGATGGACCTTATAATCCGTCGCTTTTACAATTGTTTATCGATAAAATAAAAATGCTGACAAACAATGCTGTGATAAAAAAAATGGCGAAATGGGATAAACAAGAAAAGTTAACCATTACCAATAATCTATCCTTTGGGCATTACCTTTTGTATCACTTTAAAGCAAAAGCTATTGAACTGGTAGAAATTTTTAGCCAGCTTGATGCCTATCACAGCATGGCTTTAGCAAGCAGCAAACTCAACTTTTGTTTCCCGGAAATAAAAGTTACTGCCGCTCCCTTCATCTACGGGA
>JBBPZJ010000181.1:0-6562 GCA_038199395.1 Chitinophagales bacterium
GATGCGGCAAAAGCGAGAGAAAAACAGGTGGAAGCGAGTGAAGAAATTTTAGACGACAATATTCGACTTCAGATCAATCAAGCCTACCAAAATTATTTATTAGCCTTAAAGAAAATTGACGTCTATCAAACCGCAATTGTACAGGCCGAAGAAAATTTTAGAATAGTAAAAAATAAATTTCAAAATCAATTAGCTAATACAACAGATTTGTTAGACGCTGATGTTGCTCACCTGCAGGCCAAGCTAAATGGCGCCTTTGCCAAGGCAGACGCTTCAGTAGCCTACAGCAAGTTGCTGCAAACAGCGGGATTGTTACTTAACCAAACAGAAACTAAATAAAAACTAACATAAAGTCATTTTATGCAAACGCAAGTAATCGAAAAAAAGGAAACTATTAAAAATACAGCCGCTGCAAAACCGAAGCGCAGTAAAGTGTTCCCAATCATTTTATTATTGCTGATAATTGGCGGCGCATGGTTCGGGATCACCAAATATATTCATGGAAAGCACCATGAAGAAACGGAAGATGCCCAAGTCGAAGCAAACATCAGCCCGGTAATACCAAGGGTTTCAGGGTACGTTGACGAGGTGAAGGTAAAAGATAACCAGAGAGTACACCGGGGTGATACGCTAATGATTTTAGATCAAAGAGATTTAAGATTAAAAGTTGAGCAGGCAGAAGCAGCTCTTGCTACTTCACAAAGCAATTTGGGTGTTGCAAGAACTTCCAGTTCAGCAGCTCAGTCTAACATAGCACCTGCAGAGGCGTCTATAGGTACCATCGACGCACAAATAGGAATGGCGAAAATAAATTTAACCAGGGCTAGCCAGGATTTTGAGCGTTATGCTAACCTTATCAAAGACCATTCTATTACTCAACAACAATACGAGCAGGCTTTAGCTGCAAAGCAAACGGCAGAAAAACAAATACAAATATTACAGGAACAACGCAAGCAGGCTGCTTCACAATCAAGTGCAATTTCTTCTCAAAGTGGCGCGACAGCTTCACAAATAAAGGTGGCTAATTCGGTCATTAAACAACGCCAGGTGGAGGTAGAAGAGGCGAAATTAAATCTTTCTTATGCAGTTATTACCGCACCTGCCGACGGATTAGTTTCAAAAGTAAATGTGCAACCGGGCCAGTTTTTACAAGCCGGACAATCCTTATTCAGCATTGTATTAAACGATGATTTGTGGGTTGTTGCAAATTTTAAAGAGACGCAGTTCGACAAAATGAAAATTGGTCAGAAGGTTATTGTGCATGTAGATGCTTTTCCCGGTCACGATTTCGAAGCTAAACTTGCTTCCTTTTCGCCCGCCACAGGTGCTCGTTTTGCATTATTGCCTCCTGATAATGCTTCAGGAAACTTTGTGAAAGTAGTTCAAAGACTCCCGGTACGAATTGAGTTTACACAACCTGGTGACAATCTCATCAAACAACTAAGACCAGGGATGAACGTAGACGTAGATGTTCATTTGGATTAAACAAAAAAGTCATTTGGTGATTAAGGCATTAGGTCATTAAGTAAGAATAGGCAGACACTTGTTACGACGATGTTGACGATAGACACAAGACTATTGTACCTATTACCCTTATTGACTTATTGACTCAGTGCCATAATGACTAAAAACTGAATTGATCGCAATAATAATATTTTATGCAACAGGCTAATTCGTTAGTTGAGTATGGATCAAGGCGGGTAATTATTACAGTGACAGCAATTCTTTGTGCATTGCTGGAGATTGTGGATAGTACCATTGTAAATGTGGCTTTGAATGATATGCGCGGTAATCTTGGCGCTACGATGACAGAGGTGGGCTGGGTAATTACGGCCTATGCAATCGGTAACGTTATCGTAGTTCCAATGACCAGTTGGTTGTCTCAACAATTTGGCAGAAGTAATTACTTTGCTGCTTCTATCATGCTTTTTACAATTTTCTCTTTTTTATGCGGTAATGCTAATGGTATTTGGGAACTGGTTGCTTTTAGGTTTTTGCAAGGTCTGGGTGGTGGAGCACTGCTGGTTACGTCGCAAACAATTATTACCGAAAGTTATCCAATAGAAAAAAGAGGAATGGCGCAGGCTATTTATGGTTTAGGTGTTATTATAGGCCCTACATTAGGCCCTCCTTTAGGTGGATATATAACTGATACCTTTTCATGGCCCTATATATTTTATATTAATATTCCGATAGGCATTATTGCTACGTTGCTTACTTTACAATTTGTAAGAAGCCCTAAATATGGAGAAAAAAGTGCAGCGAAAGATGTGGATTGGATCGGCATCGGCTTATTAGCCTTGGCAGTTGGTTCCCTGCAATTTGTGCTTGAAAGAGGCCAGGACGAAGATTGGTTTGAAAGCATTGGCATTACAATTTTTGCAGTGCTGGCCGTTTTTGGTTTTTTCTTTTTTTTATGGCGTGAACTTACATTTCGAAATCCTATAGTAGAGTTGAGAGTTTTAAAAAATGGTAATTTAAGGGTCGGCACTATTTTATCATTCATCTTAGGATTCGGTTTATATGGCTCCACTTTTATCGTGCCTTTATATACTCAGTCAACCTTAGGTTGGACTGCTACCCAATCAGGAATGTTAATGATACCTGCCGCATTAACCACCGCCTTTATGATGCCTATAATAGGTCAGCTTTTGCAAAAAGGCGTACCACAACAATACCTTGTTGCATTAGGGATGTTGTTGTTTTTTGCTTACAGTTTTTGGGGTTATAAAATTATTTCTCCCGATACAGGTAAAGATGCTTTCTTCTGGATGCTCATTCTTCGCGGTATTGGAATGGGTATGTTGTTTATCCCTATTACGACACTTTCGCTTTCGACTTTAAAAGGGCAGCAGATCGGGCAGGGAGCAGCGTTTACGGGCATGATGCGGCAACTGGGAGGTTCTTTTGGCGTAGCCACTATCACTACTTTTTTAGCCCGTCAGAATATGGTACACCGAAATGACCTGGTAAGCAAATTAGATATTAATAGCCCGATGGTACAGCAACGAATAGCCGGAATGCAACATAATTTTATGAGTAAAGGCATTACAGCAGACAGGGCTTTACAAACGGGCTATAAAGCCCTTGATTATATGGTTACGAAGCAAGCTGCTGTCTTATCCTATATGGATGCATTTCTATACCTGGGTATCATGTTTCTTATCTGCATCCCATTTGTATTAATGGTGAGAGGAAATAAAGGAAATAAAATTAATCCTGCGGAGGCAATGCATTAGAAACTCTTCCAAATTCCTTGCTGTGCAAGTTGCTGTTTTGTTGGATAAGTATCGAAATATTTAAAGGTGTTTTAAAGCGACAGTGGAACCGTAAGCAGTAGAGATGGAGGATCAATTAGTTAAGGAGATTTTCGAGAACCGGTAGATTGTGTACAATTGCATTAAATAACAAGTTGGGCATAATCCTAAAACAAAATATTCTTAATTTAATTGAATGATTAATATTAAAGACTTGAATCTTGAAAACGAAATCGTTCCTCTTTTTAACTATACTTATAATGATTTTTCTAAATTAATAGTAACAAACATACTAACCCATCCTCTGTCTTCGGAAGATGAAATTATTAATAGACAAAGTATTCTAAAAGGCTTTATAGCAAATCACAACACTCTAATTAATTATTCTTATTCACGCCTGGACTTACTGGAAGTTCATGCTTTTTTAGGAAGTTCCAATAGAGAATTTTCTATAAAAGCTTTAAGATTAAAATTTTTCCTATCAGAAACTAAACAACATCAGACAAGTCGAAAATATATTCAAACGGTGTTACTATTTCATAGGCTAAATAATTATTATTTTAACAGGATTGAGACAAAGCTTTTCCCTGAAATTTATAAGGGGGACCTTCAAAGCTTAAATGATTTCTTTAACAGCTTCAAACTTAATTATTATGAAAAACTAATTCAAGAACAGAAATTTAAGGCTAAGCACGTAATTGAATTATCAAATCTTATTTTTAAAAAGTCAAAGCAAGGAGAGTTTGAAATCTTTTGGCAGAAGTTTTTTTTATTTGAAGCAAATCTTTCGTTAAGCATTGGAATAACTAAACAAAAGCTTTCTTTTCCTACCATATCACAAACATCTTTTTCGCTTCAGGATTTTTTTCATCCTCTTTTAAAAAATCCTGTAAAAAATAGCTTTTCAACCAGCAATAACGTAATTCTATTAACTGGCCTCAATATGTCAGGCAAATCGACATTTTTAAAAGCAGTATCACTTTGTGTTTATTTAGCGCATACTGGCGTGGGAATACCTGCTGCAAAAGCAGAAATTCCTTTTTTTAATAGCATTTCTGTGTTAATTAATCTTAATGATAATATTTTAAGTGGTTACAGCCATTTCATGACAGAGGTTATAAATTTGAAAAAAGTAGTTATTGATGCGACAAGTAATTTAAAATGTTTTGCAGTTTTTGATGAGCTTTTTAGAGGAACTAATATTGATGACGCTGTTGAAATAAGTACTACGACTGTAAAAGGATTAACTGCATTTAAAAATTCGATCTTTTTCATATCTACTCACCTTCATCAATTAAAACAGTCGGAGGAAGTTAATTCAAATAAAGTAGATACTTATTGTATTGACTGCGAGCTTAAGGATAATACACCAGTATTTAATTATCAGGTGAAAAAAGGATGGTCAGATTTGAGGGTGGGAAGAATACTATTTGAAAGAGAAGGGTTAAATAAAATGTTTAAACATGCCCGATAATAAGGATTTGTTCGCCACATAACTATGAGCCACAATTCTTTGAATTTGAAGTTTGGGTACTCTACAATTGAAATAATTTTAACCCTGAAACATTATAAGTTTGGTAGTTTGGTTTAATTACGAGTCCTCGTCTTCACTCCCCCTTGAACTTAAACTTCACACCTTTACAAAATATCAAAAACCTTTTCCTCTAAGAACAAATAGATTTTTGCATATTGTAGTAAGATCACCGTTTTAGCGTCTTTTATTTCTCCGGATTGAATCATAGTAAACGCTTCTTCAAAAGGAAGTTCGATAACATCAATTTGTTCATCCTCTTCCTTAAGCCCTCCCCCATTACTTATTTTTTGCTCTTTTGTATATTCAGCAACGTAGTAATGCAGCATTTCCGCAACTGCTCCGGGTGTGCTATATAGTTCAAAGAGCTTTTTTACCTTTTCAACTTTATATCCTGTTTCTTCTTCAATCTCCCTTATAATAGCATCTGTCGGATCTTCATTCTCCTCCACAATTCCTGCACATGTTTCTATCATCATTCCCGTAGGATTGTTATTTAAAAAAGTGGGAATCCGAAATTGCCGGGTTAATATTACTGTATCATTTTCTTGATTGTACAATAAAACAGTTGCCCCATTTTTTGAGAAATATACTTCCCTTGTCAACTCCTCCACAGATCCTTTATCAGTTTCAAACTCATATTTTACTTTTTTCAAAGGGAAAAAATGATTCGACAGTATCTCTGTAGAGGTAACTTTTACTTTTTTTGCCATTTATTTCTTTTCTTAAAAATTATTTAAATCTTATGCGACCAGGAATGCACAGAAACAAAAATATTGGAAGGCTAAAGAAGGCTTTCCTGACTTTTGTCATTTTTTGCCTTTGTTGTTGTCTTTGAGTCGGCACCTGTTTCTTTTTTTGATTTGTCAGAAGGTAGTTCCGATATGAATAAAGGCTCTTTTAATGATAAATTACATTTACTATTTAGCTCTCTGATCAAATAAGAAGATAGTTCGGGGGAGAATGTTTCATCGTGCATATGCATAAAAAAATACAATTCCTTCAATCCGTTATCTAACCAACATTTTATTCTTTCTACCCAACTATCTATACGGGCATAATCAGACGGGTCAAGACTGTTACCAACAAAACGAACGAACGCTTTGGGAACAGTCAAATACATGTGAACACAATCCCTTCGGCCAGCGGTATCAGTTATTATATAACCAACATTTAATCTGTTAAGCGTTTTAAGCAGCCCTTCTATTTCTGCTTTAGCTTCAAACCATTCAGGGTTTCTTACTTCCAGGAAAAATTGTAGATCAGTTGGCAGAGTTTCCAGGTATTTTAATAGTGTTTCTTTTCTCTTAGGAGAAAAACGATCGCTTACTTGTAAAAAGATCGGACCTAAATGTTTACCAAATGCATAAATGCCTTCAAGAAAAGCATTGGTTTTATCTTCAATATCAACAAACGAACTATAGTGGCTAATTGTCTGAGGAACCTTTGGGCAAAAAATAAAATTCTTCCCACTAGCCTTATCCGCCCACTTTTGTATAGATGAAGGAGGATAGGTTTTATAATGAGTAGCGTTTAGTTCGATGCTGTTATAGTGTTCGACATAGTGATCAAGAAATTTTGCTTCTTTAGTTCCCTCAGGATAAATTTTACCTACCCATTCTGTTCGTCCCCATTTTGCACAACCGACATAAATCTTTGGGTTGTCAATTTTCTTACCTGTAAGAATAGTCTTATTCCACGCGGGATCAGGAGGCAATGAAAGATCCACTGTTTTCAATTCTACTGGAGAAAGTTTTCCAAAATCCATATATAA
>JBBPZJ010000182.1:0-7869 GCA_038199395.1 Chitinophagales bacterium
CGCAAGCTTCAAATACACTTTTCAATTCAAGCCAATATGCAGTTTCGCCTCCGCCGCCAATAAAAGCAATATTAGGCAAAATGCTTTCCTGAAAAAGGCCTCGTAAAATAACATTTGCGCTAAATCTTTCCGGATGGTCATTTAATTCAGTTAAAATTTCTTCCTCAGTCCACGACCGCCCTACTCCTTCTACCCTAAACATTTCATTATTTTTCTCAATTCGCTCTCTCTTTGTTTCAGTCAAATAAAAAAGATTTATTTCTCTTCCGCTTGCCTGCGCTTTATAATGTTTGTTTAATTCATCACACGTCTTTGTAACGAGAGAATGGGAAAACTGTTCGAGTAGTTCCTTTTTTACAATAGGATTAAATTGTCTTTTTAATTCCGTATTGTCGGGGATGACTACCAGCAATCCATAATCTTTAAATAGTTGATCAACCACTTTTAAAGTTGCCAGCTGAATTAATTCGCCTTCGTTGTAAGCACCTCTAAAAATGCTGATGAGGCTTTGGCCATATGGAAAAACTGCTATTTGTCCTTCAATTCTGTCAATAAGCTTTATCAGCGCTTTATCGACTTTCATTCTTCCAACTGCTCCCGTTTGTGTGGTTTCCCATTCCAGCTTTTCTCCATTTAAGTTGATGTGCCCAAGTTCATCGAGGTCGGCATCTTCGCTTCCCATGTAATAAACAGGAACAAACCTACTGTCTAAAATTTCTTTATTCAGCCAGTTTGCAAGTTTGATAGTATGCAATATCTTATAGATAAAGTACAGTGGGCCGGTAAAAATATTGGGCTGATGCGCAGTACAAATCGTGAAGGAGTTTTCGTTTAACAACAGTTGCAGATTTTGCTCCTGCTTTTCGCTTAACGTATATTCTTTGTATTGCTTTCTTAATTCCTGAACCAGTATATTTCGTGGGGTCTTAAATTGCTTTCTTGCTTCTATTGACGCCTTAATTCCATCTATAGAAACAGGGTATTTGTAGACAGGTTTTAATTTTTCATCCCCGTTCACGTAATCAATCATCATCTTAGAAAAATAACCCGTGCTTTCGTAGCTGATATATTCGCAGGTAGTTTCCATTAGTAATTGTTGGTTGGCAAGTTACAGTTTTGGCAGAATAAGAATTTGAGAGACTATAGAACCCGACGAGGCTTTTAATAAAAAATTGCCCAAAGCTCCATTGGAAAAATAATAGGATTTCGATTAACCGGTCTTTTTACCGACATCCCACTTCCCTGTATTAAACAATTTCACCTTCCAGATCGTAATCGTATGCCTTCGTGATTCCTACGTTTACAAACTCTCCAATTGTCAAACGCCTGGTTGTATTTATTACTACTTCATTATCTACTTCCACACTATCAAACTCGGTTCTTCCGAGGTAGCGGCCAGCTTCTCTTTTATCGATCAATACTTTAAATGTCTTACCTACTTTTTCCTGATTTTTTTGAAGACTTATTTCTTGCTGTACCTCCATTATTTCCTGTGCACGACGTTCTTTTTCTTCAGAAGGAACATCGTCGACTAAATCATACGCACTTGTGTTCTCTTCGTGGCTGTAGGTGAAAATACCGACACGGTCAAAACGGGTTTCCTGCAAAAATCCTTTTAGTTCTTCAACATCTGCTTCAGTTTCCCCGGGATATCCTGTTATTAATGTTGTACGCAAACAAATGCCAGGCACTCTTTCACGTATATCATGCACTAACTGAGTCATTTCCTCCCTTGTTATTTGCCTGCGCATCGATTTCAGCATATTATTGCTTGCATGTTGCAGCGGCATATCTATATACTTACAAATATTATCACGCTCTCTTATTACATCAAGTATGTCCATGGGAAACTTGCTTGGGTAAGCATAATGCAAACGAATCCATTCCAGACCTTTCACATCCGCCAGCGCATGCAACAATTTCGGTAGTTCACGTTTTTTATAGAGATCCAGTCCGTAATAAGTAAGTTCCTGCGCAATCAGCATCACCTCTTTTACGCCTCGTTTTACCAGCCCTTCTGCTTCTGCTACCAATTGCTCTATAGGTTTGCTTATATGATTTCCACGCATCAATGGAATGGCGCAGAATGAGCAGGTACGATTACAACCTTCACTTATTTTTAAATATGCATAATGAGATGGAGTACTTAACAGACGCTCGCCCATTAATTCGGCTTTGTAATCAATTTCAAACTTCTTGAGAATTTGAGGGAGTTCCATCGTACCAAAGAAAGCATCTACTTCAGGGATCTCTTCTTCCAAATTTTGCTTGTAACGTTCGCTTAAACATCCTGTTACATAAACCTTATCAAGCTTCCCTCTTTTTTTTAGATTAACCTGGTCAAGAATAGTATTTATACTTTCCTCTTTTGCCTTATCAATAAAACCACAAGTATTTACAATAACAATATTATGGTCTTTTTTGCCGCTTTCATGCACCACATCAATTTCGTTAGCCTTTAACTGACCACTGAGCACCTCACTATCTACCATGTTCTTGCTGCACCCCAGAGTAATAATATTGACCTTATCCTTTTTAAGTGTTCTTGATTTCATAATGAGCGGGCAAAGTTACTAAGATTGACCTCGTGTAAGGAATTTTAACCTTTTTTTCTGTACCCCTCACGCAGGGCAAGCGATGCGGAAATGCAATTGTTTGCTTAGATTCTCTTCAACGCGATACTGAGGATATGTGGCAAGTGATTTTATTTCTTTGGTAAGTCTTATTTGTAATAAAAATATATTGATTATAAACAATATCGTATGATTGTAACCGAAGAGTAGAAAAAAGAAGCGAACGCTTTTTACAGAGAAGCACTGGATTTGTTGGAAGAAAGCCCCAAAGGTTCCGACGGAAAGATGCTCTCAATGTTTGGCGAAGGTGCAATGGAGACCTCTGTTCAGGAGGCAGCAGATGAAGCGCTGAATTTAGACAGGGCGCTAGCGAGATTAGATGGCGACCATTCTGCTATTAAAAAAATAGCTGTGTTACATTACTCGCCAATAAAGGCTACTGTAGTTGGTGAGCCAGGGGCTATTTCCCCTTTTCCCGGTTGCTCCCGCCTTGCGGAACCTCTTTCTGGTCGTGGTGTGGTTGCCGCTTTTCATGGTCATGCTCATGTAGGAACTTTAGAGGGAGAGGCCGCAGGAGGTGTGAAAGTTTTCAATGTTGCCAAGCCTATTTTGTTAAAAGCAGGGTATACAACACCATTTTCTATGTTTGAATTGTAAGTTGATTAACTACTGCCTCGCATATTAAAAAACCTCCCATCAAGGAGGTTTTTTAATAGAGTAAATTAATTTATTTTTTTACAATGCCATTTGTTTTTTAGCCATCATTTTTCTCATGCTGAGTAAGCCATAACGCATGCGGCCTAAAGCAGTGTTAATGCTGCAATTTGTCATTTCTGCTATTTCTTTAAAACTAAGGTCTGCATAATGCCTTAACACGATTACCTCTCTTTGCTCCTCTGGCAACAGGTCTAACAATTGACGAACCCTGTCGTGGCTCTGGCTCTTGATAAGACCTGTATCTGCACTGTCAGCCTGTACATTGATAACATCAAAAATATCTCTGTCATCACTGGTAGTAATGGTTGGGGTACGTTTTACCTTTCTAAAATGATCAACACAAAGATTATGAGCAATGCGAATAGCCCATGGCAAAAACTTGCCTTCTTCATTGTACTTATTCTTACGAAGGGTATCAATAATTTTAATAAACACGTCCTGAAATAAATCTTCAGCCAGGTACTTGTCTTTTACCAGAATATTGATCGAACTAAATATTTTGTCTTTGTGGCGGTTTACCAAAACTTCCAAAGCATTGTTGTTGCCTTCCTGAAATGAATGTACCAGTTGGTTGTCGGTTGCCTGGGTAGAGGTGATCATAGTGTTAGCGTTTTTAATGGGTTTTGAAGGATTGAATTGATAGAATTTAATGGATGGTGTTTTTGCTTCTTACCGATCCGGGAAGCGTTCCCTTTTTTAGATCGTTGTTGATAACACAGCAAAGAAAGGCACGAAAGAAGTAATAACATAAGTGCTAAAGGCAAAAGGATAACCGGATAAGACACTTTCCCAAAAAGGTATCTTTTTTATAAAGTGGGAAAATGTAACAAAAATGGAATTGAAGTCGATTTTTATTTCGAAGGATAAAAAGTGATGAGGAAAGAACAATAAATAATACGACAGTAAAAACCTTAATGGCCCGAAAACTAAAAAGCCTCCCGTTTAGAGGAAGCTTTTTGTTAAGTATTAAGGGTACTAAATCGAAGTACGGATACGAAAAATTGAAAATTAATTTTTACAATGACATTTGTTTTTCAGCCACCATTTTTTTCATGCTGAGTAAGCCATAGCGCATGCGACCTAAAGCTGTGTTAATGCTGCAATTTGTCATTTCTGCTATTTCTTTAAAACTAAGGTCTGCATAATGTCTTAACACGATTACTTCTCTTTGCTCCTCAGGCAACAGGTCTAACAATTGACGAACCCTGTCGTGGCTCTGGCTCTTAATAATACCTTTATCTGCACTGTCAGCCTGGACATTGATAACATCAAAAATATCTCTGTCATCACTGGTAGTAATGGTTGGGGTACGTTTTACCTTTCTGAAATGATCAACACAAAGATTATGAGCAATGCGAATAGCCCATGGCAAAAACTTACCTTCTTCATTGTACTTATTCTTACGAAGGGTATCGATAATTTTAATGAACACGTCCTGAAATAGATCTTCAGCCAGGTACTTGTCTTTTACCAAAATATTGATGGACGTAAATATTTTGTCTTTATGACGGTTTACTAAAATTTCCAACGCATTGTTGTTGCCTTCCTGAAAAGAATGTACAAGTTGATTGTCGGTTGCGTGAGTAGAAGTTTTCATGGGTGTAGGTTTTTTGATGAGAATGACGGATAAATTTTTCTTAGGAACTGGATTAAGTTTTTTGTTTCTTACCGATCCGGGAAGCTTTCCCTTTTTTAGATCGTTGTTGATAACACAGCAAAGAAAGACACGAAAGAGGCTATTTCATAAGCATTAAAGACAAAAGGATAACCGGATAAGACACTTTCCAAAAAAATATTTTCCCCCAAATAGGTAGCGGGGTCAAGATTACTCCTTTAAAGTAATTATGTAAACAAAAAAGCCTCTGCAAAAGAGGCTCCACTAAAAACTATTAAATGCATCTGATTAACTACCAAAGAGACGTTACATTCATTCTGTAGAAACTATATCAACTTTACTAAGTTTAGGCCTTAATCTCTCCTTTGCCTTATTAAAAACCATTACACCATTCTGTTTACCTTCCCGCAACTTTATTTGTTCTTCTACGGGCAGATTATAAATCGTTTTACACTCTGCAGTGCAGCATCCATCAAATTTTTTTGAACATTCCTCACACTGAATAAACAGCAAATGGCAAGAGTCATTGTTACAATTAGTGTGTGTATCGCAAGGTTGACCACACTGATGACATTTTGCAATTACATCTTCAGTTATCCGCTCACCCAATCGATCATCAAAAACAAAATTTTTTCCTATAAACCCGCTTTCCAATCTTTCTTCCTTTACTTCTTTGGCATAATTAATAATGCCTCCTTGTAAATGAAAAACATTGTTGAAACCATGATGCAGCATATAAGCACTTGCTTTTTCGCATCGAATGCCCCCAGTGCAATACATAATAATGTTTTTGTCCCTTTTATCTTTTAACAGATCTACCGCCATCGGTAATTGCTCTCTAAAAGTATCACTGGGAATTTCAAGTGCTTTTACAAAATGTCCAACCTCATACTCGTAATGATTGCGCATGTCAACCACAATAGTGTTTTCATCCTGCAGCAATTCGTTCATCTGCTTAGCATTGACATATTTCCCTTTTCGTTCCATACTAAAAAAGGGATCTTCAATACCGTCTGCAACAATTTTTTCACGCACTTTAATTTTCAGTACCCAAAAAGATTTACCATCATTATCTACTGCCACATTTAACCTTATTCCATTTAGAAAAGAATATGCATATAAAAAAACTTTTGATGCATCGAAATTTGAAGCCGGGACACTGATCTGTGCGTTAATACCTTCTTTAGCTACATAAATACGACCAAAAACTTTAAGAGGGTTCAATCCTTTGTACAATTCGTCTCTAAATTCCTGAGGATTTTGAATAGGATGATATTGATAAAAACTAATAGTAGTTCGAGGTTCGGTCTTCTGGTATAATCTCTCCTTGAGCTCCTTTTGAGAAACTCTGTTGTGTAATACTGCCATAGTTAGATAATTTCAAGACATCTCTTACAATTTTTCCTCACGGAAAGGAATAGTAAATGTTCCATTCTAGTTTTAAATGGACCTGCTTGCATTGCAGGCAAAATTTCCGTACAAAAATAACGAGCGGAACGTTTCACAGAAAAAACAACTGCAAGTTTAAGAGTTTCTTGTAATGTATAAAAGGGTTCCGCTATAGCTTATCATTTTTTACAACGTAATAACAATTTTGCCTCTTGTTTTGCCGGTCTCAATCTGCTTATGGGCTTCGGCAATTTGATCAAAAGAAAACTCTCCAGATATATGAGATTTTAATGTTCCTGCTTCAAGTAGTTCCGCTATTTGCTCCATGTCATCTCCGTTAGAATGTACCATGTACGCAGTTGCTTTTATATTCTTTTTTTCTCCTTTTTGCCTTACTTCATCTGTTATGCCTCCAGCTATCGCAACGAGCCTTCCTCCTGGCTTTAAAACCTCTACCGAGCGTAGAGGATTAGATCCGCCCACGGTATCAAAAACAACATCTACATCTTTTACCGCATCTTCAAATGCTCCTGCTGTATAATCTATAAACTCATCTGCGCCTAATTCCTTTACAAAATCGTAATTGGCATCAGAGGCAGTGCCAACCACAAATGCTCCCAGGTATTTGGCAATTTGCACAGCATAGTGTCCAACCCCGCCTGCCGCTGCATGTATCAGTACCTTTTCACCCGGCTGCACTTTAGCTTCATCTATTAAAACTTGCCATGCAGTTAATGCTGCCAATGTGCCGGCTACAGCTTCCTGCGCTGTAATCAGCTCAGCTTTTTCAGCTAAATGATTTGCGGGAGCTGCTACATATTCTGCGTATGCCTTGCCATGTCCGGGAAAATTTACCATTCCAAAAACCTCATCACCCTCTTCAAACGTCGTTACTCCTTCACCAACTTTTATCACTTCGCCGGCAATATCCCACCCTAAAATAACCGGCGTATCTTCTTTTAATTTATTATAAAGAGCCAAACCTTTCCGGGTTTTTATATCAACAGGGTTGATACTGATAGCTTTTACTTTTACCAAAACTTCGCCCTCTTTAACTTCCGGTATTGGTATTTCCGTCGCTACAAGATTTTCTGACCCGCCTGCTGCTTTTAATATGATTGCTTTCATAATTTTTATTTTATTCACCCTATTATCACAATGCCTACAGCTCAAAATTAGCCTAACAAACTTCCCCAATAAAGAAATAAGTATAAAATGTCATCGTTTCATTAGCTTGTACCCACTTAAACTACCTTACAGCTAATCAATTTTTTTCTCATGCTGTAAGTAGGGCCGACTAAACTTTGATTTGAAAAGAAGTTTTTAGTTTCCATCCTTCTTTTATGCATAATGGTTCAATAGCTCCAAAGTAATACTACAAGAATATATTATTTTCAACTGTTGTGCCCTCTACTTCTCTATTTGCTTATTTTATATTAAATCATTATCTTACAACTTGCATCCAATTAACTTTAAAAAATTCAGTTATGTCCCCCCAACTAAACGAATCTGCGTCTTCTCCTATAAAACAACAGATCATTTCCCTCGAACAAAAATATCAGATGGCTTTTAAAG
>JBBPZJ010000183.1:0-2940 GCA_038199395.1 Chitinophagales bacterium
GTAACGTCTATATGTGGACCCACCAACCAAAATTTATGCTGACCCCCATGGCTTTGGTAAATCAATATTATTTCTGTATTTAGAATACACTGATAAAATATTCAATACTGCAAATGTAAATGTTCGTTTTGTTTATTGGGTCGACTGCCCTAAAAATGTCGTGCATTACTAATGGTTGATAGTGCTGCTTATATTAATCTTGTTATACTTGTGGATACGTCAGATTTTCTCATTTACTTTAAAAAAAATTCCTTTTGCTGCGAATAATGAAAATGGGACATTTGTTTGGCACTATCACCGTTATAAAAAATTCATAAATAAATGAAGTATTTTATTCCATCTTTAAAAAATTTCTTTTTGTACCCTTTACTTTTCTTTTTCAGTTGCAGTACTGCAAAGCTTAAACAAGAACAAAAGGTTGGTGACCAAAGCATTTACCTGGCTGACCCAACCATATTTTTTGCTAACAATATGTATTACTTATATGGAACTGTTGGTGCTAATGCAAACAATGGTTTTCTTGTTTATACGTCTTCAGATTTAAAACATTGGCATGCTTCTAAAGAAGTTAACAATGGATATGCACTGCAAAAAGGAGACGCTTATGGAACAAAAGGCTTCTGGGCTCCGCAAGTATTTCTTTATAATAAGAAATTTTACATGGCTTATGTGGCAAACGAAAATATCGCAATAGCAGAAAGCAATAGTCCGCTTGGACCCTTTAAACAGCCGGTAAGAGATAGTTTGTCTGCTGCTGTAAAGCAAATTGATCCTTTCGTATTTATAGATGATGACGGTAAAAAGTATTTATACCATGTTCGGCTAATTCAGGGAAATAAAATTTTTGTTGCTGAAATGACTGATGACTTTTCTGCTGTAAAACCAGAAACAGTACATGAATGTATCACCGCTACAGAGCCATGGGAAAATACGCTTAACGCAACATGGCCGGTAGCGGAAGGGCCAACAGTCATAAAACATAATGATTTGTACTATCTTTTTTATACATCAAATGATTTTCGTAATCCTGATTATGCGGTGGGTTATGCAGTCAGCAAAAATCCATTAGGACCGTGGAAGAAATATGGCGGTAACCCGATATTGACGAAAAAAGTTTTAGGCGTAAACGGAACGGGCCATGGAGATATCATTATAAACAAAAAGGAAAAAATGTTTTTTGTCTTTCATACGCATCATTCAAATAATGTAGTTTCTCCCAGAAAAACCGCCATTGTTGAAATGAAATTTTCAAAAGATCCCGCAGGTGGATATGATAAAATAACAGTTCTATCAAACACGGCTTCATTTCTCAGGTTAGAAGGCAAGTAGTGTGAATGCAACGGGCTTGTTTAACCCAATGCTTTCGACCCGTTACAATACGGCGGTATTCTATTACTTCACCATTGTCGCCCAGCAAACATTTGCTGTAAAAGTGTGCGACGCAACGAAAGAACCATAGATATTCCTTCGTGGGGCCACAACATTGTTTTTTTACTCCCTTTTTACAAATTCCACCAATACGTCCATTTTAATACCATTGCACGGTTTCTGACTGAGAAAGGGGAGGGCAGGTAGTTATCGGTATAAACAAAGAATATATCTGAAGCCGGCTTGTACCGCCATTGAAATCTTGTGTTTAGGTTGATATTATTTTGCTGATTGTTATATTGAATGAAAGTGGTAAAAAATAATTTATTGGTCATTGTAACGTCTATACGAGGACCCACAAGCCAGAATTTATTTTGACCCCACGGCTTTGGTAAATTAATATTATTATAGCTGGTACTTAATGCAAGACTAACATAGGGCTGAAAACGGTACCCCAGATCGGCAGTCAGGTTGAGCCTTGTACCATTGGCATAATATCCGCCGTAGCGGCTGGAGAAGCCATAAGTAAAAACACTTTGCGGCTTAGAAACAAAGGTAGTTCCCCAGGCATTCCAGCGGTGTGTGCTTCCCCGTGCCAGCGTGTCTTTTGTGTAGTTGGTAGGGTCAAAAGATTGAAGCAATTGCACATAATCGTACGATACGAAAGTAGAGAACGTGCTTTGCTTTCTGAAGGTAAATAAATAATTGAGGTAGGCTTCGTCGTCGGTTTTTTTCAACGATGTGTTGAAATAAGAAAGATATACCAACTGGGGACCGTGACCCAGAACTTTACCGCCTTTAGGGAAAAATGTATAACCGGCGTGTGGATTAATTTTGAAATAGCCCTGCCTTGGCACGTAACCGACTTCTGCATTGTAGTTTTTGCCGACGTACTCATGTTGCCAAAATAAAAGCACCTTTCTTCCTGCATATTGTAAATGCCCTGCCTGCACAAAATCTCCACCTGATTTACCTGGTGTAAATGATTTCAGGAACATTGCTTTACCTGTTATCTTATTATCAGATGAAGCAAGATTGTATTCAAGACCTACATTTCGGTTGTACTCAGAGTAGGCAGGTTTGGTAGGATTTATCTCGGGATGATAATTTATAGATTCCTTATTAATAAATATTACTCCGATGTTAGACCGTGAAAACACCCTTCTCTGTACTGATGCAACGGTAAAATTTTGTGCCGGCAGCCCCGTATTATCTACACCACCAGTTTGCATGTTCATGGCGCCTATTCTCCAGTTTTTATTTGGTTTGCCGCTAATGCGGGCACCGAAACGAATAGGAACTCCCAGTCCTATCCGTCTCGAGAAGAAGGGGCGTATAGAAGCATAACCAAAGTTGGCAAAAAGGTCGCCGTTCTCTAAAAAGAACTGCCGCTTTTCAGGAAAGAATAACTCAAAACGATCCAGGTTGGTTACCTGCTTGTCTACCTCAACCTGCGAAAAATCGGGGTTAACTGTAAGGTCTAAATTGAGCGAAGATGTAAGTGCAATTTTCGCATCTAATCCAATGTCTTTTCTGTATTGTGATGGAGAATTGTTGTCGTGATTTTTTGTA
>JBBPZJ010000184.1:0-6486 GCA_038199395.1 Chitinophagales bacterium
CGGAAGTTGAAGCAATGAGCAACATATCTTTATGCAGCTTTTGTCCCGGCATGACGTTCGTTATTGAGCAGAAGTTTTTATCTTGAGCATGTAAATAAAATTGTACTTCGGTTCAATGCGGAGGTGGTGCTATTACCGCACCTGCATAAAGCCGCCGAACGTTGTGCGTCAGCATTTTCAGCCACCTTTCAGTCTCAACAGTTGGGCAAAACATACTGCAAATAAAATTTCCTAACAAAAAGACTTGTTTCCCAATCGGGAAATCTTTATTTTTGAATAAATTTCTGAATGGAGCCAAATTTCGACATAGAGTTATTGCCCGAAGCAATTGATTTTTTAGAGACTCTTGACAATAAAACAAGGGAGAAAATTTACTATAACATCAAAAAAGCTCAATTCGTTAACGACAATGAACTATTTAAAAAACTCAATGACTTCATTTGGGAATTTAGAACATCATATAAAAGTAAAGCATACCGATTTTTTTCATTTTGGGACAAAACGCAAGGAAACGAAACTTTAATAATTGCTACTCACGGCATTTTGAAAAAGACCCAGAAAACCCCACCAAAAGAGATTAAGAAGGCAGAAGAAATCAGGAAAAAATATTTGGAAAATAAACTAAAAAAGAAATAATTATGGCAGACAAATTCAAAACTGTTTCGCTTGACACAATGATTGACAAACACATTGGAAAACGTGGAACTGCAAAACGTGACGCATTTGAAAATGAATTACGCATTGACTTATTGGGACAAGCCATTAAGCAAGCAAGACAAGAACGCAATTTGACACAGGAGCAATTGGGAGAAATTGTTGGTGTGCAGAAAGCTCAGATTTCAAAGATTGAGAATAGCGTAAAAAATGCAAGGTTTGAAACTATTCTGAAAGTGTTTGAAGCTTTGGGTGCCAAAGTAAGTTTTAATGTAGAACTTAACAACCAAAAATTGGCTTACTAACAATATGCCGAACGCACAAAAGTATTGCCAATAGTCGGGCGGGACGTTGGAGCAATCGGCAGCAGTTCGCTATTCATCGGCAGTTCCAGCTTGATGTTATAAATTAAGCAGCAGTAGAACCATTAAACCTTTTATCTTTAGTCGGCTTAAGTTGTCGGCAGACGGAACACAGAATACCGCCACAATGCCAAGCCTTAATCGTTATATGCTATTTTACCGCCTACTAACGTCAACAGACAGACCTTAACATAAAGTAACAAGAGTTTTTACCGAATTTTAACAGCGAAAAATCAGGTGGACTTATTTTAGTATTTGTGGCTGTTCTATCACTTGCGCTTGCCAACTCACCTTTGCAGACAAGCTATATTAATTTTTGGCAGATTGATTTTGCCGGACGCAGCATTGTTCATTGGGTTAATGACGGTCTCATGTCCATTTTCTTTCTTCTTACTGGGTTAGAGTTAGAAAGGGAACTCTATAAAGATGAATTATCGGATATAAAGAGTGCTGCCCTGCCAATATTTGGAGCATTAAGCGGTATGTTTGTTCCTGCAGAACTCTTTTTATTACTCAACTTGGTACGGATACACAATCAGGTGCAGGTATTCCAGTGGCAACTGACATTGCTTTTGCTATAGGCATTTTATCTTTGTTAGACAGTCGTGTACCAACATCACTAAAAGTCTTTCTAACAGCTTTGGCTATCATTGACGACTTAGGGGCAATTATTATCATTGCCATCTTCTATACTACTTCATTATCATTTAGGATTTGTTTATAGCGTTAGGCATTTTTGGTATGCTGCTCATGCTAAACCGACTAAAAGTCCACAGTCATATCCCATATATAATGAGAATATAATGGGTGGAGTAGCCATGTGGTATTTTATGTTACATTCAGGGGTTCGTGCTACCATCGCAGGGGTTTTATTAGCTTTTGCTATGCTTTTGGCGATGGCGGAGATAAGTCACCTTCTTATATTCTTCCAAATTTTTTACATAAACCATTTGTTTTTTTATTCTGCCATTGTTCGCTATAGCAAATACATGCATTGAAATTGGCAACAATTGGCAAGGTGGATTAGGACAATCAAACAGCCTAGGAATTATTACCAGACTTGTAATTGCAAAACCTTTAGAGTTTGGCTCTTCTCATTTAATGGAATAGGTTTAGGTCTTTGCGTAATGCCTTCATACTTGAAATGGAAAAACATAGTAGAAGCAGGTTTTTTAGGCGGTAGCGGTTTTACTATGTCTATCTTTATTACGCTTCTTGCTTTTGATGATTCTGTTATCATCAACAATTCAGAAACACCCTTTATTATAGCTTCACTTATTGCAGGCATAATATTTGAAAGGAAAGCGTATTTCCCATGAATCAAAGCAAATGAAAAATAAAATAGAGCCGCTTGATACAGAGTGGAATAATCCTTGTGTTTCTGTTTCACTGAATACACAATGCAAATATTTTTAAACCAGTTAATAAAAGAAAATTATATGAATTTACTTACCCGTGATATGATGCCAGAATTATTAAGCGTAAACGCCGGAACATGCATATCACTATATATGCCTACGCACCGTACTCACCCTGACAATCTCCAGGATCCCATACTTTTTAAAAACCTGGTAAAAAAACTGGAACAATCCCTGTTGCAACAATATTCAGCCTCAGAAGCTACATTACTGCTGGAGCCATTTGTAGCGCTTGAAAATGATGAAGAGTTTTGGAGGCATACATTAGATGGACTAGCTGTGCTCGGCACAGCCGACACGTTTAAAACTATAGGCTTGCCGGTATCCACAGAAGAATTAACCGTGGTGGCAGATAGCTTTCATACAAAACCGCTTCGGAAATATTTACAGTCGGTAGAGCGTTACAACGTGTTGGGTTTAAGCCTTCAGGACTACCACATTTATGAAGGCAACAGGCATTCGCTCACAGAATTAGAGCTTGCCCCAGGCATTCCAGAAAATATAAATGAAGCATTGGGTTACGATTTAACCGAGAAGCATACCACTGTTGCATCTTATGGTGGTGTAGGCGGTGAAAGCGGCAATATGCACCATGGGCACGGTGGAAAATCTGCTGAAATGGACACTGATGCCGAGAGGTTTTTTCGGTTTGTAGCAAAAACGATTAACGAACATTACTCTAAACCTTCAGGTTTGCCACTTATACTGGCTGCATTGCCGGAGCACCACAATCTTTTTCAAAAGGTAAGCAACAATCTTTCATTGCTTCCTGATGGTATTGATGTGAACCCTAAGTCCGTAGAAACAAGTGAACTGGCGGAACGTGCCTGGAACGTTATGGAGCCATATTATTTTGGTATCATCGAAAAAGCTTGTGATGTTTACCAGCAGTCAAAATCAAAAGGTATGGGCAGTGATAGTTTAAGTGAGGTAGCTGCTGCTGCGGCGGCCAGCAGGGTTGATACCCTGATGATAGAAGACAACCTCCAAATTCCGGGCAAAATAATAAGCGACACAGGGATTATTGAAAAAGGTGATTTAGAAAACCCTGAAATGGATGATTTGCTGGATGACTTAGGCGAACTGGTAACAAAGATGGGCGGCAAAGTAATGGTTATTCCACATGAAAAAATGCCTACGCACACAGGTGTAGCCTGCGTGTTTCGTTACTAATATTAAAGAAAATAACGACACTTCAACTACTAAAAAACATTTTAAATAAAAATCCTACTAAATACTGATAATAATATATTAGGAAACGAAGAAATGAGAGAACCGTTGAAAGCTGCCATTGCAGATGGCGCCTTTTTGATGGTCGCAACAATACTTATCGTAAAGATTTCGACACACTCTGTAAAACGTTTGGAGCAACCAATAAATCAATGCTCAGCTTATGAAAGCAGGTGCCCGCCTTACACCGGGAACGGATTCGCCTTTTATTCCTTATGGATTAAGATTGCACGTAGAAATACAGTCTTTAGTGGCAGCAGGCCTTTCTCCTTTTGAAGTGTTGAGGTCTGCCACTTTATAGTCAGCAGAGCGCCGTCGGTGTAGGTAACGATCTCGGATTAGTTGAAGTAGGCAGGCTGGCCGAATTTGTAATCGTCAACGGAGATCCTTTGGCTGATGTTAAAACGCGTGGAATGTAGACACTTTTCAAGAATGGGGATTAGGCACGAGATAGAAGATCTATTAGAAACAAAATAATTTATTCAATTGCATAAGCATTTAAATAAAAAGAGGCTCCGTTACCGGAAGCCTCTTTTCGTAATCTTCTTTTTGTTTTTAATCGAATTAAACTACAGCAGACTTTACCGTTTTAATGATCACTGCTGCTACTTTGTAAGGATCTGCTGCAGAATTAGGCCGGCGGTCTTCTAAATAACCTTTCCATCCTCTTTCTACTGTAGCCAAAGGAATACGGATAGAAGCTCCCCTGTCAGAAATACCATAGGAGAAATCCATTATAGAAGCTGTTTCGTGCTTACCTGTCAGGCGTAAGTGATTGTCTGCACCATACACATCAATATGCTCTTTTACCACAGGACGGAAAGCTTCACAGATTTTATCATAGGTCTCTTTGCTGCCGCAAGTTCTTAAGACACCGTTGGAGAAGTTTGCATGCATGCCTGAACCATTCCAGTCTAAAGCGCCTAATGGTTTGCAATGCCAGTTAATGGCAACTCCGTATTTTTCACCTATTCTTTCAAGTAAATAACGGGCAACCCAAATTTCATCACCGGCTTGTTTAGCACCTTTAGCGAAAATCTGAAACTCCCATTGGCCCGCTGCAACTTCAGCGTTAATGCCTTCTACATTTAGGCCAGCTTCAATACATGCATCCAGATGTTCTTCAACAATATGTCTTCCGAAAGCATTGTTTGCACCAACGCCACAATAGTAAGGCCCCTGTGGACCAGGATATCCGCCTTCAGGAAAACCCAAAGGTTTATTAGTAGCAGTGTCCCAAAGGAAATATTCTTGCTCAAATCCAAACCAAAAATCATTATCATCATCTTCAATAAGAGCACGGCCATTACTTGGGTGGGGAGTGCCTCCTGCGGTCAACACCTCGCACATTACGAGGTAGGCATTTTTGCGTTGTGGGTCTTTTACTAAATATACCGGCTTTAACACGCAGTCTGAAGATCCTCCCGGTGCTTGTTCGGTTGAAGAACCATCGAAAGACCAGTTAGGTAAATCTTCAAGCTTGCCACTAAAATCTTTTTCCATTTTAGTTTTACTCCGCAGACTTTGTGTGGGCTTATAACCATCGAGCCAGATGTACTCAAGTTTTACTAACGACATAAACAGTTTTAGTTATAAATTATAGATTTTTAGAACGATACTGCTGCGAATTTAATAAAAATAAAAGAAAAACCATTTCTTTTTAAAATTACTGACCTTAATTTTCCATCAAGGTCAGTAAAGTGACATATGCGATAATATTTAATATAAAATAGTGAGGTGTTGTTTGTGAAGTAAGGTTGTTACAAGTATTCGCCGGAAGTGTCTTTATTTAAAAAGAAGACTACATTAACGCTCGGGTTAAGACTACGTTGAGGGTTAAGTGTTAGTCGATAATAGAGCGGCAGATAAAATCGGGAATAATGCCTGAAGCATTTATTTGTTGCTCTGCATTGTCTTCACTTGTATTGCCCGAGAGCACAAGAGTAGTTTTAATGCCGAACTTATTTCCTCCCAAAATATCCGTATTTAAATTATCACCCACCATTAGAATTTCTTTTTTGGTAAACGGCCCTAACCGTTGCTTTAGCCGGTTGTAGGTATAGGTGAACATTTGGGTGTCTGGTTTACCGAAGTGAATAAATTTTTTATTCAGCATGCTTTCAACTAACCGTGCAATGCCCCCGGTTGCAACCGCCACATCATTTTTTGACACCGGGTATAGTTTGTCAGAATTAGCAACTATTATGGGGATGTTTTTTCGGCGAAGCAGGTTTACAGTCTTATTAATTTCAATATTCCAATCAAATCCTTCATCGTCGAGAAAAACAAAAGCCGATATGTCTTTAACGTTATTTAGGTCTACGTCTTTTACAGCAATATGTTCAAGCCCCGACTGAAGGATGTAATGAGCAGAATTCTCCGTGCCCAGGTATGCAATTTTGCCTTCGGTGATTTTATGTTGTAAAAAGTGCTTGGCCATCATACCTGAAGTAATTACTTCGTAAGTTTCAAATCCATAAAGACCCTGCTTTGCAAAACTTTCAATTTGTTGCTCCTGGCTGCGTGAGGCATCGTTTGTAAGTATCCGGATGGCAATACCTTTTTCTCTTAATTTGGCAATTGTATCCTGCACGCCTTCTATCAGTCCTTTATAGTTTTTCAAAACACCATAAGAATCTAAAAAAACGGCACGAAATTTTTCAGCAAGGGGCAAAAAAGGTTGTATTTGCATGGCTAGTTGGTTAAAGGTTTAAGGCTTTTAAAATAGGCTCTGCATTAAATTCCCTTTCGATAGAAGGCAGGTATATTTCGTAAGCTTCTTTTTGTAGTTTGATTGCAAATAATTCATGGAAAAAGAAACG
>JBBPZJ010000185.1:0-5365 GCA_038199395.1 Chitinophagales bacterium
TATTTCATCTTTAGGAGGAATGCCTGTCGCTAAGCCTGCTTTTGATTTTACAGCCCACGGAGCCCTTACTAATCCTGGGGTATATGAAAATTATGAAGTCTTTTTAGGCATCGCTCAGGTATTTGAAGATACGGGGGTACGGGCCTATAAGGGCCAGGCAGGAAATCTGATGAGCAGCCACGAAATACTCAGGGCAGCTTTAAGAATACATTCAGTAGAAGGCCGCCACGCCGCACACCTGAGAGAAATGCGTAACCGTAATTTTCCTAATACTACTCCTGTTAAGCCATGGATAACACTCAACATGAGTTTTCTGGGTCCTAGGGCTGCTGCTGTTCAGGCAAGTTATGCCGGAGAAGAAAACGTTGAGCAGGCAGGTATAAATATTGTTGGAATTAACGGTTATAATATTTCTGTTGGAGCTGCGTCAGAAGCATTTGATGAGCCATTGACTAAGGCGCAAGTTTTAGCCATTGTGTCTCCTTTCTTTGCATAATTTTAAACAAAATGTTTTGTTTAAAGAGGCTGTCTCCCAAGAGGCAGCCTCTTCTTTTTTGGGAGTTTGCTGATGGCCTTTCTTTGCTGTTTAAAAGATCAATATCCTTTCCGGTTTTGGAGTAAGCTGAGATTGTTATTTTTACCTTCTATTTATCTAATTGGTACAAACAAGCATAATGAGTAAAAATAGCGTGCAGGAGAATTTTGGAGATATCGATATCTATCTGTTTGATCAGTTATTGAAAGGCCGGTTTTTAGACTGTAAAAAGGTGATTGATGTAGGTTGCGGATATGGAAGGAACATTATTTATTTTCTAAAAAATGGTTATGACGTTTTTGGCATTGACCAAAATGAAGAAGCAATCCGGGAAGTTCAAAGGCTTTCACAAGAATTGAGTCCACCAAACTCGATAGAAAATTTTCAGGTTGCCCTTGTTGAAGATATTCCATTTAAAAATGATTTTTTTGATCTTGTCATTTGTAACGCTGTCCTTCATTTTGCATTAGATGAGGATCATTTTAATGACATGGTACAGTCCGTTTGGAGAGTTTTAAAACCGAAAGGACTCTTGTTTGCGAGGTTAGCTTCTGATATTGGTATTGAAACTGTTGTTTCGCCTGTGGGAAATCGCAGGTTTCTTGTACCGGATGGTTCTTACCGTTTTCTTGTAAATGAAAAGATGTTATTAGATATTACAAACGCTTTAAACGGAGAACTTTATGAGCCAATCAAAACAACCAATGTTCAGAATATAAGGTGTATGACAACATGGTGTGTTCAGAAAATGTAAGCGCTACCGTAATAGGTACAACGAAATGCTAAAAAGCAGTGTAAGTCGGACATAATTCCGGATGTGCTTAAGCTTCTGCTAATTGAAACAGTCTTACAACAAAAACGTATGAAAATAATTTTGGGCTTAATAGCCGCTGGTATTTTTACTTTTTCATTTGCTTCTGCTCAAAGTAATAAAAAGCAATTGCCGGGGAAACCATTAGAGCAGAAGGAAATAAAGGGCGATAGACATCTCGAAAAGGAGATGCAGCAAAAGCAACTTTCAGATAAACCTGAATTGTTAGAGGAAAATATCTCTGCCGCGGAAACAAAGAAAACTACACAAAGACATCATCACAAGAGCAAAAAGAATAAGAGTAAGCAAATAAAAACGGCCGAAAAATAAGTCCTCTTTCAACCTTTGGAATGGGAATGTTGTATCAATATGAAAAGTTGGGAGTTTAAAAGATAGCAATTGAAATGAAAAAGTCCGGATAATTTTTGCCGGACTTTTCTCATTCTATATACGACTTAATGTTTTTCTATAAACATACCTGTAAACTTGTTTTTCTCTAATTGCACGTTCACCGGCTCAAGCTCTTGCTGAAGTTTCATCTGTTTGCTGTATTGTTGTTCATTGCTTTCAGCCGAGCGGAAAGCACCTGTGTTGATATATTTTAGAGCAACGGCCAAAGATGGGTCTGTAATATCTCCCCAACTTTTATTAACTCCGTCGGGAGCCGCCTTATCGGGTGCGAAACCTTTATAGTAATCAGCATTGCCCGCACTGTTTACAGTTTTAAATGATATAGGGTAAATCGAATAATTGAAAATATCAACCGGGAAAAAACCAACCGGTTTACCATAAGTGGTGTCTCCAATCAATTTTACATTCATATACGGCTTTAAATTGTTGATCAGTAGCTCGCTTGCAGAAGCTGTATTATGGGTGACAATAAAGAAAACACGACTAAGGTTTAAGGTTCCTGCATTTGAGAACTTCTGGGTATTATTAGCTTCACTAAATGAGGTGCTTCCGTAACCTGCTTTTTTCTGCAACAAGGGAAACTTACCTTGTTGCAAATTAGAATTAAAGATATATTTATACATTACCTGGTTATTTGCCGCGGCAGGCGCAATAAGGTTGGCAAGTACATCCTGCGTTGAAGTAGAACCTCCGGGATTATAACGTAAATCTACCACCAGCTCATTAATACCTTCAGATTTAAAATAGCTGAAGACAGTGTTTAGCTCTGTAACAGTGGGAGCGGCAAAAAACTGTTTTAAAACAAAATAACCCACTTTCTTACCTCCTGCGTTAATAATACTTCGGTGTAACACCGCGTTTGATGTAAAGCTTGTTTTGGTAAGGTTAACAGTTGCAGTAGTACCATCGGGTTTTACAAACTCAAATGTTGCACTATTACCGGTACCAAAAAAGGTTTGGTTTAAAAGATCGATGCTGGACTGATTATAGATGATGGGAGTATTATTAATCTTATTAATAAACCATCCTCTGTTTACCCCGGCAAGGCCGGCAGATGATTTATCAAAAGCATATTCAACAAACCAGCGAACAGAGTCAATCGGTTCTGCTTTATCTGCTGCCGCTGCTTTTACAAAAAAACCATAGTCGACGGATGCACCCGTCTGCAAGCCCGCTGACTCTTCCTTTGTTGTTACAAAACTAAATCGGTCAAGAGGTTGCAGTGCACGGATAGCATTCATTTCGATCTTTGCGGATTCCTGATCGCTAGCGCCTTTATACTGCCTCGGATTGAATACATCGTAGGAAGGCAATACTTCGGGCCACAAATAGATTTCTTTCGAATACAGGTAAACAGAATCTTTCAATAAGTCTGATTGAGAGGTAGCGGTAGTTTGACCTGTACCGGACGCTGTTTCGGGAATCGTTTCTTTTTTACATGCACCAAACACAAGAACAGAAACTAACGACAATAGTTGGATGTATTTTTTCATTTCGTTTAATAAAATTGATATGTAAATAACCTTATTAGAAATCAAAATGTTGTCTAATAAAATGCCAATAATAAAACGACTGGCAAACTTTATATATCTGTTGTGAAAAGATGTATTAACAACTAACCTGTAAAAATAGTAATGCTAAACTTTCATCTTCACTTCGCCCTGATGTTATATTATACGTTCACCTAAAAGTAAGATTAGAATAGAGTCCCTTAACTTAATAATTGTCTTACCGAAAGCTTCCCTTGTTAAATGAAAATTGTGGTGATTATACAAACGGTATAAATTATACTTTTACGCTAATAAAAGATAAAGAGAAATGAAGTCAAATCAATTAAGTCAGCGGCTTAAAAGGAATATAGTTTTCGTCTTGTTGTTTTTTTACCTGCCTTGTCAATCTTTTGCGTGGGGTTTACTAGGACATCGCATTGTTGGTGAAATTGCAAGTACTTACCTGACTTCAAAGGCAAGTAAGGAGATAAAAAAAATACTGGGAAATGAAAGTATGGCTATTGCAGGTAACTGGGCAGACTTTATTAAATCTGATACAGCATTTAGATATTTGAATGAGTGGCATTATGCAGACTTTGATAAAGGACTGAATGTGCAACAAATGGCTATGGTTCTGCAAAAGGATACGGCGACTGACGCCTATACACGTCTTAACTTTCTTGTAACGCAACTTAAAAATAAAAATCTGGGGCAGAATGAAAAGTTATTGTATCTGAGAATGCTAATACATATTGTCGAAGATATTCACCAGCCATTTCATGTAAGTGCAAATGGAGACAGGGGCGGAAATGATATTAAAGTCGCCTGGTTTGGTCAACCATCCAATATTCACAGGGTATGGGACGAACAACTGATAGAGGGTCAGGAGTTAAGCTATACAGAATACGTTAAAGCCATCAATTTTACTACAAAGCAACAGCGATACGAATGGCAGATCTTGCCTATGACAAACTGGTTTTACGAGTCGTACAAAATAAGTGAAGATCTGCATGGAGAACTAAAAACACTGGAACCGAAACTTAGTTATCAATATGTCTTTTTACACATTTATACTGTAAATGAGCAATTGCTCAAAGGTGGTGTACGCCTTGCAGGTCTTTTGAATGAGATATTCGGATAGTTTTTTTTAATTAATTTGCCGGACAATAACGGCTTTTTATAAATTAAGCGATTAAAGGAAAAAAGGTTCTGGCGTGATGAGAACTTTTTTTATTCCGATTACTTGCACGCATACTAACTCGTTTCGGATTTGCTTTTTTGGTTAAAATACCTCCGGCGATCATCTTCCCGATCAGTAAAAAGCCCCTATTCAAGGCATGATTGTGGTATATCCCCACTTATGATTTTGCCTTGCTATATCAAAAACAAACAATTCCCTCAACCCCGTTATAACGCTGTGGCAAAAGCGCTCCTGCAATTAGTTGTAGTAACTTTTTTTTACATTATTCCTTCAAACATAAAAGCACAACAAATAGCACCGGGTGTTGATGACGTAGACACCACCAACAAAAGAGATCTGATAGATGTGTTTAAATCAACTTTTAAGTACAAACCTGAAAAGATTAGAAGCAGGGGCAAGAAAAAAATTTATTTTTCGCTGGTACCAACGTCCTCTGCTGTTCCCGGAGGTGGCAAAGCCTTGATTACTTCTACTTCTGCCAGTTTTTACCTGGGAAGCAGGAGAAATACGTTTTTGTCGACTGTTACATTTGTTCCATATCTCAACTTCAACGGACGCTATTCGCTGGGGTTTAGGAACAACATTTATACAAACAAAAATAAGTGGAACATTCAGGGAGATACCCGTTTCTCATTATATCCCGAATACGTATATCGTACCAATAGAAACAACAAAATCAACGATAAAATTTTAATTACTTATAAATACATCCGGTTTTATCAGACAGTTTTGAAACAGATCAGACCTTATTTATTGGTTGGTATGGGCTATAATTTAGATTACCATATCAACCTGCAACCTGTCGACGACACTTTGGGACTGGCGAAGTTTTTGGGTTATTCTCATGGTACCGAAACCAATAAAAACTCTTTTTCTTCTGGCATTACCCTCAATTTGCTCTACGATTCCCGAAACAA
>JBBPZJ010000186.1:0-9316 GCA_038199395.1 Chitinophagales bacterium
AACTTCAGTCAATGCCAGCTTAAATCTAATATAAGCATTCATGTGACTATCGGCGACATGATGCACCAGTTGTTTAATAGTCCAGCCACCTTCCCTGTAGGGTGTATCAAATTGAAATTCATCCAGGCTTTGAATAGCAACTTCAATATCATTGGGTAAAAACCGGATGTCGTTAATCCAATTATTCTTTAACTCTTCTGAATAAGGCTGGCTTTCAAATTTGCCAATTGGGTAACGAAGGTCTAATGCAAATTCTGACATGACTATCGGTTATTTTTTATTAGCGATACCAAGCAACTCTACCTCGAACACTAATGTTGCTCCACCGGGAATATCCTGACCAGCACCTACATCTCCGTACCCGATAGAGGAAGGGATAAAGAGTTTCCATTTACTTCCTACAGGCATCATTGTCAATGCTTCTGTCCATCCTGGTATTACACCTGCTACAGGTATTGTCAGAGGTTCACCACGTTTATAAGAATTATCAAATTCTTTACCATCAATAAGAGATCCTTTGTAGTGAGCGGAAACCGTATCTGCTTTAGTAGGAACCGGACCTGTACCCTTTACCAAAATTTCGTATTGCAAACCGCTTGGTGTTTGCATAACCTCTTTGCGGGCTTTATTTTTTGCTAAAAATGCACTGCCCTTTTCTTTTTCTACTGCTGATACTTTCTTTATCTTAGCTTCTGCCATCCCCTGCATTACCTGGTTAGCCTGCGTCATATCAAAGTAGGTTTTCTGACCCTTACAAGTTTGGTCTATGGCTTTGTTTAGCACTGCATAGTTAATCGAGGTAATTCCCTGGCTTTTTAAATATTGGCCTAAAGAAAGACCAAAGGCATAACTAATGCTGTCAGTATTTGTCTTTAAAGTTGCACCAGCAGGCGCTGTAGTTCTTGTTTGTGCTACCGTTTTGGTAGTCTTTTTTGTTTGAGCATGCAACGAAATACATAACATCAAAACTGAAGGCACTAAAAACGCTTTTTTCATGTCGTATAATGGTAATTGTTTATAATTTAATTATTCTTCCCGTAGAGATTTACCTGTAAGGTTAATAAAAACATCCTCAAACGTAGCAGCTTTAACTTCTTTTTTTCTCTCGAAGCCTGAAGCAACAAGATCGTCAATCATTTTATCGGGAGAATTAATAGCAATTATTTCTCCGGAATCGATAACTGCTACCCTATCGCAAAGCACCTCCGCTTCATCCATGTAGTGCGTTGTAATAATTACAGTAGTGCCTTTCTTACGAATTTCGCTTATCAAATCCCAAAGGTTTCTGCGGGCTTGTGGGTCGAGACCTGTAGTAGGCTCATCTAAAAAAATGATTTTTGGTTGGTTGATTAAAGTAGTGGCAATAGAAAAACGTTGCTTCTGTCCTCCGCTGAGCTCCTTGAATTTTGCTTTTGCTTTGTCTTTCAGGTTTACCATTTGCAGGAATGACGTAACATCTACTTTTTTATTGTATAAACCGTTAAACAACTCTATTAACTCGGTTAGATTCAAACCGGGATAATAACCCGACGTTTGCAATTGTACTCCAATTATTTTTTTAATATCATTTGGTTGTTTATCCAGATCCATTCCATCTACAAAAACTTTTCCAGATGTTTTTGTCCTGAGCGTTTCAATTATTTCGAGCGTTGTGCTTTTTCCGGCACCATTTGGCCCAAGAAGACCAAATATTTCTCCTTCGTTTACACTAAAACTGATCCCTTTTACTGCAGTAAAGTCTCCATATTTTTTCACCAGGTTCTGCACCTCAATTATTTTATTCATTCTGCGGAAAACTTTAAAAAGGGCTAAAGTTATAGTACGTCAACCATTTTTGGTGAGACTAATATTTAATTTTTAGAATAACCCGTATCTGCATTCCTAACAACTTCTCAATAGTTGCAGGGTGTCTCGTATTCCTCTGATATACAGGCTGCAAACTCTATTTGTACTTCGATAAAAGATTTTGCAGATCTGCTACTCCTTCCGTAGCAGATTTTTCAATTGCAGTAAGATTTGGTACACTTCCGGTGTAAGGAATAGATTTATCAACAATGAATTTCGGAATGAAACGGGGAGCATAATGTATTAAACTGGCAGCAGGATAAACAAGCAGCGAAGTGCCGATAACTACAAAAATTTCTGCTGTACTCATTGTTTCTACGGCTACTTCAATCATCGGCACCAACTCTTCGAACCAAACAATGTGCGGCCGTAGCTGGCCTCCATCTGACGCAAGGTCTCCAACATGTATATCTCCTCTGATTTCTGATATTAGAGCCGGGTTGGTTACACTTCGCATTTTAAATATCTCTCCATGCAAATGCAAAACATTGCTACTGCCGGCTCTTTCATGAAGATCATCTATGTTTTGAGTAATGACTGTAACATCGAAATCTTTTTCAAGTTCAGCTAGAAATATATGAGCGGCATTAGGTTTAGCGGCAGCAACATCTCTTCGCCTCATGTTATAAAACTCCAGCACCAACTGCGGATCTTTCGCAAACCCGCCGGGAGTAGCTACTTCATATACATTATAGCCCTCCCAAAGGCCATTTGTATCTCTAAAAGTTTTTAAACCACTTTCGGCGCTAATACCTGCCCCGGTAAGTACTACGAGTTTTTTCTTACTCATAACATAAAATAGTTAACGCAATTATTGCAATAAAGCCGAAAATGCCAATTAGTCAAAGAGAAACAGTTGAAAACAGGATGTGTTCAGTAAAAAATTTCGTCAAATGGAATTACGCCATGTTAAATTATTTTGTTTCTCCAAGCTCAAGTATTATATCCCATTCTTCATCTGTTATAGGACAAACAGATAAACGGCCCAACTTGATAAGCGCAATTTTCTCTAAACGGATATCAGACTTTATAGTAGCAAGCGTAACCGGCTTCTTTAGTTTTTTTACTGGCTTTAAGTCGACAACTACCCAATTTGGATCCTCGGTTGTAGGATCCTGGTAAGCTTCTTTCGCAACTTTAGCAATGCCTACTATTTCGAGCCCTTCGTTGCTGTGATAGAAGAACACCTGATCGCCCTTTTTCATCGCTTTCAAATTGTTTCTGGCTGTATAGTTTCTTACACCATCCCAAAGGGTCTGTTTATCCTCAACAAACTTGTCCCAACTATATTTTGATGGTTCTGATTTTATTAGCCAATGCGCCATTTAGAAGAAATTAAAAGTTGAAAATTAAAAATAAGGAAGGTGGAGTTAAAAGTAAGAAGGTAGTGAATACTTCATTTTCAGAATACCTTATTTTTAATTGCTCTTACCATCCATTTGCTAAAACATCGGCTATGTGCAATGTCTGTAAATTGTAGCCTTTGTTTTTAATGTAACCATCCAGGTGCATTAGACAACTAAGGTCAGTGCTGATAAGGTATTTTACTCCTGTTGCTAAAGCATTTGATACTTTTTGATCTGCCATTGCAATACTGATCGCTTCAAATTTTACCGAGAAGGTTCCTCCGAAGCCACAGCATGTTTCAACGTCTTCCATCTCCAGAAGCTCGAGGCCTTTCACATTGCTCAATAGCTTACGAGGCTCTTCTTTTATTTTGCATTCCCTTAGTCCGGCGCAACTGTCATGATAAGTTGCTTTACCCTCAAGTGAAGCCCCAACGTTATCAATGCCAAGTACCTTTATCATAAACTCACTAAACTCGAAGGTCTTCGCTGCAATTTTAGATACATTATTATGATCGGAAGAATTGTCAAACAACTTGCTGTAATAATTTCTCACAAACCCAACACAACTTGCACTCGGCGCTACGATGTAGTCTGTGTCTTTGAAATCTTTTAAAAATTTCGCACAAACCACTTTGCTTTCTTCCCAGAAGCCCGCATTGAAAGCAGGCTGCCCACAGCAAGTCTGATTTTTATTGTACACTACGTCGCAGCCTGCTTTTTCGAGCACCTTTACCATATTAAATGCTGTCTCCGGATACAACTGGTCTACAAAACAAGGTATAAAAATATCGACCTTCATAAGCTAAGCTCCTTAACCGCGTAAAAGCGTAAAGTTTAACCTAAAATCCCTTGATGGATTTAAGGAAGTGAAAAATAAAAATGCCCAAAGTAAAAGTGTACGGCGCAAAATTGAGAGAAATTGTCTTTCACACAAGTTTATAAAAAGGTCTGGATATGGTATTCGTTATCGTCAAGATCTGTCATTTCAAAATTAAGAACACTTTCTTTTGACCTAACGGCTTATATAATACTCTTTTTTAAAGCTATCATTTTTATAGCAGCAGCGGCAGCCTCTTCACCTTTATGACCATGTATGCCTCCTACCCGATCTTCGGCCTGTTGTTCGTTTTCGACAGTAAGAACTCCGAATATGGTAGGAACATGTAGAGATAAGTTCAGATGCATAATGCCGTCAGTAATACCCTTACAAACATAGTCAAAATGCGGAGTATCACCACGGATAATTGTGGCCAGCGCTATGAATGCCTGAACAGGAAGGTCTGTATTGGCCTCAATCGCTCTTATTGCAAACGGAATTTCAAAAGCACCAGGAACTACAACTGTTCTTGTATGTACATTGCTTGCCTTCAATACCTTTATGCAGCCCTCTTCAAGTCTATCTATTATGTGGGCATTCCACTCAGTTTTCACTATAACTACGAAGGCATCCTGTAGTACCGGGATGCCTTCGTTTAATGCTGTATTGCCTTTTGTAGCCATATTATTTTACGCTAAAATCATTTTTCTCAACATTCAAACGATAAATATATTTATCGATAGAAAAGCCTTTTTCAGTTTTAGGAAACTTCTCTTTTATTTCTTTATAAACTGCAATTGCCTCGGAATTTTTGCCCATACTTTCTAAAAGATAACCTGCACGAAACAAAAATTCGGAAGAATAGAACTGATCCGCTTCAAACTCTTTGCCCGCCTTTTTATAATAATCTACAGCCTCGTCTTTTTTTCCCAGCTCACTATAAGCGTCACCTAAACGACCATAAGCAATCATTTGAATTTGCTTCGAGTCGGTACTAAAATCTTTTAACTGCTTAACCGCATTATTAAAATCATGTGTTTTTAAATAAATAACCCCGGCATAAAAATGAGCAAGGTTTGCAGCTTTTGTTCCGTCGAAATTTTTAATAACATTTAAAAAACCCTTATTTTGACCGTCACCGTTTAAAGCAACAGCAAGACTATCATTTCTAAAGTATTCTTCAGCTTTAAACATGGCTTCTGCAGCCCGGTCTTCTTTAGGTGCAACTACCATGTTCTTATATAACATCCACCCTCCTGCAACTACCACTATTGCCAATAAAATACCTATTATCAGTTTTTTATTATTTTCCCAAAAGCCGGCAACTCCTTGAAAGTCCTGATTTACCTCAACAGCTTCATGTACATTTTTAACAGCCATTTTTTCGTTTATTTTTACTTTTTTTAAGGAAAAGAAAGTCGTCACTTCAGTGCATCCATTGCAGTGCACTTACGCTTTCTTCTAATCGACTATAAAAGGGTAATTTTCGTCAACATATACGTCTTTCAATAGTTCGCTATCATCCGGCCATGGGCTTTCTTCTGCAAAGCGAACACTTTCTTCGACCGCCTGGTTTATCCTTGCGTCAATAGCATCCAACTCTTCCTGGGTTGCAAAATGGTTGTCCAGTATATTTTTGGTCACCATCGTTATCGGATCTTTCGTTTTATATTCATCAAGTTCTTCTTTACGACGATATTTTTGAGGATCGCTTATTGAATGGCCTTTGTAACGGTAAGTTTTCATTTCAAGTAAAGTAGGGCCCCCTTTTTCCCTGGCTCTTTTCACTGCTCGGGTAACTGCATCGTGAACGGCTTCCGGGTCCATTCCGTCTACCATATCTCCCGGCATTTCATACGCGTCTGCCAATTTATAGATATCAACTACATTACTGGTTCTTTCTATCGAAGTACCCATAGCGTAATTATTATTTTCGCAGATAAAAATCACGGGCAACTTCCACAACATCGCCATGTTGAAAGTTTCGTGTAAAATACCTTGTCTTGCTGCACCATCGCCAAAAAAACAAAGCACAACATTATCAGTACCTTTATATTGTTCTGCAAAAGCCAATCCTGCGCCGGTGCCTATTTGCGCACCAACTATACCATGGCCTCCGAAGAAATGTTCCTTTACACCAAAAAAGTGCATACTTCCACCCTTCCCTTTTGCAGTACCGGTAGCCTTACCGTACAACTCAGCCATACAAGCATTTGGAGTTACTCCTTTTGCGAGTGCCCAACCGTGATCGCGATAGGCTGTAATAAAAGGATCTTCCTGGCGTGTGGCAGTCATACAACCTGCAGCTAAAGCTTCCTGGCCTACATATGCATGGAAAAATCCGCGGATCTTTCCCGCCATTTTATATTTCTCTTCTGCCTTTAATTCAAACTGGCGGATCAGTTGCATCAACTCATACCAATACAAATATGTTTCCTTTGAAAATTTAGTCGGCACTTTTATTGAAATTTTGAGCGGCAAATATAGGTGAATACAAGCAAAAAAAAGTGAAAGTTCAAAGTTGCCAGCTACAAGTGTTTGTGTACCGCTGCTGGTAGTCGTTACTCACTTTTTACTTCAATGACGTTGAAAAACAGTGCAATGCAGTATGACAAAGCTGTTGAATTCTCCTGTCTATTCTGAATGTATGTTTCCTCTTTCAATCACTTTGCCTTTACATCTTTATCCTTTCCAGTTAACTTGCACTCTTCATGTTACACTTAAAAAGCATAACTCTCTTTCAGTTTAAAAATTATCTGCAGCAAAACCTTCAGTTTACAGAGAATGTGATTGGTATCTGTGGCAATAACGGCCAGGGAAAAACCAACCTTCTTGATGCTATTTATTTTTTATGTTTCACCAAAAGCTATTTTAGTAAATCGGATAGTGCAAGTGTACACCATGGAACACAGGGATTGAGGATAGAAGGAAATTATGACAGGAGTGGCGAAACCGAAAAGGTCGTATGTATTCTACGTGAAAATAATAAAAAGGAAATACAGCGAAACGGAGAAGATTACAAAAAATTTAGTCTGCATATAGGTCATTTTCCTGCTGTTATTATTGCGCCCGATGATGTTGAGCTTATAACAGGCACGAGTGAAATCAGGCGAAAATACCTTGATACTCTTTTAAGCCAGCTCAACTCGCATTACCTCGAAAGTTTGATTGATTACAATAAGATATTACAGCAAAGAAACAGCTTGTTGAAGTCTGCCGGTGAACGAGGATATGTGGATGAATCGTTGCTGGATGTACTTACCCAACAGTTATTAAAGCCGGGAAATTTTATTTTTAATTACAGAAAAAATTTTCTTGCTAACTTTTTGCCTGCTGTTTCTGAGAGTTACCTTAAAATCGCCGGCACCCATGAACCGGTCATTTTAAAATATTACAGCCCATTATTTGAAGATCGTTTTGAAAAGTTGCTAGGTACTTTCCGACAAAAGGATCTGATGCTACAAAGGACCACTATTGGTATACACAAAGATGATATTGAACTGAAATTGCACCAGGAAAATTTTAAGAACATAGCTTCTCAGGGACAACGTAAAAGCTTGCTGTTTGCATTGAAGCTTAAAGAGTTTGATGAGCTGAAGTCGGCGAAAGGCTTTGCCCCTATCTTATTGCTCGATGATGTTTTTGAGAAGCTGGATGCCGGAAGAATGCAAAATTTATTACACCAGGTTTGTGTCGAAAACAAAAGTCAGGTTTTTATAACGGATACACATAAAGAACGACTTCAACAGGCATTGGAAAAATTGCAAGTTCCATTTCAATTGATCGAATTGTGAGCATCTTGTTCACAGCAACCTCAAAAGACTTTCAGTCAATGGCTTTAATACTATGGATTTCCAATCCATAGTATATTGAGTTTTAGTACCAGTTTTGTTAAATCTAAATTAGCAAAATCAGCAAATGCATAAAATGCACTTTTGCTATGAAAGCTTATATGAAAACCAGTTCCGGTTTTTAGGAATACCGACACCCGGGCGACGAAAATTCTTTAGAGAATTTCTCCGCACTTCTGCAATGAAAGATGAAGGTGAATTACATGCCGTCTTAAAAGAGTTATGGAACAATTCGGGAAGAGAATATCAATATTGTGCAATAGAAATATTGATGGATTTTAAAAAGTTATGGTCAATCAATCAATCGAAATCATCAAGCATTGTCTCAATAATAAAAGCTGGTGGAACAAGGTCGACCCTTTATCTTATGATTGTGCTGGCAGTTATTTTACGATCAATCCTTCTACATAAATTGACATGACAGGCAGATGGAATCGAAGTGAAAATAAATGGCTACAAAGAAGCAGTTTATTATTTCAGAAGCTGTCTAAAATTTTCTGGTTTTTCTCTCTGTGCTTCTCAGCGATGCCTTTTTTCTACGCTCTCTGCGGTTAAAACAACTAACCGCAGAGAGAAATACAGGAGTTTTTCGCAGAGTACCACAGAGAAAAAATAGATAAGCTACTTTTCAAATAATTTTAGACAGGTTCTCAGAAAAATTATAAAAAAGAAACCGATAACAATCTGTTAGCTGAATATATTTTGCATCCGGCCTCTTCGCCGGAATTTTTTATAAAAGAAGCAATTAATTAGGTTTTGAGAGAATATGCAAAAACAAATCCGGATTGGGTAAGAAAATTTGTAAGCGAAATTAGACTTGCACCGCTAAGCCAAAGAGAAGCCTTGAAATGTTTATAAAATAAAAAGTCTCTGCACTGCTTCATGTTTAAAACTGTAAATTTTAAGATCTATTTCGTCTTAAACCATAAAGGTGATTTATCTGTAGGATCGCCATTATAGCTAAAGAATAACTCCTCTCCTTTTTTTACTGGCTTTATTGTTCGTACTGTCATATTCCCGTTTTCATAGTCCATTTCATACTCACAATTCGGCTCAAAAGAATGGTTATACATAGATACGTAACCTAATGCCACAGCGGCTTTACGCTTACTTTTACCCCATTCAAAAATATAATGAAACAGCTTAGTTCCCTCGATCTGCTTTCTATCTTTCGGGGTCAATTCTATTATCGGAGAAACTTCAATAACTGTATTGGCAGCGATACTTTTCGTTGTAAAAACACCTCTTCCTCTATTCCCAGAAGGTGCAATAACAAGGTTAGGTAATAGCATATTGTATAGTTGCTGGCAAGATAAAGAAATTGAAAGAGAGTAATATTAATTAACCTTTCAAAATACTTAATTTGCAGCCATGGCAATAGAAAACATAGAAGAACAAAGTATACAGGAACAGTTCGAGCAATTAATAGCCACCGAAGATAAATTAGCCATAAG
>JBBPZJ010000187.1:0-2376 GCA_038199395.1 Chitinophagales bacterium
CCACCTATTTCCCAAAAAAGTGTTTTTTTTATTGCAAAATTGCAACTTAATAAGAAGCCTCCTTTAGTATTGCTATTACCTGGAGCTCTTTCTAACGGGCTTTTCATTCGTCGCTCACGCTCTATCAAACCTTCTAATACTTGTATGTTTGGGTTACTCGTTATCAGAAGATGGTATTTTTTAAGAATGTCTGCGCTGGGCAAACAATCATCGTCGAGAAAGACCAGCCATTCACCTTTTGCCTGTCTTGCTCCATTATTTCTATTTGCTGCAGGTCCTTTTTTGGGGCCCTCCACCCATTGTACAAAAGTGTATTTTTCGTTCACAATACTTTTGGCACGGTTGTCTTTACTGTCATCAGTAACAACTACCTCATAACTTGAACCGTCGATAGTTTGTACATTTTTATCAAGAAGGTCAAGGCAATGACTTAAAAGTTGGTTACGGTTGCAGGTAGGTATAATGACAGAAAAAAGCATAAGCAAACTATTTTGGTTAAACGTATTGATTTATATCATTTACAGCTTCTACAAGCTTCAGGATATTAAAATTTGACAATGGTTCAATTATAGAATATTGCTAAAAATACCAGGTGTCGTTGAAATAGCAGATGTAATTCAATTACAACTATTAGTCACCTGAAAGTGTAATACGCTTATAAGAGATTTTTCTTTTATGTTTGCAGTCGAATAAAAAGAAGGAAAGGTCAATGGCACTTATTAAAAGCATATCAGGTATAAGGGGAACGATCGGAGGTAAGCCGGGAAATACCTTAAGCCCGTTGGATGTAGTAAAGTATACGGCTGCTTACGGTACCTGGTTAACTCAGCAGGGTAATGGCAGAAAAGTGATTGTTGGACGGGATGGAAGAATAAGCGGACAAATGGTGCAAGGGCTGGTAGTAAGTACTTTAAATGCCCTGGGCTTAGATGTTATTGATGTTGGACTAACTACTACTCCAACAGTTGAAATGGCAGTTTTATTTGAAAAAGCGGCCGGTGGAATAATTTTAACAGCCAGTCACAACCCAAAAGAATGGAATGCTTTGAAATTATTAAACAGCATAGGAGAGTTTATAAGTAGCAAAGATGGTGCAGCAGTACTTGCTTTGGCTGAGAAGGAAGATTTTAATTTTGCTACGGTTGATAAGCTTGGTACTTATTCTGAAAATAATACCGCTTTACAAAAACATATAGATGCGATCGTTAAATATCCCTTGGTTGATGTTGCTGCCATTTCAAAAAAGAAGTTTAAGATTGTAGTCGATGCAATCAATAGCTCCGGTGCAATTGCGGTACCCTCACTGTTAAAGGCGTTAGGCGTAAAAGAAAAGGATATAACCGTATTAAATGCAGAAGTAAATGGCAAATTTGCGCACAATCCCGAGCCCTTGCCTCAGCACTTAATGGAGTTGTGCAAAGAGGTCAACGCTAAGAAGGCTAACCTTGGTATAGCCGTTGATCCTGACGTTGACAGGCTTTGTTTCGTAAATGAAGATGGATCTTTATTTGGTGAAGAATATACATTGGTAGCCATATCAGATTTTGTATTGCAACAAAGACCCGGAAATACCGTAAGTAACATGTCGAGTACGAGAGCGCTAAAAGATGTTACAATGAAACATGGTGGTGAATATTTTCCCAGCGCTGTTGGTGAGGTAAATGTTGTTAACAGAATGAAAGAGGTAAATGCTGTTATTGGTGGAGAGGGAAATGGTGGAATCATTGTTCCTGACCTGCACTATGGCCGTGATGCATTAATCGGAATAGCATTGTTTTTAACTTTTTTAGCTAAAACTGATAGAAGTAGCAAGCAACTGAGGGGTACTTTTCCTGACTACTTTATTAGCAAAAATAAAATTGAACTGGCCCAGGGAGTAAATGTGCAGTCTATTTTTGATAAGATCAAAACAAAGTATAAGAATAACCCTATTAATACAGAAGATGGGTTAAGAATTGAATTTGAAAAGGATTGGGTTCATTTAAGAACAAGTAATACAGAACCAATCATTCGAATTTATGCAGAGAGTAATTTTGAAACTACCGCAAATAATATAGCTAGAAAGATTATGCATGATATTCGTGAGAACATGTAAGAATAGTTAAAGATCATAAAAAAATAAAACCCTTGCGATTGAATGTGGCAATGGTTTTTATTATTGCGAAACCTTCATTCTATTTATCGCTGTGCCCAGGCTATAATTTTTTGATAGAAAATTAAAGACGGTTTTCCTGAAAAAACCATTTTACAGTGTTTCTCAATCTCAATTCTTCAGACGCATAAATTAAAAATACTTATCAGCAGTAAGCCCGAAAGTAATTAAAAGATTTTCTCTATCCGTTCGCTGATTTCTGTTATAAGTAGCTGAAGTAGTTA
>JBBPZJ010000188.1:0-3798 GCA_038199395.1 Chitinophagales bacterium
GTTTGCAGGTTACTTACCAAACTCTGCATTCTCTCTTTTGCTTCAGGTTTAAAGTATCTTTCTACATATAATTGTCCTAACATTTCACCTAACGAGCCATCTACTAAACCCGCCACCCGCTGCCAGCGAGGTGTTTGTTCTTTTTGACCAGAAAGTACCTGCGAAAATTTAAAGTTAGCATCCACAAACGGAGTGGTTAAATAAGGAACACTGCTCTTTAATACAGACCACCGCAAATAACTTTTCCAATCGCTTAGGGGCAGTACGCCCACTAATAAGTCAGCCGTTTTAAAAAATGCCGGATTATCAACCAGCACGCTATCGCCTGCATTTACCTTCATAACTTTAAACAAGTTGTTCCAGTTCATATCCGGCGTCGTGGCATTGAGGTCTTTAACTGCAAATTTGTTATAGGTTTTATAAGGATCCCTTTGTTCTACCCGGCTATATTGTGCTTTTGCCAGTGCTGTCTCTATTCGCATCACTGCATCGGCACTTGCAGAGGCAGTTGCACCATCTTCACCGGCAAGAGAAAACAGTTGCTGCAAATAGGTTTTATAAGCGTCACGAATTCGAATACTGCGGGGATCGTTCTTTATGTAATAATCCCGGTCTGGCAGCGTTGTTCCACCCTGACTAAGCTGAGGTATATATTGGTCCACATTTTTTCTATCCTGTCCTACGCCCATACGAAATAAAGGAGCTCCATACCCGAGCGTTCTAAGCGTGGCTACTTCAGTAAGCGCTGACTGTATATTTTTAACCTCTGCAATACGGTCGAGATCAGCCTTAATGCCGGTGATTCCTGCTGACTGAATAGCAACGCTATCCATTCCACTTGCATAAAAATCACCGATCATCTGTGTTTTTCTGTCCTTGCCCGTATTCTTAGCAGATTCCTCGAGTAGCGTTCTTAGTCTTTTTGAACTTTCTTCACGAAGTACATCAAAGCTTCCCCAGCGGGTTTTACTTGCAGGAACGGGATTATTTTTAATCCAATTGCCATTTACAAAAAGATAGAAATTGTCGCCGGGTTTAACTGACAAATCCATATTTGATTTATCTATGTATTTTATTTCTTTTGGTTCTTTTTTGCCAGGTCCGGCATATACCAGCGTCGCAACAAAAAGGCTGGCGGCAGTAAGAACTTGCTTTGTAATTTTCATCTTCATAGTGGTGTTTTCAAAACAAAAGTAGTTGATGAACAAACATTGAAAATGACTTTATAAAATCCTTATATTTTATCTAAATAAGATCCGTGTTTTAACTGAACGATTGATAATTAGGAAAGAGTAATTGTTCGCAGCACTGCATCTTCCATTAGCCTTTCGCGATACGTTTCGTTCATCTTAACTGCTAGATGCTCTTTTGTTATGTCTGTTTTTTGAAAAGACATCGTTATTGATTGGTTTTCAGACTTTCACTTTACTTTTATCGATATTAGAAGTTAAACCTTATTATGAGCGAACAGCAACTCAGGAGATCTTTGGGGATAAAAATGGTTATTGTAGTGGTAATTGGCAATATCATTGGATCAGGAGTGTACAAGAAAGTTGCTCCCATGGCAGCAGAATTGCACTCTTCGGGTTGGGTACTTTTTTGCTGGATGCTCGGAGGGATTATAACGCTGTTTGGCGCACTTAGTAATGCCGAGGTAGCAGGTTTACTTGCAGATACTGGTGGGGAGTATGCTTACTACAAAAAAATTTACAATAAATTTTTTGCTTTCATATTTGGTTGGTCATTATTTACGGTTATTCAAACAGCCGCCATTTCTTCTTTGGCATATGTATTTGCTCAGTCTTTTAATAGCATTTTTCCTTCTTCGCCCTTACTTTCTTCCTTTGCTGATTTTAATATTGCCGGGATCTTTTACCCTTTTGCAGATTTCAATGTAAAGCTTACAGCTATTATTCTCATTATTGCACTCACGTTAGTCAATGCGAGAGGAATTAAAACAGGTACCGGAGTAAGTAGTGCAATTTTAATATTTGTTTTTGCTGGAATATTTATAATCATAGGGGCAGGACTTTCTACCGGTCATGCTAATCTGCCTCAGGCTTTTGACATGAAGACTACAAATAATGCCCCTGTTACCTTCAGCGCTGTTTTTACTGCAATGCTGGCTGCATTCTGGGGCTACCAGGGGTGGGCTGCTGTTGGTTATGTCGGGGGTGAAATTAAAGATGCAAAAAAAAATATCCCAAGAGGAATTACTATTGGAGTTTTTATAATTATTGCATTGTACATGCTTGTAAACGGTACCTATCTTTCTTTGCTATCCATACCGAGCCTGGAGCAAATTTATAAAAACGGAAACCAGATTGCAGCTATAGAGGCAGTGAGAACCTTTTGGGGACAAAATGGTGCTCTATTTATTTCCCTCCTTATTCTTTTAACAACTTTAGGGTGTACCAATGCTACCATTCTGGCTAGTAGCAGAACTTATTTTGCAATGGCAAGAGAACATCTTTTTTTTCCAAAAGCGGCCAAATTAAATGATGCAAACGCTCCTGCTAATTCTTTGTTATACCAATGTGTGTGGGCTTGCCTGCTAATTCTTTCAGGCACCTTCGACCAGTTGACTGACATGATTATTTTTGCAGTTTTTATATATTATGGTGCAACGACACTGGGTGTTTTTATCCTTCGTAAAAAAATGCCTCATGCAACTCGCCCTTATAAAGTATGGGGCTACCCTGTTGTTCCTGCAATCGTTATTTTGTTCTGTGCAGTTCTTTTTGTTAATACCATCTTTACACGTCCCCGGGAAGCAGCCATCGGAGTTGTATTGATGCTAACAGGAGTTCCAATGTATTTTTGGTTCAAGAAAAAAAATATATCGGAAACTAGCCGGGAACAAGGATAAGTTATACTTTAAATTGCACTCGGATCCTTACGCCTTTGTCTGGTTGATTGCGCACTTTCATCTTTTTCCTTTAATTGAATTTTTAACGGGATTTTGTTAACTCGAAATATGGCTGCGGTTATTGCCGGTATTAAATCTCTTTTTAAAATTGATATTCGTGAGTCTACTTTTTCTTAACAAGTAGTGTAAAAATTCTAAATAAAAATTGTGAAACAGACGATTGAACGTTTATCCTTCCTTAAATTATTTTATATTTATTGTTTACACTTTTTAAACTTTAAACCCACCTTTTTTCGATGAAATACGGTCCCCTAAAAAACTTTATAAATGGTGAATTTGTAGCTTCAAAGTCAACCCGCACAATAGAAGTGATCTCACCAATCGATGGTTCTCTTTTGTCAGAGGTTGCTATGTCTTCTTCAACAGACCTCGACGAAGCAGTTGAAGCGGCAAGAACGGCTTTTCACAAGTGGAGCAAAACACCAATAAAAGAAAGAGTACAAGTATTTTTTCGTTATAAATATTTGCTCGAGAAGAATCTGAACGGACTGGCGCAACTATGTTCAGAAGAGAATGGTAAAACAATGAGTGAGGCGGTGGCAGAAATTGAAAAGTGCATCGAACTGACAGAGTTTGCTACGTCATTGCCTCAGCTTATAACCGGGGAAGTATTAGAAGTAAGCAAAGGTGTCGAATGCAGAACAGAACATGTTCCATTGGGTGTTGTTGCCTCAATTGTCCCGTTTAATTTCCCGAGCATGGTTCCAAATTGGACGATTCCTAATGCAATTGCGTTGGGAAATTGTATGATTTTAAAGCCATCAGAAAAAGTGCCAATAAGTAGCGGACGCATAGCAGAATTATTAAAGGAGGCGGGTTTACCAGACGGAGTATTTAATGTAATTCACGGAGATGTCGAAATAGTCGAA
>JBBPZJ010000189.1:0-13851 GCA_038199395.1 Chitinophagales bacterium
AGTTGAGGAAAATAATTTATTTTCAGTAATTGTTTTCTTAGCAATAATAGCATGCATTATTGTTTTGGCTAAACCTTGATTTCTACTACAAATAGATTTCCCATTTTCATCAAAAGCGTCTATTTTACCCTGCAATCAAACCGCCACTAACTGTGCAAAGTGTACTTACTCTTAATGGTATTACAAAGTTTTACGGAAGAATTCAGGCTTTAGATAATGTTTCATTTGAAGTCCCGACAGGAAGCGTTTTTGGAATTCTCGGACCAAACGGAAGTGGAAAAACAACTACGCTCGGCATTGTAACGGACGTACTAAAACCGACTAGTGGCACCTTTGAGCTTTTCGGAAAACCCGCTAGGTCCGCATTGCGCAAAGATGTCGGAACACTACTGGAAACTCCCAACTTCTATCAATATTTATCGGGTGAAAGAAACCTTGCTATTGCAGCAGAAATTAAAGGAAAGGGAAGGGCAGATATACCTGCTGTACTTGAGAAAGTAAACCTGACAGAAAGAAAAGCGAGCAAATTCAGCACATATTCTTTAGGCATGAAACAGCGGCTGGCAATTGCATCAGCTTTGTTAGGTAACCCGAGCGTATTGATTTTAGACGAACCTACCAACGGACTTGATCCGGTAGGTATTGCAGAAATACGGGAATTAATTAAGCGACTTGCCGGAGAAGGAAAAACAATCATAATGGCAAGCCATTTACTTGATGAAGTCGAGAAGGTTTGTACTCATGTTGCTATCATGAAAAGAGGCAAAATAATAACCTCGGGGCCGGTAGACGAAATACTGGTAAATGAAGATATAGTAGAGATATCGTCGGGCAATCTTTCTCAACTTGAATTAATTACGACCTCCTTACCTGGTTATACAAAAATTAAAAAGCAAGATGGTTGCATTCAGGCATTTTTTCCTGCCGGCACGGCCAATCTTGAAGTTATCAATCAATATTGTTTTGACAACGGTATCATCCTTAACCACCTTTTATTAAAAAAGAAAAGTCTCGAAGCAAAGTTTTTCGAATTGACTAACAATTAAACTTATTGAATATGTTTCAACTTTTGAAAGTGGAATGGATGAAAGTTAAAAACTACCGCACCTTTTGGGTCTTGTCTATTTTATATCTGTTAAGTGTGTTTGGTGCTAATTATATCACCTACCAGGTCTATCAATCCCGTCCCCGAAACAACGATATGGCAAAAGGTATAATTGGAAATCCTTTCGACTTTCCTGATGTGTGGCACGTTGTAAGCTATACCAGCAGTTTTCTTATGTTTATGCTGGGTTTGCTAATTATTATTTCAGTTACCAATGAATATAGTTACAAAACTCATCGCCAAAATATCATTGACGGCTGGAGCCGCAGAGAGTTTATTTTGGCTAAAAGTGCCCTTACTGTTGTCGTAGCCCTTATTGCAAGCATAGCAGTCTTCATTACTGCTCTGGTTTTTGGGCTCATTGAAAACCCCGCTTCTTTTACTTTCGAAAAAATTGAGTTTATTGGTTATTTCTTTATCCAGGCGTTGAGTTATAGTTCTGCGGCATTATTATTTAGCCTCGTTTTTAAAAGGTCAGGTATTGCTATCGGCGTATATTTTTTGTATACGCTCATTTTAGAAAATATGCTTGCTGCTTTTTTGAACCGATATACTGATAACTGGGGTCGTTATATGCCTTTAGAAACAACTGACAATCTTATACGGGTTCCTGTGTTTAAAGTAATTATCAATCAATTTACTTCCTCTTATAATACAACTGCTTTATTGTTTATGTCGGCAGTTTATCTTGCTCTTTATTATTTTATTAGTTTAAAAAAGTTTGAGGCAGATGATTTGTAACGCTTAAGGAAAAATTACTTGCCGTTTACGAGGTTTTCCAACGCCGTTTCAATCGTGGGATAATAAAAGTCAAATCCTTCTGATCTTATTTTTTCACAACTGACAGTAGCACTTTTCAGTACTTCAACGCTCATTTCGCCGAGCATTATTTTTAGGGCAAACGCCGGTATGTGAACATCCACAAAAAACCTTCCTTTCATCTTTTCTGCCAGCAATATCGTTAGTTCTTTGTTCCTCACAGGAGTTGGAGCAACAGCATTGTAAGCTCCCTGCATGCTTTTATTTTGTATTGCGAACAAAAACATTCTACACACATCTTCTATATGTATCCAACTGACAACTTGTTTGCCGCTACCTAATACTCCGGCAATGCCAAATTTGATGGGTTTCTTAAACTCAGGAAGAGCGCCTCCATCGTTACTTAAAACAATACCTATTCTAAGTTTTACCATTCGTTTGCCTTCTTTTTGTACCGGTTCGATGCTTTCCTCCCATAACCGGCAGGTCTCTCCCAAAAATTCTTTGTCGGGGTGCATCTCTTCAGTGAATGATTTTTTCTTCGGCCCTCGTTTTTCATCATCGCCGTAATAGCCGATCGCTGATGCACTTATCACGGCTTCAACATGATTTGGTACTTCCTTCAACGCTTTCAAAAGCAGTGCACTGGATTGGGTACGGCTGTCTACTATTTCTTTTTTGCGATCACTTGACCATCTCTTATCTGCTACGCCTGCCCCTGCCAAATGAACGATAAAATCTGCTGCAGAAACAGCATTTTTGTCTATCGTCTCAGATTTTACATCCCATTTGGCATATTCAATGTCAGGCCGGTTAGAGGTCTTAGCGTTCCTGGTTAAAACAATAACCTTATGTCCTTCTGCTAAAAGTATTTTTGTTAACGCAGAACCGAGTAAACCGGTGCCTCCGGTAATAAGTATTGTGGACATAGGTAATCTTTCTATTTTGTTTGCTGAATAACCTTTTCTACTCTCACCATCTTGCCGAACTCATTTACTCCTTCCAATACAATTCTATAAGCTTTTGTAATGTCGTTATTGTAAAACTCTAAACGAACTTTTTTCCGGGTAGAATCAGTCAAAATAAGCGGGTTCCAATAAAGTGTAGTTCGGTAATCAGCAGCGACTTCAGAAGATCCGGATAGATCTTTATAGTTCGGAGAATAAAATTCTTTTGGGGTAGAATAGCCTACGACAATGCCTTTATTTAGCCCTTTTCCCGGCTCCGGTTTTACATCGCCTCCTTTTTTGGTGTAGACTGCAATACCACCGCCGGCCCCACCTCCGATAGCTCCCATAAACGGAGGGCGTAAAACTTTTATGTAGGCTACATCATTTACCGAAACAGAGGATAATTGAGAAACGTCTGTCTGCATTTCATTTAAGAAAAGAGCGGGAGTACTGCCGCGCCATTGCAAAGAAGCATTGGGCCCGGTGCCGTTAATTTGAAGACCGGCAACCCTTCCCTGCAAGAAAGAAAATATGTCGAAATAAGACGCACCTTGTGTGCCTGTCAGGTCAAAGGCATATCCATCCTGACCTTTAAAAAGTCCACTTGCATATTTCTCATCCAGTTGTTCTATCGGACTTTTTGTTCTTGTTTTTACAGTAACCGATTCTAGCACATTTCCTTTAGGATCAAATTTGCTACCTAGTTGAGCTAGTCTTTGAGCAAAAAACCTGGTTCTGGCAATCGCTGCAGTATCAATCTCCAGGTTCGTAGGTCTGTTTAACAGATCAATTTTTGTTACTCCTTTATAAAAGTTGTTGTAAAAACCAAGACTCATTTCCTTTTCCGCTTTTTTGTCTTTCATAAACTGGTAGAAAACGGTAACGGTATCATAAAAAACAATATTTGGTAATGTGAATTTGTCAACGGCTGTTTTTGGCATTTGTAAAAATTGAGACGATGAATCTTTTCCCCGGATAAAGATCAACAGTTCTTCATCATTTCGAAGAGGCGATGCAGTAGTGACACCAAACACTTTGGCATCTAAAGACAAATAATTATCAAAAGGATATTTTAATGGGGGCTTACGTCCTCTTGCCATATTAGCCCAGTTATATCTGCGCCAGCCATGAGTCAACATTACAAGGTCAAGATTATTAATGGTACTATCTGCAGTATTGGCAAAATAATAAGTAGGATTATGTACATGACCCTTAATGTCTCCGGTAAGTAATATTCTTGAAATAATGTTGTCAGCAGTAGTTTGTCTGCCGATAGCTGCGTCTGTTACTGCTAATGACAGATTGGATAACAGCGTGTCATCTACCTGTATTTCGATTGTATTCTTTGCCCTGAAATTTGTATTTAATTCCGGCGTGTTAACCTTAGCGTCGAAAAGATAGTTACTGTTATTGATCATTATAATCCTTTCTGCTATTGGTTCCCAGGTATCAGAAAAAATGGTAACCTGCAATATTCCCGAAGGCAGGTTTTCAACGGGAATAGAGCCGCTGGTAACTTTAGTATCAGTCAAATTAGCTTTTGCTTTGTATACTCTTTCCTGTCCCAACAGGGCAACCACGTTTACTTTCTTCCAACTTTCAGGAACATCGTCTGTGCGTGATAACATGAAAACTTTCTTGTTTCCCGAAGATGTTAGTTTAAGCACAAATCCCTGAGCTTTTGCTTCAGGCAAAGCAACGGTCTGTTGCTTGCCCGTCGGATCTGTCCAAACTGCCTGGTATTTTTCATTAGCTACAGGGGTTAAATCAAATGTGCCCATGCCGTCGTGTACTGATGAAAAAGTGGTTACTACCGCACCTTTACTATCCACAATATTTCCCTTTGCGAGGGTTGGCATTCCAACTTCATCATTGGCTTTAAAGGCAACTACAGAACGAAGCCCGCTGACAAGATTTCCGCCTTCGGGGAAAAACTGGATCGAATAACTCTTAGCTTCACTTGTTTTTTTGTTTTCAGCGATTCCGGCTTTATTAGTAACAGAAATGTTTTTTTGGAAAATAAATGATGTATCAAAATTCAACATCCAGGTAGTATATCCCCTGAAGATCAGATTGCCGGCAGGCATAGAGTCTGCAAGGTCAAAGTTGCCGATGGATGATGACTCTGTAACAGGATAAACTTTTCGCTGTACAACATTTCCTTTCTCGTTTATTAATTCTGCATAAAAATTTTTGCTATTAACAGAAAGACTAAAACCAGAGAATAAATAAGCTTTAAACCAGATTGTTTCGCCTGCTCTATAGATGTCTTTATCAAAATGAACATACACTTTTTGATCTGGTACCTGCTCAGAATAGACCTTGATCATTGAATCTATTACCTGTGCTTTAATACAAAAAACGGACAATAAAAAAAATGCTGAAAAGAGAAGAGACTTCCTCATGTATAAATGTTTAACGTCAAAACGCTGCCAGCGAATTTAATGCAAATAAAAATGTTGTTATTGCTAATAATAACAGAAAATGAATTTAAGAACGCTGTTACCATTTTCTGCAAGAGCTCACCTTTGTAATAGTGTACCGTTTCGCTTTTATAGGTCTATTAGTTCGTTTGGTTAGAAACAGAATGATGAGAAAGACCGCTTTGCGATAACTCCAAAGGCCGAATCCAAATTTTCTAACCTCTCAAAAAAGGGTTGTACTTCTTTTCATGACCAATAGTGGTAGAATCTCCGTGTCCGGGGTAAACAACTACGTTGTCTGGTAACACAAATAATTGTTGTTTTATATTTTGTATTAAAACCTCATGATTCCCTCCCGGCAGATCGGTACGACCAATGCTTTCTTTAAATAATACATCTCCCGCTATTATAAGGCTTTCGGCGGCGCAGTAAAAACAAATACTGCCGGGAGAATGACCGGGTGCATTGATTACTTTCAGTTCATTTCGTCCCAGTTTTATAACATCATGCTCGTTAAGAAAATGGAGCGGCCCTTCATAATTTTCGAACTCTAATCCCCACATTTTTCCCGACTGGGGAGCAAACTTTAAAACTTGTTCTTCATTTGCATGAAGAAATAATTCCAGTCCAAAACTCTCGTAAACCCATTTATTGCCAAATACGTGATCGAGATGACAATGGGTATTTAGCAGTTGAACCGGCTTAAGTTCGTTATTTGCAATAAATTCTGCCAGGGTTTTTTTTTCTTCGTCAAAGTAGCAGCCGGGATCAATAATCAGTGCCTCATTATCTTCATTATAAACAATATATGTATTTTCAGAAACGGGGTTGAAGGAAAAAATCTTTACTGTTAGCATATTCGTAAATTTACCAGAATTACAATCAATTATATTAATTTTAAAGCTATTAAAGAACGGATATGCAAGATAACAGTATGCGTAACAGGCTTAGTGTTTTTTTAGGGTTGTTCCTCATTTGTTTTCATGGAATTTCCCAGGTGAGTTCGGTAGAATTTGGAAAAAACAGAATTCAACATAAAAAATTTATCTGGAAATTTTACGAGACACCCAATTTCAATACCTACTTTAATCAGGGAGGCCTTGAGTTGGGCAAATTCGTGGCTCAGGCAGCGGAGAAAGAACTGAAAGGGATCGAAACTCAGATGGAGTATTCGTTGCAAAGGCAAATTAATATTGTTGTTTATAACAATTACAATGACTACCGAAGTACCAATATAGGGCTGGGAAATGAGTTAATTAACAATGCGGGAGGTGGCCTCACTAAACTTGTAAACAATAAAATGATTGTTTACTTCGATGGGAATCATGCCAATCTAAATAGACAAATCAGGCAGGGCATCGCAAGGGTATTACTCGATAATCAATTATTTGGAGAAGACATTGGCGAGTTTGCAAGTAACCAGGCACTATTAGATCTTCCAACCTGGTTAACGGACGGATATGTTAGCTACGTCGCAGAAAGATGGAGCACTAAAAAAGATGACGATCTTAAAAGTGCGATGCTAAGTGACAGCTACAAGAATTTTTACCAGTTTGCATTTGAAAAGCCTGAACTGGCAGGCGCATCTTTTTGGTATTATATTGAAGAAAAATACAAAAAGGAAAACGTCGCTTACTTTTTATACCTGGCTCGTATCTACAAAAGTTTAAATAGTGCTGCGCAGCGAATTGCCAAAAAGAAGTTTAAGGAGATACTTAAAGACTTTATGGCTTACGAGCAGGAGAAGTACTATAAAGATATACGGCAGCGTAGAAATGTTCCAAAGGGAACAGTGTCTGTAACTGAGGAAATAACGAATAAAAAAGACTTTTTCCGTTTTCAGGCAAATCCCAATCCTCGTAACCAAAGCTACGTGGTTACTAAGTACGACAGGGGCATTTATTCTGTTGGTTTATATGAAAATTATGAGCTCACAAAGACTTTGGTTAAGTATGGCGTAAGAACGCAGAAGATGGACATCAATCCTTCTTATCCCTTAATGGCTTGGGACGGTAAGGGAACACGGGTCGCAGTGATTTATTGGGAGAATGGTAAAATCAAAATGTTCGTTTACGATGTTATTGCACGTTACAAAGCTTTTAAGCAGGTAATTGAAGGGCTCGACCAAATTCTGGACGTTCAATTTATGCTTGATGCAAATACCCTTTTGCTTACTGCGGTAAAAAATGGTCACAGCGACATCTTTACTTATAAAATCGAGGGACAAAAGCTGGATCAACTTACCAATGATGTTTACGATGATCTTGATGCGTCTTTTGTTGCTTTTCCTAACAAAACAGGAATCCTTTTCGCCAGTAATCGTCCGGGCCCTGAAGCAGTAAATGCTGACACAGTTTTACCGAGCAACAATCGTTACAATATCTTTTTGCTTGACTATATTACCAGACAGCAAATTACCCAATTAACAAATTTAAAGTTTGGCAATGCGCGCTATCCTACGCAGTACAATGTAAATCACTTTACCTATGTCTCAGATGAAAATGGAGTAGGTAACAGGTGGGCCGGATTCTTTACTACACAAAGAGAAGGGCTTGATACGCTTTTTTACATAGGTGATGAAGTTCTTCGTAATCCGTCTGATAAGGAACTTGACTCTACAATGGTTGCATGGCAGAAAAATGAGCCTGATAGTATAAGTATGTTTCAGGTCACAAAAGACTCTACTTATACTTTTCCTCTTACCAACTACCAAAGCAGTTTGCTCGAAACTAGAATTGCAGGCGACAGGGGTCAGGTAAGTGAAGTAACAAGGCAGGGAGATATGAAATTTTTATACAAGTTAAGAGTAGACTCCAGCCTGCTGAGAAAGAGAAATGTGAATGCCCGCCCAACAGAATATATGAAAAAGATGATGTCTGAAAGAAGGGCCGAAGAAGGAAAGTCAACCGTAACGAATAATGTAGATACCACTACTGCTAACTCTGGCGCTGGTTTTCAAAGTGAGTTTGAAAATGAAAAAAAGGACTCTTCAAACATTCTTGCAAAGGAAGCCACTCCTGTTGTAAATGAAAATGTATTGCAGCGGGCCAAGCTGGTAAATTACCGTTGGAAGTTTAGTAATGATTATATTTTGGGAGGGGTATCCAACAATATTTTAATTAACAGGTATCAGCCGTACGGGGGCGGAAACGGCCCGATACAATTAGGCACTGGTTCTAACCTAAACTTCACATTTCGTACCAGTGTAAGTGATTTGATGGAAGACATAAAATTTGTGGGCGGTTTTCGCCTTGGAGCTAACCTGCGTGATAATGATTATCTATTTGGGTTTCAAAATGTCCGAAAGCGGTTTGACTGGGGTTTAACCTACTACAGAACAATCAACCATGATGCCGCCGGTTTCGAAGGGACTAACTTGTCGTATAATGCCCAATTTAATACAAACATTTATCAATTTAATGGAAGCTATCCTTTAAATGAAGTAAAGAGTTTTCGGTTAACGGTGGCATACCGTCGTGACAGAATAGTGTTAAAGCCCACCCCTTATTTTTCGGGACAACAAGGGTTGCCTGACCGACGGGGTCTGGGTTACCCCGATATATTGTCTCAATATGTTTTAAACAGGCTTGAGTATGTGCATGACAATACAATTAATCCTACTATGAATATATGGAATGGGTTAAGGTACAAAGTGTACATGGATTTGGACGCCCCTGTTAGCGGCTCATCTACAAGAACTGGGTACACTTACAATTTTGGTTTCGACGGTCGGCACTACTTACCCATATACCGAAACTTTATTTGGGCAACGAGAGCTGCAGCAGACTTTAGCTGGGGTAAACAAAAACTTATTTATTATTTAGGCGGAGTTGATGGTTGGATATCTCCTAAGTTTAATAATGCAAACCGGCCAGACCCTGATCAAAGTTATGCCTTTCAAACTTTGGCGGTAAACCTGAGAGGTTTCAATCAGAATGTGGCTAATGGCAACAATGCTTTTGTTTTTAATAGTGAACTACGGTTACCTGTATTTTCTACGCTTTTAAATAAGCCCGTTAATAACGCCTTTATCAGAAACTTTCAATTAGTTCAGTTTATTGATTTAGGTACTGCCTGGAATGGTAAATATGATAAATTTGCCCGACCTGGTGTTGCATATGCAAGCGGGGGAAATAACCCGGTTTCTTTTTTAACAAAGGCTGGCGGAATTGGACCTTTTGCCGGAGGTTATGGCTTTGGCGCCAGAAGTACACTGCTAGGTTATTTTCTAAAGTTCGATGCAGCCTGGGAGATGAATGGAATATTCAGAGGTAAGCCAATATTATATTTTGCACTTGGTCTCGACTTCTAAAAAAAACAATAAATAAAAATGTTATTACTGCCTCGCTTTTAGTGAGGCAGTTTTGTTTATTTGGCCGTGTCCGTTAGTTTCAATTTCGTACAAGCCTGATATATACATTTAGGTCGGAAAACAAAAAAAGCTTATAGAGTATAACCCTATAAACTTTTTTGTTTTTCACTTTAAACTATTTTTTTCTACATCATCTCAGTATGTACCATTAGATTTTTAAGCGAAAGCCGGTTCTCGTTAAATTTTTTAGCGGCTGCTATAAAATGCACAAATAAAGGGGCCGGATTTTCAACAGTGCTTTTCAGTTCAGGATGGTATTGCACACCAATAAAAAAAGGATGATTGGGCAGTTCTACAATTTCTACCAACCCTGTTTCCGGGTTTATTCCGCTTGCGATCATGCCCGCATTCTCATACTGTTCCAGATAGTCGTTATTAAACTCATAGCGGTGCCTGTGCCTTTCTGATATTTCCCTCGCTCCATATATGTCGAAAGCGAGACTTCCCTGTTTAAGTTCACAAGGGTAAGAGCCTAACCGCATCGTTCCTCCCATTTTTGTGATCTTTTTTTGCTCCTCCATCATGTTAATAACAGGGTTTTGGCTGTGGGCATCCATCTCTGTACTATGGGCGTCTGCAAGGCCTAAAACATTTCGTCCAAACTCTATAACGGCCATTTGCATGCCCAGGCATATTCCAAAGAAAGGAAGACCTTTTTCTCTTGAATACCTTACGGCTACAATTTTACCTTCTATGCCTCTGTGGCCAAAACCCGGTGCTACCAAAAGTCCATCAAGCCCATCCAGTTTTTCAGCAACATTTTCCTGGTTTATAAATTCACTATGCACATTTACTACCTGCACTTTACATTCATTCATAGCACCGGCATGAATGAAACTTTCCAGTATAGATTTATAAGCATCTTGCAGTTCGATATATTTTCCTATCAGACCAATAGTAACTTTGCTTTTCGGATATTTCAATTTATCCAAAAATCCCTTCCACCTGTTCAAATCGGGCTCGGTGTAATTGGCAATCTTCATTTTCTTCAAGGCAATAATATCAAGCTTTTCTCTCAACATCATCAAAGGCACCTCGTAAATGGTAGAAGCATCAGCAGCTTCAATTACTGCCTCAGGCTTTACATTACAAAACTGAGCAATCTTTCTCTTTATATCGTTATTTAAAGGTTCTTCCGTACGGCAAACAAGAATATCAGGATGAACCCCGTTTTCACTTAAAAGCCGTACACTATGTTGGGTCGGCTTTGTTTTAAGCTCTTGCGCAGCCCTTAAAAATGGGATAAGGGTAAGGTGTATTACCAGGCAGTCCTCTTCGGGTAGCTCCCACTGCAACTGTCGTACTGCTTCAATAAATGGCAATCCTTCAATATCGCCTACGGTGCCCCCTATTTCGGTCAACACTACATCGTATTTATCGTCTTTGCCAAGCAACAACATTCTTCGCTTTATTTCATCCGTTATATGTGGAATCACCTGCACTGTCTTGCCCAGGTAAGCACCTTCTCTTTCTTTATTGATAACTGTTTGATAAATGCGGCCCGTAGTTACGTTGTTTGCCTGCGATGTGTAAATGTTTAAAAAGCGCTCGTAATGCCCGAGATCAAGGTCCGTCTCTGCGCCATCTTCGGTCACAAAACATTCGCCGTGCTCGTACGGATTAAGGGTTCCCGGGTCTACATTGATATAAGGGTCAAATTTTTGAATAGTTGTACGTAAGCCTCTTGCTTGTAAAAGCTTTGCCAGCGAGGCTGCAATAATTCCTTTCCCTAAACTGCTTGTTACACCGCCGGTAACAAAAATATATTTGGCCATAGTAAATGGTTAAGCGTTTTTTCTCTATATTTTTTAAAAACAATTTCAAAAAAAACCATTCATCTGCTCATTAGTTGAACAAAGATTAGTTATAAGGTTTTATGGAAAATCTGTTTAAACTGTCTTAAGGTGAATCAGGTTAAATGTTTCTGTTTAAAATGCCGGTTCTAATAACGTTTTTTCATATCTTTTCCAACAAACAGAAAAACTTACCAATTCAGTTAAAATATGACCGTGAAGAAAGATAAAAATCATCCGGAGGTCATACAAACCTACACCTTATTTCCGGGTCAAAAAAAAAACCAAAAAAATCTTAACGATCGTGCAGATAAATTGTTAATAAAAAAAACCTCTTTATATGAAATTTATTCTATTTACGCTATCAGCCTTTATTATTGCGGCTTTGTTGAGTTATACTTTGAAAACAGATGTAACGCCTGTAGCAGTAAGTAAGGCGACGTCTCTTAGCTGTACTTCTGAAGACATACTCCAGATAGCTAAAATGGAAGCTGCCACAAAGGAGTTTGCTTCACTTCATCCTGATCCTCTTTACTTTAAGACTAAAGATCCTAAGGGCAAACAAATTTCGTTTAAAACCCCGGATGGTGAAAATGGGATGGGGTATGAGATCAGGAACAAAAAGCAAACGAAGAATTTTCTTTTTGTTATTCATGAATGGTATGGCTTAAACGATTATATAAAGCAGGAGGCCGAGCTCTTAAGCAGCGAGCTTGAAAATGTGAATGTAATTGCTCTTGACCTGTACGATGGAAAAGTCGCAGCCACTGCTGATAGTGCTATGAAATACGTGTCGGGCGTACAATCAGAACGTCTTGAAAACATTATAAGAGGCGCAATAGCTTATGCAGGAACGAACGCCAAAATTTATACAATCGGATGGTGCTTCGGCGGCATGTGGAGTTTACAGGCATCTATACTAGCTGGTAAGCAAGGGGCAGGTTGTGTTATGTACTATGGAAGGCCGGAAACGAATATTACGAAACTGCAACAATTAAACACTGATGTTATCGGGTTTTTTGGGAACCAGGATAAAAGTATAACGCCGGAAAAAGTAACCGAGTTTGAAAACAATATGAAGGCAGCAGGTAAAAATTTGACAGTTTTTCGGTTCGACGCTGGTCATGGTTTTGCAAATCCAAGCAATCCCATCTTTAATAAAGAGGCCAGGAATGATGCGCATAAAAAAACGCTTGAATTTTTGAAGATGAGAATAAAGTAAGATGCAAAGCCTTCAAAAAGGTATTGCTTGAAGTATCAGCTTGCATGCATAAGTGGCTTCCATTGTAAAGGCTTTCCTCACAGTCTTTAATCGCCTACAGGCAAATGATCACTAAAGGACGACCAACAACAGATAAAGAATTAAAAAACTTTTATTGTAGTTGAATTCCCTGATTTTACCACGGTATTTTTCTTCTGTTGTTTTTTATTTCTGAATTTATCTTTTTTGTCTCAATTCTTTTTTCCTTGCTTGCTTTCGAGGGCTTTGTAGCAATTCTTGCTTTCTTTTTTACCAGTGCATGTTCTATTAAGTTGTTTATTTTTCTTACAACTTCATCCTTGTTGGCTAATTGAGTTCTTGCTGTTTGAGACTTTACCAGTAACACGCCTTCAGATGTTATTTTATTAGCCAGTTTTTCGAAAAGTTGCTGTTTTTGATCATTTGCAAAAAAGTTTGATTGCGCAACATCCCACCTTCCTTCAACCATCGTCTCCACTTTATTTACATTTTGCCCTCCCTTACCTCCACTTCTTGCCGTACTAAAAACGATCTCATTGTAAACATTTATCTTCATAAACGTAAAATTACAAGTTAAAAAGCTTCATATGAGAGTTGTAATACAACGGGTAAGCAAAGCATCTGTTATGGTCGAGAAAGAAATAAAAGGTCAGATTAACGCGGGTATGCTTGTATTTGTTGGCATTGAAGACCTTGACAACGATGAAGACATTAGCTGGCTTAGTAATAAAATTGTGAATATCAGAATTTTTGCTGACGAAAACGGTGTTATGAATAAAAGCTTGAATGATATAGATGGAGAGATCTTATTAGTCAGCCAATTTACTTTACACTCCAGCACCAAAAAGGGCAACCGGCCATCTTACAGCAGAGCATCGAAAAGTAACTTTGCAATTCCTATGTACGAGAAAATGATTAAGCAACTGGAACAAGATTTAGGAAAAAAAATTGAAAGAGGTGTTTTCGGTGCAGATATGCAGGTCAAACTTATTAATGACGGGCCCGTTACTATTGTGATTGATAGCAGGAGTAAAGAATGAAATCGTAAAGGGGATTTTTTAGTTGATTTGTAAGTTCAAGTCATAAGTGCAACAGGCAGTTTCATCCCCTTCGGGCGGGGTACCCCGCCCGAAGGGGATGAAACTGAAAACCTAATTTTGTGTTGCGATGACAAAAAAATATTTTCAGCTCACCCTGGAACAAAGGTAT
>JBBPZJ010000190.1:0-4793 GCA_038199395.1 Chitinophagales bacterium
AAAATAAAAGTGTGGTTTATTTCAAACCACACTTAAAAAAGCGTTTCTTTATCTTTATACAAATAAATAATATGGCGGCAAATAATACCGGTAATTCTGATGACAAAGGGTCCATTATTTCAGCGGCTTCAGTTGAGAAAGCAAAACCTGCTTCAACTCCTGCAAAGTATGAAGAAATACACTTTGTTGATTCTACTAAATCGGTTTGGAACTATTCTTTATTTTCTGAAGATGACATCAATAACTTTCAAAATGGCACCCATTATTCAGCCTATAACAAATTTGGAAACAAGGAAGTAGAAGTGCTGAATAAAAAAGGGACTTACTTTGCCGTTTGGGCACCAAATGCCACTTATATTTCTGTTATCGGACATTTTAATAATTGGGATAAGATTGCTCATCCGCTTTTTGTAAGGCTTGATAAATCCGGCATTTGGGAAGGTTTTATTCCTGATGTGTTTGAGGGCGAAGCGTACAAGTATCATATACATGGGTTTAATGGAGTTCATTTAGACAAAGGTGATCCTTACGCTCATTACTGGGAAAAACGTCCTTACACCGCCTCTATTATTAAAAATGTTGAGTATGACTGGACCGATGAAAAGTGGATGAAAAAAAGGGCAAAGCACAATGCCCTCACTTCTGCCTGGTCAGTTTACGAAGTGCATTTAGCAAGCTGGATGCGGCCTTCTAAATATGATGAGGAAAGTTATAATTCTTACCATCAGATAACTGAAAGACTGGTGCCGTATGTAAAGGAAATGGGTTTTACGCACGTAGAACTAATGCCGGTGATGGAACATCCTTTTGATGGTAGCTGGGGTTATCAGGGAACAGGATATTATGCGCCAACCAGCCGCTTTGGTACCCCGCAGGATTTTGCTGCTATGGTAGATGCTTTTCATCACGCAGGTATAGGGGTTATTTTAGATTGGGTTCCTTCACACTTCCCGTACGACTCTCACGGCTTGTATATGTTTGACGGTACACACACTTATGAGTATGCAGACATGCGCAAAGGTTTTCACCCAGACTGGAATTCGTATATTTTTAATTATAAGCGAGGCGAGGTTAAATCGTTTTTAATTAGTAACGCAAGATTTTGGTTTGAAAAATTTCATATAGACGGAATACGGGTTGATGCAGTTTCATCTATGCTGCGCCTTGATTATAGCCGTAAAAAAGGAGAATGGGAGCCAAACGAATTTGGTGGCAATGGAAATCTCGAAGCGATCGCTTTTATAAAGAATATGAATGAAATGATTTATCGTGATTTTCCTGACGTACAGACGATTGCCGAAGAATCTACAGATTGGCCCGGCATATCAAGACCAACCTTTGCAGATGGAATTGGATTTGGTATGAAATGGATGATGGGTTGGATGCACGACACACTCAATTATTTCAAACGTGATCAATTCGCCCGGCCATATCACCAGGACCAGATCACTTTTAGCATGGCTTATTTTTACGACGAGAACTTTATGCTACCTATTAGCCATGATGAAGTAGTACACGGTAAAAGCCCGATGTTATATAAAATGCCCGGAGACGAATGGCAGAAATTTGCTAATCTAAGGCTGCTGTACACTTATATGTATACTCACCCCGGTGCGAAACTTCTTTTTATGGGGAGTGAATTTGCACAAACTAAAGAATGGGATTATAAAAGTGAATTGCAATGGGAGTTGTTGGCCCATAATCCTCACCGGTTAATGCAACATTGCGTAAGAGATTTAAACCTTTTGTACAGAAATGAAGCCGCATTGCATGAGAAGCAATTTGAGCCGGGTGGATTTGAGTGGATTGATCTAAACCATAAAAACGAATGTATTATGGTGTATAAAAGACTGGGGCTTAATAGTGACGATGATATTATTGTCATATTAAATATGCTTCCCGAGCCGCGTTTAAATTTTGAAGTAACTGTAAAAGGAAAGAAAAGTTGGAAAGAGATTTTTAACAGCGATGCCGAAAAGTATTATGGAGCTGGGGATGTATATAACCCAACAATTAGAGGCGAGATGATAAATAAAGAAGATCAATTACTCAAACTTACATTAAACTTACCACCCTTAGCTGGGATTATTCTAAGGTAAGTACATAAGAAGCCGTCTTGAAGATCTCTTAAATAAGGAAGTCTTATTATAGCTTAATTTGTCAGATACCCTGCCCGCAAGCGAAACCGGTAATACCTACGCTGTACTTTTTCCATAGAAAAGTTCATTGAGTCAGCGTAGCTTGGCAACTCTTTATTGTTACTTAGGGTCTTTTTGCTCTTTGCTTCCTGAGAAAAGTTTCAAACTGATCTAAAGTAAAACTGCTGAGATTGTTTGCGGCTGTTAGCCCTCCTTTTTGAGCAGCAAGTACCCCATAACGGATGTCGTTAAATGCATCTACTGCATGTGCGTCAGGATCAATGGATACCAGTACTCCTTTTTTTATGGCTTGTGGTATTTGTCTCCAGTCCATGTCGAGACGTCTTGAATGTGCATTCAATTCAATTACAACATTTTGCTCTGCACACGCTTCTATTATCGTTTGGTAGTTTACCGGGTAGCCGTTTCGACTAAGTAACAGTCTTCCGGTCATATGTCCTAAAATGGTAGTAAAAGGATTAGAAATGGCCTTCAGCAGTCTTGCCATTGCTTTCTCCTCATTCATTTTCAGGTTCGAGTGAACAGAGGTGATAACAAGGTCGAAAGTAGAGAGTACATCATCAGTATAATCGAGGCTGCCGTCGTTTAAGATGTCGGACTCAATGCTTTTAAATATTTTGAACGGACTGTATTTTTCATTTAATTCATCTATTAACTCATGTTGCATTTTTATCCTTTCAGGATAAAGGCCTTTTGCGTAAAAAGCAGATTGCGAGTGGTCACTTATTACCAGGTATTCCATATTTTTTGCCATGGCACCTTTTGCCATTGATTCTATTGTATCTCTACCATCGCTCCAATCACTGTGAGTATGTATGATACCTCGTATGTCTTCGTATTGAATAACGTTTGGTAATTGGTTGCTTTCAGCCAAAATGAGAATTTCGGTAGTTTCTCTTAAAAATGGCGGAATGAAAGGCAAATTCTTTTTCTCAAAAATGTTTTCTTCTTTTATTAAATCTTCATCGTATTGCAAGCCGTATTTTTCCTGCCAGAAAGAAAAGAAATCTTTACCGCTGTTCTTCTCAAATTGCTTAAAAACAAAGGCATCACCTGATGCAAAATGAAATTCGAGGGAGATGTTCTCTGATCCTTTGGCAAACAGTATATCGTTTTCTGTTTTGGTTTCATATTCCTCTTCTTTAAAAAAGCTTTCAAGCCTTTCTAATGAGACGTCAGTTACCCATTCGAGTTTATCTATTACTTCTAAGTGTCTGTTTAAATCGCCTATGATCTCAAACCGCCCGGAAGGAAATGTTTTTTGTAGCCGTTGTGTAAATTGATCTGCATAATTTTCTATTTGGCTATATAAATAGCTGCCCTGGCATGCCATTAAAAACTGGATTGACTCCTGAATGTTTTGTTGTGTTTTAGCACCAAATCCTTTGTATAGCAATAGCCGGTTTTCTTCACATGCATATAGTAATTCGCCTATGCTTTCTATGCCGAGTTCTTTCCATATGGTTGAAATTTTTTTTGGTCCAAGCCCTTTTATTTTTAGAAGTTCAAAAATACCTGCAGGTGTTTTTTTTATGTATTCATCTAATACAGCAAGCCTGCCTGTTTCTATTTGTTCTGCGATTTTTTTACCTGTTGCCTGGCCGATTCCTTTAATTGCAAATATTTTCTCTTCCTCAAGCGATACCAGTTGAATGGGAAGTTTTTCTATGGTAAATGCAGCAGACGAATAAGACTTTGCTTTAAAACTATCATCACCATGAATGTCAATTAATTTGGCTAGTAAAGAGAAATTATCAGCAATAGCATGATTATGCATATTAAGTGTATTTAGCACAAACGAAGGTAAAAAAGCGAACCCTCAAAAGTGAGGGTTCGCAATAATGTAATCAATTTAAATAGTATTAAAAGAAATCAACTAACTGTTCATGTTGCATCAAATCTTCTAAACCTTCAGTCGTTAAAGGTTTATTGATAAAATCGATGACTAACTCATACCTGTTCGCTCTGGAAAAATCTTCAGGATTGACAGTAGAAGAGATAATGACTACCTTAGTTTCCGGCAGTCTATCCGAATATTTCATCAGGTAATCTTCAAGAAAATCCCAACCATTCATAACAGGCATGTTAAGATCAAGAAGTATCAGTTTAGGAGGCTCCTGCTTTTCAGTAGTATTATTTTTTGAAAAATACGTTGAAAACCATGCTAATCCTTCTTTTCCGTTTCTTGCTGTAAGCACTTCTTTGGCAAATCCTGCTTTTTTTATAACCATATCACACAGCACGAGTGTAATCTGGTCATCATCTATACACAAAACCTTATTTATCATTCATCCTAGTTTTTGAAGGTTATGATGAAAGTAGTACCTTTATCTACCTCACTTTCAACATCTATTTCCCCTCCCATAACGCGTATTTGCGAACTAACAATATACAAACCGAGGCCTTTACTGTCAGCGTGATCATGAAATCGCTGATAAAGGCCAAATATACGGTCCTTATATCTTTGAAGGTCAATTCCCAGCCCATTATCTGAAAAATACAGTTTCACTCCATCTGCAAATTTTTCTGTTCTTACTTTTATCACTGATGGTCGTTTAGGAGAACTGTACTTAACCGCATTAGTTACAAGGTTCAACAGAACGCTTTCAAGATAGCTCCTGTTAAAAGACACTT
>JBBPZJ010000191.1:0-5126 GCA_038199395.1 Chitinophagales bacterium
CCGATGTGTTTTAACCACTATAAACCAGGAAGACGGTGTAAGAGGTCAGGAACCATTAAGAACTCTTGGAACTTACAGAAAGGACAGAAATAAGATTTTGTTTGGTCAAAATTTACTTCAAAACAATCTCGGGATGATTAAAATAGGAGACAAATTGCAAATTATTTCCACTACTAATAAAACTTAAGATATTTTTGCCGGGATGAGTTAAAAAAAATAATCCGGCCAACGAGGTTATTTAACTATTTACACACATGCAAATAAAAAAACCAAAGGTAACATTATGAGAAAAAAACTTTCACTCTTCTCTTTCCCCCTGTTATTAGCATTACCTTCTGTGACTACTTCGGCTGCCACTTCTTCCAAAGAAATTAAAGAAGCTTCTACGGCGGTAACGCCTGAGCCGGTTATAGGTAGTATTCAGGATGGATTGAAAGAGTTTAACAGCCTGTCAAGGCATGAAAAGAAAAGTCGCTTCAAGGAAATGAAAAAAGCGATAAAAGAATTTAAGGAGCAAAAAAAAGCGGGAAGTGATGTTAGTACCAACACCTTGTTACTTGTGCTGCTTGCGCTTTTTATTCCGCCATTAGCTGTTTACCTGCATGAAGGTGAGCTCAATAACCGGTTCTGGATATCTGTTTTACTGTCCATTCTTGGACTCGTGCTGTTCCAATTTGCCGGAGTTTTGTTCCTTGGTACAATACCTGCCATTGTATATGCTCTAATAGTTATTCTCGGAAGCTAATTATAATTACCATAAAATCACTATAAAAAGTAAAACCTCCCAAAAGGAGGTTTTACTTTTTATAGTGATGAAGTATGTCAGATTAAGTCGCTAATTAAAGCAGATCCATGCCTTTGGCAAAATAGGTAAATACAAATGGAAGTACTACCCAAAAAAACTTCGGCGCAAATACACAAAATATAACCAATACTATCAAAGAAATTAAAAAGTAAAGCCAATATTTACCTGTCGATTTTGTTGTTTCCATTTGATTGAAGTTTTGGCAAAATTAAGGGCAGATATATTACTGCCAAATATTTTGTTTGTCCGTGCGGAGAGTATGGACACAAACGATTAATTCAGGTAAGCCTGCTTTCATCATGAGGCGCTACAAACGGGCAAAAACCTTTTTATACTCATTTTGTTTCTTTAGTGCCGGAAAAGGTGCCTTCGCCCATATCGCCAAAGACAGCTTTTCCTTTCATTGTGTTCCCTTCAACCGTGCCTGTGTACACAACATTTATTTCTCCGGCTTTAAACTCTAGCCTGATTTCTTTTTCTTTTAAAGTGCCTTTCACATCGGCTTGACCAAGCTGGCCCGTGTAGGTGCCGGTAATTGTTTCTCCGGCCTGCTTCAATACGAAAACTGGTGTTCCGTTACCCGCAGATGTTTCTACTTTCATGTTCCATTTTCCTGATACATCAGGTGCTTGGGCAAATAAGGAATTTGCTGAAACAAACAATAGAACAAGAGTAATCACTGAGATGGTGCAAATGATTTTTTTCATACAGTACAATTATTTTAGGGAGAGAAGGTAAGAAAATATCTTTAGATATTACATTTAGCAATAGATGTGTTCATAATAATTAAGTGGATGGCAGTGTTAGGAGTATTCGTTACAATGTTGTAATAACTATTTGTCATCATCAGAAGAAACCTCATTTCTTTACTTGTTTGAGTTCTTCTCCAAATTCTTCTTAATGTCCTTCTTATCTTACTCTACCTAACGTTTATGTAGCCCGTGCATAAAAATTGTGAAAAGTATTTACGTTAAGGTGAGATTTTATTTTTTATGGGTTGGATATGCCCGTAAACAATAAGCTATTCCATGTTGTTTGTAGAGATATTTGCAGAACAAATTAAAATCGAATTTTTAACAAGCTTAATAATACAATATGAAGTACGTAGTAGCCGGTTCACTCGGTCATATAAGTAAACCACTCTCTGAAAAATTAATTGCAAACGGACATGAAGTAACCATCATTACTTCAAAAGCAGGTAACGAAACAGCTATTAAAGAACTGGGTGCTAAAGCAGCAGTTGGTTCATTAGAAGATGTGCAGTTCCTAAGTGAGACATTTAAAGGTGCAGATGCAGTTTACACCATGATTCCTCCAAATTCGAATCCTGCAAACTGGAAAGAATGGATAGGCAGTATTGGAAGCAACTATGCAAAGGCAATAAAAGATGCAGGGGTTAAGCATGTAGTAAACCTGAGCAGTATAGGCGCACACATGCCTGATGGCTGTGGACCTGTGAGCGGATTGTATCGTGTGGAAAGGGCTTTAAACGCTTTGGAAGATGTAGATGTGAGACACCTTCGCCCGGCTTATTTTTATCATAACTTACTTTCGCAGGCAGGCATTATAAAACATGCAAATATCTTAGGTGCAAATTTTGGGGAGAATGCTTTTCCTATGGTTCATCCGGCCGATATTGCTGATGCTGCTGCAGAGGAATTATTAAACCTATCTTTTACCGGCCATAGCATACGCTACATTGTTGGCGACGAGAAGTCGGGAGCAGACATTGCGAAGGTGATAGGTGAAGCAATTAACAAACCAGGCTTACCCTGGATCGTATTTAGCGACGGACAAAGTCTTGAAGGTGCCATACAGGCGGGGCTTAATGAAGAAGTAGCAAAGAACTATACAGAAATGGGAAGCGCCATAAGAAGCGGTGAAATGTCAGCAGAATACAATCAAAACAAACCTTCATTTAGCAAAATAAAACTGGCAGATTTTGCAAAGGAATTTGCCCAGGCATTTAATTCGTAATGTAAGTGGATATGAAGAGCAATTTTACTTAAAAATTAAAACGGCAGAATACAAACTTATTTTCCGGTAGTATTAGAAAAGTCTATTGGAAGAACTATTGCTAAAACTGACTCCAATTTGTTTCCACAGTTTGCCTTTCTTATGCTAAGAGAAAAAACAATGACAGCCGCTTCAAAGAGGCGGCTGTCATTGTTACTTGTAAAAAAACTTTAATAATAAAGGAAGGAAAAAGTTGAGGGTGGTTAATTGAAGTATTTTAAAACATCTTCACTCATCGGCTTTGTTTTATTATGAATAACCGTAATCAACTTGCCATTTTCGTCTAAGAGAAATTTAGTAAAATTCCACTTGATCGGATCTTCAATTCCTTTTGCTTTTGCTTCGTCTACTAAATATTGAAAAATTGGGGCAATGTCGTCTCCTTTAACAGAAACCTTTTCGGCCATTGGAAACGTTACACCGTAATTTTTCTTGCAGAATTCCTGGATTTCTGCATTGGTTCCAGGTTCTTGTTCTTTGAAATTGTTTGCAGGAAAACCAATAATAACGAGCTTGTCTTTATATTTTTCGTAAAGCTGCTCTAGTTCTGCATATTGCGGTGTGTTTCCACATTTTGAAGCAGTATTTACAATCATTATTTTCTTCCCTTTAAATTTGGAAAAATCAATTTTTTCTCCATTTAACCCCGTCACCTTGAAATTATAAATAGAGGTGCTAACCAGAAAGGAAGCAATAGTAATAAGCAAGAACGATTTCATGATTTAATTTTTATACTTATAAAGATAACTTTTTTGTGGCTGGAGGATTAATAAAATAAGTCAATACTTTATTTTGGACAAAAACTCTAAGCTTTGCGGTATTTGTTCAACGGACCTAGGTGACTCGTCTTCAATAAAGTAATATTTAATTCCCATTTTTTTAGCCTGTTTCATAACGGCCTCTATACCCACATCGCCTTTTCCTAACACTACATTAGATTCATCTGGTGCACGTCCGTCCTGGTTTCCCGGAGTTCCTGGTTCTCGATCTTTAAGATGAAGCATTATAAAACGTGTAGGATACTTCTTCAATAAGGCAACCGGATCTTGTCCCGGATGTTTAACCCAAAAAACATCCATTTCAAAGTTTACATACCTGGGATCTGTTTTACTAACCATATAGTCAAACATGGTTCCGTTTTCATAAGGTCTGAACTCGTAGCCGTGAGGATGGTAGCACAGCTTTATTCCATTTTCATACAGCACTTTACCTGCGGCATTAAAAACATCTATTGCTTTGTTGATCTCCTCCATTGTAAAGTTGCCTTCTTTGTGAGGAACCCAGGCACACATTACATACTTTGCCCCAAATGCTTTTGCATTATCTACAACCTTTTGAGGATTTTTTTCTAATTCCTCAAATCCTGCACCTACGCTTGACATTTCCAAATTGTTCTGTTTCAACAATTTTTTGTAGTCTTCCATAGGAAGTCCGTAAGAACCTCCGCCTTCAATTTGTTTGATTTTCCATTCTTTAATTTTAGCAAGAGTACCGGGAACATCCTTTTTGAATTCGTTTCTTAGGCTATACAACTGCAAGCCGATTTCCTGCGCCAACAAAATGTTTAGCGATGCAATTAAGGCAATAGATAAAGTAATAAGACGGGAAAAAACGGGTGTATTTTTCATATTTAATTTTATTGAAAAAACAGATTTTGTTTTCATGAATTTGAAGTTATAAAAAGGAAGCTTGTAAGCTTTATAAAATATTAATCAACAAGCTTCTTTTAAAAACTTAGGTAAGCTTTGCTGATTTGATTACATTATTTCTTCAAATGATCTACCATCCAGTTATTGGTTATTTCATTTTGTTCAGGGTAAGTCCAATGTCCTGTTTCCAGGGCTAAATATAACTGTTTAGGAGCGGTAATGACATTGTAGGCAGAATAGGTTGAAGTAGGCGGGCATGTTTCATCATTAAAACCCCATGAGTACATGCCAGGAACTTTTAGCAACCTCGCAAAGTTTACCACATCATAGTATTTTACTGTGTTTAATTTTTCTTTTGTGTTATTATAGGCAAGATTGCTTTTTGCAAATAAATGCGGCCAGCCACCGGCACGTCCGTAAAGATAACCTGTATGATCACTAAGAGCAGGATAAAAAGATACCAGGTATTTAACACGGGTATCTAAAGCTGCTGTAACAATAGACAATGCTCCGCCCTGGCTGCCACCTGCTACCCCAAGATTTTTTCCATCATACTGTGGAAGGCTGGTTAAAAAATCATTTGCTCTTAAACAACCCACATATACTCTCTTATAAAAATAGCGGTCCCGGTCATCCAGGTTATAGCTGGTGTAGTC
>JBBPZJ010000192.1:0-7143 GCA_038199395.1 Chitinophagales bacterium
ATTGAAGAGAAGCGGCCTGGCTGCGTTATATGTCGATAAACTACTCAACCTTACTCGTGTATACCGGGGCCTGGAGCATGAAGATGAAATGGTCGAATTATTCAATCATTGTATTTATGATCTCAATTCCAAAGCACCCTCTATAGATACGCCGTTACATGGCTTTTTACCCTTTAAGCATATAGATCATTTACATCCTGATGCGGCCATTGCCATTGCAGCAGCAAAAGACGGTAAAAAAATAACCGAAGAATTATTTAACGGAACTATAGGTTGGGTAGAATGGCGAAGACCAGGTTTTGAGCTTGGATTAGAATTAAAGCAATGCCTCGATGCAAACCCTGGTATTTGTGGTATTATGCTAGGCTCTCACGGCTTATTTACCTGGGGCGATACTGCTTACGAAAGTTATATCAATACGCTTGAAGTTATAGAGCGATGCGCAGCGTATATTGAAGAAGCTGTCGGCAAACAACCTGCAGTATTTGGAGGCGCAAAAGTTCAGTCGTTGCCAAAAGACCAACGCTTGAAACAAGCGGCATTACTAGCCCCTATACTTCGAGGACTTTGTTCTTCAGGTGGTTCCTCTTCGGCTCCCTTTAGGGCGGGGGGTATGATCGGACATTTTAGCGATGATGAAAGAGTTCTTCAATTCATTAATTCAAATGACTTAGACCGACTCGCTCCAATGGGTACAAGCTGCCCGGATCACTTTCTGAGAACCAAGATTAGCCCGCTTGTTTTAGATTTTGGTGCTAATGACGATCTTTCTGATATTACCGCTGTCAAGGAAAAACTTACTCCCAAGTTTCAGGCTTATCGTAACATGTACACTGATTATTATAACAACTGTAAACATCCTAACAGTCCTGCCATTCGTGATGCTAACCCGGTTATTATTTTATATCCCGGCGTAGGAATGTTTGCATTTGCAAAAGATAAACAAACAGCAAGAGTTGCTGCAGAGTTTTATACCAATGCAATAAATGTAATGAGGGGTGCAGAAGCAATTTCTCAATACACATCTTTACCCAGGCAAGAGGCCTTCAACATAGAATACTGGTTGCTCGAAGAAGCAAAGCTGCAGCGAATGCCTAAGCCAAAACCATTAAGCGGGCGTATTGCACTAATAACAGGAAGCGCCGGTGGTATAGGTAAGGCAATAGCAAAAAAATTTGCAGCAGAGGGTGCCTGCGTTGTAATCAATGATATCAATGCTGAAAGGATGGAAGGAGCTATGGCAGAATTCAAATCGCAATTTGGCCGGGATACTGCAGCTTCTACTATACTTGATGTGACAAAAGAAGATACGATTGAGAATGCGTTTAACGATGCTGCGCTTGCTTTTGGTGGTGTAGATATTATCGTTAACAATGCCGGTATCAGTACCTCAAAGGCGCTGCTGGATCACACCATCGAAGATTGGGATAGACTCTATAACATTCTTGTAAAAGGACAATTTCTGGTATCGAAGGCAGGTGTAAAGGTTTTGCGTAAACAGAATATAGGTGGGGATATATTAAATATCGTTTCAAAAAATGCGGTAGTGTCAGGGCCAAACAATGCAGGATACGGCTCAGCAAAAGCAGCGCAGGCCCATCTTAGTCGTTTGCTTGCGGCAGAACTTGGCGCTGATAAAGTCCGGGTAAATATGGTAAATCCAGATGCTGTTATTGCTGACTCAAATATTTGGGCCGGCGGATGGGCTGAAGGGCGTGCAAAAGCGTATGGCATTACGGTGGAAGAATTGCCCGCTTATTATGCTAAGCGTACACTGATGAACGAGTCTATTCTTCCTGATGATATTGCCAATGCGTGTTTTGTCTTTGTAAGCGGATTGCTGAATAAATCAACAGGTAACGTACTGAATGTAGATGGCGGGGTAGCAGCGGCATTTATGAGATAGTCAGAACCGGATTGTAGAGATTGTTAAGATTAATGGGTAATGTGATTGAATAAAAAGGTGCCTTATAAAAAAGGTAACTACTTAAGAATAAACAATGCAACGCATCGCTTTTAAAATGCAGCTTTTCCCCGGCTTTGAAGCCGAGTACAAAAAACGCCACGACGAGTTGTGGCCTGAACTGAAACAGTTGCTGAAAAAGGCAGGCATTAGTGATTATTCAATATTTTTAGATGAAACAACAAATAATCTTTTTGGAGTAATGAAAGCGGAAGACGCTGCAAAATTAAATGATTTGCCATCAAACGAAATCATGCAAAAATGGTGGAAGCAAAACGTCGGCATCATGGAAACTAATCCTGATAATTCTCCTGTTCAAATTCCTTTGAAAGAACTTTTTTATTTACCTTAATTCTTTAATCGATCGTTATGCTATTAGAAAAATATCAAATTGACCAATTCAACCAGGATAATCTGAATGTCCACAAAGGAAAGTTTGAATTTGTCTCGTCTTCTGTAAAATATATTGATCAAATCTTACAGAAGTTAGCCGATTTTCAAATAGCTATTCCAAGCTGGGCACTGGGAACTGGAGGCACGCGTTTCGGACGTTTTGCAGGTGGGGGAGAACCACGAAGCCTGGAAGAAAAAATTGAAGACGTAGGACTTCTACATAAATTGAACAATTCAAGCGGTGCTATTTCTTTACACATTCCCTGGGATATTCCCGGCAATGCAAACAACATAAAAGCACTGGCAGCACAGAATGGAATTCGTTTCGATGCCATGAACTCTAATACTTTTCAGGATCAGCCAGATCAGAAGCGAAGCTACAAGTATGGCTCGATGCAGCATGTTGACAAGGCAGTAAGAAAGCAGGCGGTAGAACACAACATTGAGGTTATTAAATACGGAGTAGAATTAGGTTCTGAATCTCTCACCGTGTGGCTTGCTGACGGGTCTAATTTCCCCGGACAGTTAAACATGAGAAAAGCATTTCAAAATACATTGGAAAGCCTGCAGGAAGTATATGCTGCACTGCCCGAAAACTGGAAAATATTTGTCGAATACAAAGCATTTGAACCGAACTTTTATTCGACAACGGTCGGAGATTGGGGGCAGTCATTTTTATACGCAAGTAAGTTGGGCCCAAAAGCTTTTACTTTGGTTGATCTGGGGCATCATCTTCCTAATGCTAATATCGAACAAATAGTGGCTTTGCTGTTGATGGAAGAAAAGCTGGGGGGGTTTCACTTTAATGACTCGAAATATAGTGATGATGATCTGACCGTGGGTAGTATAAATCCGTATCAATTGTTCCTGATCTTTAAAGAGCTGGTAGAAGGAATGGATGCAAGGGGAATGAATCATGCATCTGACTTAGGATGGATGATTGATGCTTCGCATAATGTAAAAGACCCGCTTGAAGATTTGCTGCAATCAGTTGAAGCAATTATGATAGCATATGCACAAGCTTTGCTCGTAGATGCAAAAGAACTTGAAAGTGCTCAATTGGCAAATGATGTAGTAAGGGCACAGGAAATATTGCAATCAGCTTATCGAACCGATGTCCGTCCTTTAGTTGCAGAAGCAAGATTAAGAGGCGGCGCAGCATTAGATCCATTACAAGCATTCCGTGAATTAAAAGTGAGAGAAAACTTGATAAAAGAAAGAGGATTAAAAACGGTGACCACCGGACTGTAACACATCTAACTTGCTTAAAGGGCAATGTAATTAAGTTGAGCGTTGTATATACAATTTTTCACGCAAAGTCGCAAAGATGCAAAGATGCAAAGGTGGCAAAGGTTTTTCCTGGCGTCTTTGCATATGTTTTCCTTAGCGCCTTTGCGTGAAAAACCCTTAATTAAATGAGATCTGAACGAAATGGAAGTATAAACCACCTTTAAATTCATTAAAAATTATCATGTCAGCTCTGCCGGTAATAGCCATATTTGATGTTGGTAAAACCAACAAAAAGCTTTTTCTCTTCGACGAGAATTATAAAATTGTATTTGAGCGTTCTGCCCGTCTTACAGAAACCATCGATGAGGATGGTTTTCCGTGCGAAAATGTTGAAAGCCTTCGATTGTCTGTTTTTGAATCGCTGCAGGAAGTACTGCGCAAGCAGGAATTTGAAATTAAAGCAATTAATTTTTCGGCTTATGGCGCCAGTTTAGTAAATCTCGGTGAAGATGGTATTCCCGTAACACCTTTATATAATTACATCAAACCATATCCAAAAGATCTGCAAAAACAGTTTTACGATACCTACGGCGGCGAGCAAACTTTTTCCTTTGTTACTGCTTCCCCTGTTTTAGGTCATTTAAATTCAGCTATGCAGTTGTATTGGCTAAAGAACAGCAGGCCCGATATATATAAACAAATCAAATTTTCACTTCACTTACCGCAATACATCAGTTACTTAATTACAGGCCAATACTTCTCAGATATTACAAGTGTCGGGTGCCATACTAATCTGTGGGACTTTACTAAAAATGATTATCATGAATGGGTGTATAAAGAAGGCATCATCGAAAAATTAGCACCAATTGCTTCGAGTGAGCAGGTTGTAAAAGCTGCATTTGAAGGTGCAGGTTTTGTTGCTGGAATTGGTTTACACGACAGTTCTGCTGCTTTGATACCTTATCTCGTAAGCTTTCACGAGCCTTTTGTACTTATCTCTACCGGTACGTGGTGTATTAGTTTAAATCCTTTTAATGACACGCCTTTAACGGTTGAGGAATTAAAACATGATTGTTTATCCTTCCTGCAATATAAAGGTAAACCGGTTAAGGCAGCAAGGCTGTTTGCCGGTAATGATCACGAAGAACAGGTAAAGCGCCTTTCTGATTATTTTAATGACAGTACAGTCCGCTACGAAACAATAGAATTTAACAGGGAAACAATGGAGGTTCTTGAAAAGAAAGTACCGACGGTTGAAGTTTCTGATACAATACAGCTAATTAGTCGAAGCCTGTTTGCAAAAAGAGATCTGTCTGTTTTTTATTCTTATGAGGAGGCCTATCATCAATTGATTCGAGATATTATTATTCAGCAAAAAGTATCAACACAATTTATTTTAAATGGAACGACAGTAAAGCGAATTTTTGTAGATGGGGGGTTTAGTAAAAATAGCATTTACATGAATCTACTTGCTTCTTCCTTTCCTGACATGGAAGTTTTTGCTGCTTCAATGGCACAGGCAACAGCGCTGGGAACAGCATTGGCAATACACAGCTCCTGGAACGAAAAAGCGTTGCCGAATGACATTATTGAGTTAAAATATTATTCCAGTATTCAAAGTGTTACAATGTAGTTGTCCTGCAAACAACAGTAGCGTGTGCAAACAGGTGATGGAGTACACTTTACACCGTTTCGACTTTATTTGTAATAATCACGTAATAAATCATACATTGAAAGCGGATTTTTTTGTTACATCGTGAAAATTTTAAAAATGCTTCGACACCTTATTATCAAATCATATTACGCCTTCCTTCTTGTATCTCTAACCCTTTCTTTTTCTGATAGCGCAACTGCACAGAAAAACGCAAACAAACAAGAGTGGATGCCTCTTTTTAATGGAAAGGATATTAATGACTGGATTGTAAAAATTTACCATCATGAAGTGGGTGAAGATCCGGCAAACACCTTTAGGGTTGAAGATGGAATTATAAAAGTGAGGTATGATAAGTATGATAAGTTTAACCAGCAATACGGGCATTTGTTCTACAAACAACCTTTCTCATATTATCATTTAAAGTTCGAATATCGAGTTACCGGTGAATGGAGAAAAGATGCTCCACCTTATACTATAAGAAATAGCGGAGTAATGTTTCACTCACAAGATCCTAAGACAATATTGAAAGAGCAGGACTGGCCTATATCAGTAGAATATCAAATACTGGCAGGCCTGGATGATGGCAAGCCACGACCTACAGGCAATATGTGTTCGCCCGGAACAGACGTAGTATATAAAGGAAGGATTGATCCAAGACACTGTATTGAATCCTCTTCCAAAACCTATCCTCCTGATGTGTGGGTGAAGGGTGAAATCATTGTGCTTGGAGACTCATTGGTAACCCATGTTGTTAACGGGGATACAGTATTACAATATTCAAAACCACAAATAGGTGGAGGTGTGGTTAATAACTTCAATCCAGCGATAAAAAAAGATGGAAAATTATTGTCTGAAGGATTTATTGCACTTCAAAGCGAAGGGCAGCCCGTAGATTTTCAAAATATAGAAATCCTTAATCTGGAAGGATGCATGGACCCTGCATCCAAAAATTACCGGTCTTATTATATCAAGTCAAATCCGGCGAAGTGCAGATAGTCAGATCTTAATTTCCAATTTCATCACCTTCATACATCTGCAGCGGCTTTTCAACCCCAAATCCACTCTCTTTATTTTCTATACTGTTCGAACATGAATAGTTCGTCAATTCGCTTTTTTTAAGGGTTAAGGATTTATTATATGCGGTTCAGTTTTAATATTTAATGTTTCATGTTTTCTACTTTTTTCTGAGCATAAAAATAGTAGTACTTGCACTGTTAAAGCAGTCTTTGCCTGCAAGTACTGTTTATTATAAAAAAAGAAAACATGAGAAAACATCTATTCCACTTTGTATGTATACTTCTATCGACACTTGCAGCAATAGCTCAATCCCGGTTAATTAAAGGTAGAGTTTTAGATGAAGCAGGGCAGCCCGTGAGTGGGGCGTCAGTGGTAGTGCGGGGCACATCAACAGGAACAGTGATAGTGGAAATATTAATCGATCTACACACAATTGACGAACCAGCAAAATAGACAATATGAATAATTAGTAAATTTAGATTCAAAATAATTTCTGTAGAAACTCCATCTCAATAAAACAATAAAGCATTATCATATGACAAAAGCTACCAAAGAAAAAATTACCACTAAGCGTAATAAATTACTCAAATGCCCTACCGGCATCAAAGGTTTTGACGAAATTACTGAAGGCGGGCTTCCGAAAAACAGAACCACTTTAGTTTCCGGAAATGCCGGCTCGGGAAAAACTCTTTTGGGGATTGATTTTTTAATCAAAGGTGCAACCGATTACAACGAACCGGGCGTTCTCATGTCATTTGAAGAGACAGAAGATGAACTTTATACAGACGTGACTTCTCTAAATATGAATTTGCAAGGGCTTGTTTCGCAGAAAAAGATTTTGTGCGAACATGTTATTTTAGATCACAAAGACATTCAGGAATCCAAC
>JBBPZJ010000193.1:0-5240 GCA_038199395.1 Chitinophagales bacterium
CAGTTCGTTGAAGAGTCTTTGGCTCCTAAGAAGCTGTCTAAGATGGATGGTTTTGCTCTCTGCGCTTCTCAGCGATGCATTTTCTCTGTGCTCTCTGCGGTTAAAACAACTAACCGCAGAGAGAAATACAAGAGTTTTTCGCAGAGTGCCACAGAGAAAAAAATGAACAAGTTACTTTTCTAAATAATTTTAAACGGGTATCAAGTGTTTATTCATAAATCCCATTGATTATTATAGTCAATTTATTGAAGTTTGGTTTTTTTGTTGCTTCGCTTTTTTAAGTAACCTTTGAAATTGAAACCTGAGTTGCTAATACTAATAAATGTACAAGGGTGCGACGCAACGATGATGAGAACGGTTATAAGGTGCGGAACCAACATTCAAAATAACAAAATCAACAGATTATATGGCGGGTAGAAATGAGAAAATATTGGTGGTAGGTGCGTGCGGACAAATAGGAGTGGAGCTAACGTTGCAGCTTAGAAAAATTCACGGGGAAGGTGTAGTAATTGCCAGTGATCTGAGAGAAGAACACGCTTTATTAAAAGGAACGGGACCTTATGTTTCGTTGGATATCATGAATAAGGAAACGCTGCATGTGCTGGTGCTGAGGTATAACATTACACAAGTGTACTTGTTAGCCGCAATTCTGAGTGCTACAGGAGAAAAAAATCCAACACTTGCATGGCACATCAATATGCAAAGCCTTTTAAATGTTTTAGAGGTTGCTAAAGAAGAAAGCCTTCACAAGATCTATTGGCCTAGCAGCATAGCCGTTTTTGGCCCTGATTCGCCTAAAGTTGAAACACCTCAGCATACTGTTATTGAACCTATCACAGTATATGGTATCAGTAAGTTTGCAGGAGAGCGGTGGTGCGAATATTATTTCAACAGGTACAAGATTGACGTAAGAAGTTTGCGTTACCCGGGATTAATTAGCTATAAATCTCAACCAGGGGGAGGTACTACCGATTACGCAATAGAGATTTTTCATGATGCATTGAGTATAGGTCATTATAATTCTTTTTTAAACGAAAATACTTATTTGCCTATGATGTATATGCCTGATGCCATACGGGCAACCATTGAACTGATGGAAGCTGATGCATCAAAAATAAAAGTTCGTTCCTCGTACAATATTGGTGCAATGAGTTTTTCACCCGGCGAAATTGCTGCAGAGATCAAAAAATATATTCCTGAATTCAACATTAGTTATAAGCCAGACAGCCGGCAGAATATTGCTGATAGCTGGCCTAAAAGTATCGACGATAGTGAGGCGAGAAACGATTGGGGATGGAAGCCGGAGTTTGGTATCGAAAGGATGACGAAGGATATGCTAAAAAACCTGCAAAAATGATCGCCAAAAAAAAGAGCACCCAGTGTTGGATGCTCTTTTGCTTCTTATAGTGATAATATTATTAAAGTGCTTAAAACCTAATTCCAAGGTTGATGCCTAAACCTCTTACACCCACCATTGTTCCGGTTGTATTTATAATAGCGCCGGCGCTGTTCACTTCCGATTTAATTGTGGTGAAAGTTATATCAAGTGCGTCCAGTTGGTTTTTAAGAGCCCGTTGTTCCACATCAGATAATTGCGTTGGTGAAGTGAAATTGCCGTTTGCTCCTCCAATACTTCCTCCAATGATCCACCAGTCGAGGTATAATCGTTTGTAGAGTTTGAAGCTGCTTCCCAACATTAACCCTCCTGTGACAGCATCGAGTGTTCCGGTAAAAAATACATCGCGGCTTGCTCCTGTAGAGGTTGTATAAGTAAAAGGACCCTCCAGATTATAATGACCAAAACGTGCATAAGGAGCCAAATAAAAACCATGAAAAGCACCCTCTTTTCCGAAATAATATCTTACCTCGGGAGTAAATATGGAAGTACCGAGTTTAAAATTGCCAATCTTAACATGCGGATCGTCAATCTGTTTTTCGATAAAAGACTTAAAAGAAACGGTTGATGTTGGTATATGACTATAACCGAGGGCAACGGTAAAACGAGGGCCGAGCTGTCGCTCATATTGTACATTGATGCCTTTGCCAGCAAAAGCAGACAAATTCAGCTTCATCATATTTTTCCCCTCCAGGCTTTGGGCTCGAATAGGAAAGTAAACAACCAGTGCGAGAAGTGCGAACAAGATTTTTCTATTCATAGAAATTTTTTATTTACAAAGTAACTTTAACGTCAACACGCTTATAATATTACATCTCTGCGGGCAATATCTGCAACCGTTTTGTTTTCCAGAATTGCTAATGAAGCATCTCTTACCTGCAGCATTACCTTATTTAACCCGCAGTAATTCTCATCGCAATTTTTGCATTTACTGTAAAAGTGAAGACTTACGCAGGGCAATAAAGAGATCGGACCGTCGATCAGGCGCATTACAGTTGCCAATCTGATCTCAGAAGGATTCTTTGCAAACAAATAGCCGCCGCCTTTTCCTTTTTTACTGTCAAGTATCCCAGCTTTTTTTAATTGTAAAAGGATGTTCTCCAAAAACTTCAGTGGAATAGTTTTCTTTTCAGATATTTCTGCAATTAAAGTAGGCCTTTGCTTATCCTGCTGTGCCATGTACATCAATGCCTTAAAAGCATATTGCGTTTTCATTGAAAGCATAGATCCGGGTTTTAAAAAACTAAAATTAGGGCTATTAATTTTGACGTTTTATATAAACTTGTTTTCATGCTGCAAAAGATCTTTCATGAAAAAAGCTTCTCATACTCCTAACTTTTTTCAGTCCTGTTTTGTTATTGACTGGTACCGTTGACGCAGGTATTGGTTCAAGTGCTTTTACCGCAGGTTTCTAAACGTCGTCAGATTGTTACGCTTCGCTTTACTACAATACTTTCTACAAAATAATGAAAGTGAAGTTGGGTCAGGGTTTTTTATTGTAGTGAAAAGAGCAGTAGCTGCAAATTGTAATTATGTATCATATTGAAATCTATTTTTGCTGAACAATGAAAGGTAATTTTAATAACATCGCTCCCTATTATGATCAGCTTTCAAAAATTGTTTTTGGCGATGCAATTGTAAACTCTCAATTGTACCTGCTCAATTTTATTAATGCAAAAAGTACCATTCTTATCGTTGGCGGCGGAACAGGATGGATTTTAAACGAAATATCGAAAAAATATCCTACTGGATTAGAGATAACCTACATTGAGATTTCTGAAAAGATGATTGAACTCTCAAAAAAGCGAGACTTTGGTAAAAACAAGGTGATTTTTATAAATGAATCTATGCAGGAAGCAGTGCTTTATCAGGAATTCGATGTAGTAATAACTCCCTTTGTTCTCGATAACTTTTCCAATGAAACAACTAAGGAAATCTTTAAAAAAATTGATAATAAGCTGAAGTCGTCCGGTAAATGGTTATTTTCTGATTTCCAGTTATCTGCAAAGCATTCATTATGGCAAAAACCATTGTTGAGATTAATGTACTTCTTTTTTAGAGTGATGTGCAACATCGAAGCAAGTAGTTTACCGGAGACAAGTTCTTTATTTGATGGATCTGACTACAAAAAAATATCCTCGAAAACCTTCTTTCACGATTTTATTTGTTCCTCTTTTTATCAGAAACAAAGCGGTTAAAATGTTTTTACGATACTTCAGTAGCAGTTCAGAGAGGCACAAACGAGACTAGCTCCTTTAGGCGATCATTTGAATTATTTATGCATGATGTATTTAAAAGATACTATCGTGCTGATAATGCAAAAAATTTGAAACCCCCGGCAATGGTTTATCTTTTAACCCAAAAAAATTATAGATGCTCATACAATGTCATTAGCTTAAGATCGCTCGTCATTATAAGGAACGAAGCAATCTGCTCTATCACTAAATTTATTTATATATCCATAAAGCAGATTGCTTTGTCGTGCCTCCTCGCAATAACGATTATTTTATTCCAAATTCTATAAAATGATACAATTAAATCCATTAAGTTAATGACAACAGATGCTCAGAATGAAAGAATATCGATTAGGAGCAGGTCCGATGTAGGCTCTACATTTTATTTTTCAATTCCAAAAGTTTAGCAATTCCGGTATTTTTCCACTTTACTTTTTGCTTTAAATTAAATCAATTAAAGCTCTAGCCAGCCACACCCCTGATTTGTTGAATAAAGTTTTGAAGAAGATCGTAATCTGAAAAAGCATACCCGAAAATGAGAAGCAATCCGATTCCCGCTATTGCTCCGAACAAATGCGCAGAGTGGTTAATACCACCGACACCTTTACGATCGAGATAGGCAGTTATTGCAAGATATATAAATCCAAAAATGAAACCGGGAATGGGGATTGGAATAAACATCAAACCTAATTGTTGCATCGGCGATAAAAAGATGCCCGCAAATATTACTGCCGACACTGCTCCACTGGCACCTAAACTTCTATAACTGTAGTCATCCTTGTGCTTGCTATAAGTTGGTATCAGGCAAAGAATCTGTGATACGACATACAGGGCAATAAAGAGAATAGGGCCGAAAGATCCAAACATAGATCTAAAATTTCCTTCTACAATTTGCCCAAAGCTGTAGAATGAAAGCATATTGAATATAAGGTGCGTAGTATCTGCATGTATTAAAGCACATGACAGAAAACGGTACCATTGGTTTTGGTTGGTAACAGCAGGAGGATAAAAAATAAGTTCGTCAATAATCTTTGGGTTTGAAAAAGCTGAAAAAGAAATGATACAAGTTATAATAACAATTATTAAGGTAATACTCATAAGGGCGGCAAGTTAAAGAATTAATCGTGATGGTATTTTTCGTTTCTAATGATCGTGCAAGCCCGATATAACTGTTCTGCGAGCATTAGCCTGACCAACTGATGTGGAAAAACCAGGGGCGAGAACGACCAGATAAAGTTCGCTCTTGTTTTAACCTGTTCATCTACGCCAAAAGCTCCACCGATAAGAAAAACAACATTTTTAGTGCTGTTGTTTGCCCTCGCTTCAATCATTGCTGCAACTTGTGGTGAAGTCATTTCTTTTCCGTTTTCATCAAGCAACACCAAATAATCGTCTTTTTGCAGCGAGTTTAAAATTGTTTGTGCCTCATTTCTTTTTATGTCTATTTCTAATGTATTGGTTGTTTGTTTTGCAGGCGCAAATATTTTCCATTCTGCCGGATAATATTTAGAAACTCTTTTTGTAAAATCTTCTATGCCCTCCCTTACGTATGTTTCATGACCCTTGCCAACCGACCATAACTGGATTTTCATAAGCCGAAGTTAATTTGC
>JBBPZJ010000194.1:0-10684 GCA_038199395.1 Chitinophagales bacterium
CGCCGGATTCATCCCCAAAGAAATCCTTAAATGGATTGCCCTGCATTTCTGGTCCTGCAGAAACTTGTTTTGGTTTAATTCGGATTTTTATATGTACTACTGCCGGAGCTGCTTTAGTGGCTGCTTTTTCAAAGTCAACCATTGGTGCACCTGCCGCATTTTCACCGTTAAACCGTGCATTTTTAAAAAGAGAAGAAGTTTCAGGATTGTTAGATGCCAGTTGCTGATGTTGCTGATATTTACCAAATCCCAAAACACTTCCAACAGAAGTAGCTGCGCTTACAAGTACTACTGCTAAAAATTGTCTTGATGTCATGTCTTAATGAATTTTAAGTTTAGATTTAATTACAATGCAATCTTACCAACAGGTTCTGAAGCGATTCTGAGGAAATTTGTAAATAGCGTGTTAAACGATAAAAGAAGCTTTTTTAAAGAATTTGAACTCTTATTGATAATTGAAGCATTAGATGCAAAGTAGCCGGAGCGCAGTTTGCAGATGGATAAAAGGCGTTAGGAGCAAGTTACTATTTAACCTTTCTGGCTTTATATTCCTTCAACTTATCGTTGATGTAATATAGCACGTCTTCATTGGCAGGGTGCTGCCTCAGCCACTCGAAGGAGGGGCTGCAATAGTTGATGAAGTCTTTAAGTTTATCTCCTTTAAGGCCGGTATAATAAGCTACCAGGTTAGGTGAAAACCGATAGTCGATATAAGCGTTTTTTTCAAGCGTTGTAAATACTTTTTTAATAGACTTCTGGTTACGATATTTCTTTTTAAATACCTTATCAAGATTAAACGTAAGGCCAAAGCCGGATGGGTGATTGGTACCAAGAGTCTTCAAAACGGTTCCCCGGCTTTCCTCAAAGTCTTTTCTTCTATCAATGCTATCTAACTGATACTTTGAATATTGTCCCTTTACAGTTACCGTGGGCAACACATTACCGGCAAAGGATAAGTAAATAGTAATGCTATCATTAAACATCGGAGAATACTTAAGAGTATCGAAATAATACGATTTTGCTGAAGCATAAATGAAGTCATTAGGATTTGCTTCTATCTTAAAAAATCCTTTATCATCTGATTTAACTGTCTTTTTAGTAGTACTGTTAGTGATAGTTCCGTGAGGAATTGGAAATAGGGTAACGCTGTCGCTAAGAAAGCCACTTATAATGCGAGTTTGAGCAAAGCCTGAAATTATTGTAAAGACTGAAATAACAAATAAAAACGCATGCTTACTAATGATTGACTTCACATAATAAAACTAGTCTACACATTTAAAACAATTGGTTAAAGTGTGTTTTTTGAATATAAATGTTTGTAGAAAGATCAAATTAACCATAGCGAAAAATGAGATAAAACAGTAACAAGTATTAATAAAAAAAATATCTTTATGTATAAAGTCAACATCTTTGATAAAAAAAGCCTGTGGCACAGTTTTTAAATAATTGAGTTTAAAAGAATAAAAATGAATAATTTGTTTAGAGGGTTATTAGCTGGCTACGGAGCAAAAAAATTAGGTGGTGGATGTTTTAGTACTATCCTGATTTTTATAGTGATCTGGTATGCATTAGGACATTGCAATTAAAGCTTTCTAATTTTTTAGGACTTAAGAATATGGTTACCTTACCAGCGTTCTCAGTTGCAGGCATTTTTTACAAAAAGCAGAAAAAAGTAGACTGGCATCAGGTAAGATTAATTGACTATGAAAGCGAAAATAATCGAGTGATAAAGCTCATAAAAACAGAAAGTAACGTGCTAACTTTTTAAAGCAATAATCTCGGCATGGGTTTCACAGACGATGTATGCTTATTATTTATCGAAGGCTACCGTTTTGATAGTAATAATATGTAATAGCTGCAACTGCAATTGACGCCACTATAATTGAGTAAACCCACCAATAATCTCTTTTACCCAGTGAACTGCCGGTATCAAATTCTGCTTCTTCAACTTCAACTTCCTTAATTACATGATTATCTTCTTTGATTACTGAAATTTGACTATCTTCTGTAGAAACTGCCCGCATCATTCTTTCTGATGCGACATTCCTGTAAAAAGAAGCAGGCCGTTGCACTTGTTTAAAATGGATGCAGCCGGCTCTATCTGTTGTCAATATACCAATACCTGGCAGTTGAACTGTGCCGGTAGAGCGTAATTTTTCTTTTATCTCAGAAGCGAATCGATTCAAATTCTGAATTGCTGACTGTTCATCGATATGCTGATTGTTTACAATAAACCAGCACAATTTTTTATCCCCCTCGTCGTCACTTTCTGCAAATGCTATGTCAGCGGAAGGCGCAATAAACTGCTTATTAGGATAATCGAGAGACGAAGGGTGACGTTGAATATAAAAAACGCCAAGCCCGGGAAGCGTTACATTTTTGTTTAAGATCAGGTACTTGTATAATAACTGCAACATCTTATTTTCCTGGTTGTGAGAACGAATATACAATTCCCCCGATTACATTAAAACCTAATACCTGGTACTGGTTCCATCGCTCATACTTATTATTGAAAATATTGTTGAACTGCAACCATAGATTTAATTTAGGCATAATTGCAAATTCCACACCCAAATTCAAATCATAAGCACTTTTGGGCTTGGTGGTTGAACCACCCTTTGTGATGAAATTAGCACCATCCCACAAGAAAATGTCTGATTTGAATTGCAGGTCCTTTAACACCTGCCAGCGAAGAGCACCTGTTATTTCCAGAGGTACTAAGCCCCATGCTTTGGAGTTTTCCTTTAAATCCGAATAATTGCTGATTGTTACTCCCCCAAGAAAACTAAATTTTTCCTGAGATGTATATCCTGCTTCACCATGTATTTTAAGTGCTCTCATACTTGGTTCATAAATAGTTTGAAAAGTTTTACCATCAGCAAAGTCGTTTGTGAATAATGCAGCATTGGTGTATTTGAGAGCCGACAGTTTAGCATTGTAAGTAAAATGACTTCCAAGTGAACCTTTAAAACCAGCATAAGCTTCGTTTATCCTTGTGTTTAACAAAGTAGCAGGTTGGGCTATCCAGGGATTGAATGTCGCAAGGGTTTGAAAGGTATTTTTTTGGTAATATCCAATCCATCCTCCCTGTAAAACAAATCTTTCATCCTTCATCTTTATAAGAGCAGTAAAATTGGGAAGCAATTTAAACTGTGTATTGTCCCACGATGGGGTTATACCGGCATTTACACTAAAAGTTGGTTCTTTAAATGCTACAGATGGAGTGAGGTAGTAAAGATTATTATTTACTTTTCGATTGTTGTAAGTATGGTAGCTTGTAATATCTGCTGTAAAACCTACATTGAAGGCAAGATTTTCGGAAAATGTTTTAGTAATTGGTGCGTTTAAAACGATGTTCGCTTCCTTGCCCCTCCTGTTATCACCAAAAAAACTTATTGCTAAGGTCGGATCGTAACTAATGCCGAAGCTGTTAACTTCCTTATTTCTGACACCTATCATAGCACTTATAGTAGTGAAAGCCTGCCTTAGACTGTCTTTGCTATATTTTAAAGTGTCGGGGCTAAAGCCGTAGAAGTATTGTTTGCTTAGATCGATGCCGGCTTTTCCACGCCATTCAATATTTCCATCAGAACTAAAAATACCAGAAACATCGGCATTTGTGTGGCCATATTGCTGCAGTGGCAAATTACCCTTTTGAGAAATGTGCTTTGCATGTAGGTTTATAAGAGAAGTTTTGCCATCTCCAAATGATAAACCTACCTGGGCAAAGGGTGTACTGTAATTGCCTACTCCCACTTTTACAAAGTTTGCATTCTCCCAAGTGAAAGAAGTATCTATGGAAAGTGCCAGGGGTTTAAGAGCGGCCGGTTTATAAGAAAAAAATAGATTTTGGGCAGGCACATTGTATGTTAATGATGGCCTGGAAGAATCTGCTGAAGGTATAGCTGCGCTGAAATTAATTTTAGCGGCAGGTTTTAATGCAGGCTTATAGGCAGAGGTAACAACAACCGTTTTTTTAGTGCTGTCCCTTTGGGCTTGTAACGAAGTTGCAAAGGCAACTGATAAAGTTAGAGACAGCATTATTAAGATTAATTTTTTCATAAGTTGTTAGAATGATTATTGTTTGGCAACTTTACTATTCAAATTCTTTTCAGCTATCACAGCATCTAGTTTTTGCTGTGCTTCCTGTTTTAGCTCAGGTATCGTTGTATTTTCTGATACGCTTTTCAAGGTAGCCTCAGCGTTAAAATAATCCTTTTGTTTAAAGTAAATGTCTCCTAAAAGAATGTAAGCTTTAATAGTCCAGTACTCATAAGATCCTGCTTTATTCACCACTTCAAACGCCGCTTTTTCAGCTTCTGCGAATTTGTTTTCCTGAAAGGCAATGTGAGCAAGCTGATAACGTGCTTCAGCAGCGAATTCAGATTTACCTAAGGTTATAACGGTGCGGTAAGCGGTGGTGGCTGCACCATTGTCTTTATTAGCCTGGTAATTTTTAGCAATTACCATATTTGCCATCATTTTATCGTCTGTAGCAATACCTTTTTGTGCCAACAACTCCTGTGCATTGAGTACTGCATCTTTCCATTGATTCAAACGATATTGCGAACGCAGCAAACCACGCATAGCCTCAAGCTGAATGTCAGGTTGAGTAGCCAGACTTTTTAACTGGATAAAATAAATTTCTGCATCCTCGTAATTCTTCAACTCAAAGAAATTTATTCTTGCTGCCTGCAGTACGCTCTTCTCTGCATATTTATTAGGTGCTTTAGAAGCAACATAAGCATAGCCAATCATTGCATTCTGATAATCCTTTCTGCCATTAAAAATTTCAGCAATTTTATAATTTGCATCTATCGAATATCGCCCATTAGGAAACTTATTCAGATAATCTTTAAATCCGTTCTGTGCATTTTGCAAATCGTTGTTATCGTACCTGGCCTGGGCTGAAGCATAAGTGAGAGAGTCAGCTTCGGTATAACTTACATCTTTGCCATTTGCTTTCATAAAAGCAACATATTCACCAGGTTTTTGCTGGGATATAAATATGTCACGTACATACTCTACTGCTGCATCACTTTCTGCTGAGTTAGGAAACGAAGAGATGAGTGATTTAAAACTAGCAAGCGCTTCATTGTTATTATCAAGGTTAAAATAAGCAATACCCAGCTTTAAATATCCCTGCGGATGAAGTGATGCGGCATTCTTGTTTTTAACTATCTTATTTAAAGGAGCAATGGCCGAACGGAAGTCTTCTTGAGCGAGGTAAGTATTGGCAATTTCAAGATTTGCATCGGGTATCAATGCTGAGGAAGGATAGCGTTGTTCTAAAGATTGTAATTCTTTTATTTTATCAGTAGTTCTGTTTGCAGCACCTGAAATAATAGCTCGTTGATATAAAGCATAATCAGCCGAGGGAAGGTTATTGCTGATCACTATATCATACATCTGCTGCGCCTGTTTGTAATTACGGTTCATAAACTGAGCATCGGCGCTGCGCAGATATGCATCTTGCTCAACAGCGGTTGAACCTTTATCTATTTTTCTTGTTACTTGTTCAAAGTATGCCAACGCTTGCCGGTAATTTTCCTTTTGCAGGTAGGCATGACCAAGGTCATAACGGGCACTGGTTATATTAACTTCCCCATTTGTAGCAGGATTTTTAAGGTAGCTGTTTAAATATTCAATCGCCTGGTCTACCCTTTTTGTCCGGTAAGCAATCTCTCCTTTCCAGAAGTTGGCATACGGTAGTTGTAAAGTATTATAAGGAGCACGCACCACTTCGTCTAATAAACTGTCTGCTTTATTAAGCTGTTGATCGTTGATTAACTCTACGGCCCTTCCATAGGCAATTTTTGGATAAACCCTCTTAATATTTTCGCTTTTACCCGGCAAACTTTGATACAATGTCAAAGCATCTTTGTAGTTGTTGGTATTTGCCAGCACATTTACCAGTAACTCCTTTGCCTCGGCCTGGTATTTCGAATTAGGATAAGTAGTTATAAAACTTTGCAATTCACTTGATGCAATGTCCTGGTAGCCTAAGTCGAACGATAATTTGGCATAATTAAAAGCAGAAATTTCTTTCTGAGCAGGGTTACTGCTGTTAGAAGCACAAAACAAAAAAGCGCTTCGTGCATTTGCTTTTTGCCCTGTCTTTAAGTATGCATCAGCAAGTAAATACATACTGTTTTGAGCCAGGGAATCTTCTTTTCCGCCAAGCTCTTTAAACCCTGCAATTGCCTTAGGCAACTGGTTTGTTTGGTAATAAGTATAAGATATTTCATACAAATCTTCACGACTTACTTTTCCTGCCTTATTATTATATTCCTGCAAGTAAGGAAGTGCCTTCTGGTAATTCTTCTTTTCAAAATATGCGTGGCCAATTAATTGCCGCAGTTGCATATCATAGTATTGCCCGCCACTATTTAGCTTCTCTTCGCCATAAGAAATTGCTTTATCTTTTTCGCCTCCGAAATATAATATTTCGGTTATGTAGTAAGGCACTATTTTTTGGTAAGTTGGCTGGTTCTCTACTTTACGGAAAGCCTCAAGAGCAAGATCGTAATTCTTGTCATAGAAAGAAATAAAACCAAAGTAATAATTCGCATCCAGGTAATTAGGATCGGAAGGTATTTGCCTGATAGCGTTGAAAAGAGGTTTAGCCTTATCAAACTGTTCAAGTGTAAAATAGGCATAAGCCTGGTGAAACTTCATTTCTGCAATTTCACGATTGCTTAGATTGTCTATACCCGCCTTGTCGTAGTAAGACAATGCTTCCGTAAAATTTTGTCGCCTGTAGTAATACTCGCCCAACTGGTACCCGAGCATCTCGATACGGGGTTCGTTGTGTTCCGACTCTATAAATTCTTTTGCAGCAGCCTCAGCCGAACTTTCGTTTAGCTTAAGACCGCAAACAATAGTATAATATTTTGCTTCGACCTGGGTACTTACGGGAATTTTGCTATTGGGAGAATTGAGAAAAGCAATATCTCTAAACAAAGGATAGGCAAGACTGAATTGCTCTTTTTGGTACAACTCTTTTGCAAGCTTAAAATTAGCATCGGGGTCTATATTGGCCTGTGTGGCCTGAGCAAAAGAATGCCCTTGTACCGCCAAAACAAATGCTGATGCACACAAAATCTTCTTAACTATTGCAATCATGGCTGCGGTTGTTAACGTGAAATATTTTTATAAATATTACGATTGTCAATCTTAATAAAAAGCGAAAAAGGTCTTAAAGCAGGTAATCGTATGAAAGAACATAAGTGTTTCTGATTTTTGGTTTCCAGCTTATTATCCTTTTTTCAGCATTGTTGTGTCACTCACTTTTACCTGTAGATTGTCTATTCAGCCAGTCAGGCAACACGAAGACATAATACACCGATACACCAACTTAAAAGATAGATAAAGGTAAGAATACGTCTAACGAAAGTCGAAAGTGATGCACTTCTGTGGATAAACAAAGAAGCTGATGGGGTTTGATAACATTCCGCCTCAATTTTTAAGTAATAGTAAAAATCGCTTATTTAACTACGGCAAATAATTTAGACAAAAATATGGACGGTGTGTATTATTTTAAACAAGCGAAAATACCAGCACTGAACATAGCTGATATAGCAGAATAGATCCTGCTCTTATTTTTTCATTCAGGTGTTTATTTCAACTTGTAAAAGAAATCCGGGAGGCTTTTATTTCTGTAATCAGTATATCTTTAATGAACATTTGTAATCACATATTCCTCATCAACAGCAATACTTCAGAATTTGTTTTTAAAGGATTTATATGTTTGAAAAAGCAATAGAAAAAACATTGGAGTTTACAAGACCTCTGCATAGTATCTCAAGAACTTATCGAGGACTAGTCTTGCCAGGAACCTCAACATTTTTTTTTGTAAATGATAATGGTGTTGCTATCACCTGTAAGCATGTGCTTAACTTAATACCATCGGCTGATATCTTAAATCACACTTTTGCAAAGTTTAAGGAAGAAAGAGATAAATTAGTAAAAGATAGCACGTTTAAAAAAAATGTAAAAGGCCTTGAACTCAAATATAAATACAATAATGAAAGCACTGTCCAACTTAAAAACAATTTTCTCAATTGTTTTGACAAAATTGAACAAATAGTTTGTCATGAGCATCCAACGTTGGATTTAGCTATTATGGAGTTTAAGGGGTTTACAAAAAAATTGTATACTTCGCATGCATCTTTTAAAAAAAGCAGTAGTGATATAAAGCAAGGGAAGTACTTATGCAGGATTGGTTATCCCTTTCCCGAATTTAATAATTTTAAACATGATGCTGCAAAAGATGATATTGAGTGGACTAATGAAGGAGTCTCCTCTTCTCCCCCATTTCCTATAGATGGAATTGTTACGAGATTTATTGGAGATTCGGCCGGTAGAATTACAGGAATAGAGATGAGCACACCAGGATTAAAAGGCCAAAGCGGAGGACCGCTTTTTGATGCAAACGGCGTGGTGTTTGGACTGCAATATGGTACCAATCACCTGCACCTGGGATTTGACATTAAAGACAGAGAAATTATAAATAACGGCAAAAAAAGTAAAGTTTCAAATTTTCCATTTTTACATGTTGGTTTATGCATCCATTTCAACCAAATAAAAGAATTTCTTACTGAACATAAAATTGCTTTCAGTGAAACGGATTAAAACTACAAAGAGTGCTTTTAGTCCTCATATTTAATCAAATTTCAGTGTTTTGAAAGGCTATTACATTTTTAAGATTAATAAAAAACCTATGTTGTTCCAAATAAGAATCCTGTAGCTGTTTTAATACAGCGTTAGGAATGCGTTACTGTTTGTTTTATTTTCTATTCTTTATATTTGGCTATTACTGTTATCTAACAATATATCATCATGCAAAAATTTCTGCTCGTTGTTTCACTCTTTTTATCCTTTTGTTGTTCGGCTCAAAACTTTTATTTACTCATTGGCACTTATACGCAAAAAGGCAGTAAAGGAATTTATGTTTATCGCTTTAATACCACCACAGGTACCGCTGAATGGGTTAGTAATACCGACAGTGCTTTAAGCCCCTCTTTCGTGGTTATTGCACCCGATGAAAAACATGTTTATGCAGTAAACGAGACAGGAGGAAAAAATCCGGGAATGGTCAGTTCTTATGCTTTTGATAAATTAACAGGTAAATTATCTTTTATAAACCGGCAACCTACAGGCGGCGATGCTCCTTGTCATCTTGCCATCAGCAAAGACAATAAGTGGGTAACGGTTGCCAATTATACCGGAGGTAGTTTGTCTGATTTTGCTGTTAATAAAGACGGTTCTTTAAACCCTTACAGCCAGTTGATACAGCAAGAAGGAAGCAGTGTAAATAAAGGCCGTCAGGAGAAAGCTCACGTGCATGAAACAGTATTTAGCCCTGCTGAGGATTACCTTTTTACGCCTGACCTGGGAACCGACAAAATAGTTACTTATAAATTTAATTCTGCTTCCCAAAAACCTCTTAGCCCTGCAGCAACACCATTTGCAACTGTGAAGGCCGGAAACGGTCCAAGGCACATCTCCTTTCATCCTAATGGAAAGTTTGCATATGTAATTGAGGAACTGAGCGGAACAGTTGGAGTGTATAGCTATAACAATGGTAAACTTTCCTTTCTTCAATCCATAGCCACACATCCCGCAGACTTCACAGGCAAGCCGGGGAGTGCTGAAGTTGCATTATCGCCCGACGGTAAATTCTTATACGCATCCAATCGTGGTGAAGAAAATAATTTAGCCATCTTTTCAGTGAACTCATCTACTGGCAAGTTGCAGCTAAAAGGTTATCAGTCTACCTTAGGCAAAGCCCCCAGACATTTCGTTATAGATCCATCAGGCACTTACTTACTCGCTGCCAACCAGGATAGTGATAACATAGTAATATTTAAGAGAAACAAACAAACCGGAATGCTACAGGAAACAGGAAACCAGATAAAGGTTTCTATGCCTGTATGTGTGCAATTGCTTAAGTAAAGATATTTTCAAGATTGTGTATGGAAACGAAAGAAGAGATTTTGAACCAGCTTAATAAGTATGCAAACAAATGCAATGAAGGGAAAGAAGAAAGTGAGCCAATATTACGGTTTCTGCAAGAGTATCAAGGGGAAGAAATTCTTGATAGAAAAAATTTTACAGGACATATAACTACAAGCGCTTTCATTATAAATGAAAATGCAGATGCGTTGCTACTGCTAAAACATAAATCATTAAACCGGTGGTTACAGCCGGGAGGACATGTAGATGCCACTGATTTGTCATTAAAAGCAGCGGCGCTTCGTGAAGCATGCGAAGAGACCGGGCTTGCATCAGCTAGTCTTAAACTACTTTCCGATGATATCTTTGATATTGATACTCACCACATTCCTGCGAACACGAAGAAACAGGAGCCAGCGCACGTTCATCACGACATTCGCTTTCTGTTTCAATGCCTCACATCAGAAGCACTTGATATTTGTTTAGAAGAATCTACAGATGGTAAATGGATTCATTTATCTAATTTAAAAGACAGTGAAGATTTTTATTCGGTTACAGAAAAAATAAAAATTTTTATTTCCTTGTACTGTAAAAGTATCATTTAATACTTGGTTTTAATTCCTGGAAAACGTAACATCAAAAGAGGTATAAATTTTGAATTATACCGGTTATGAAATTACCACAACCGTTTATCGAAGGAACTGATAATATCAATGCAATCGTGGAA
>JBBPZJ010000195.1:0-39225 GCA_038199395.1 Chitinophagales bacterium
CTTGTATCCACCATTGCCAAATCAGCAGACTGTTCACCCAATTGATTTGCCATCAAACTATAAGCCCTGTCAAAAATAAATTTCCTTTGCTTCTCATTCAACCAAGCAGTATCACCTTTGCTATAATATTTGTCGAAAAGAAACAAGAAGACTTTCTCCTGCCCCATGTATTCGGGGTTAATGTATTTATCTGTAAACTTACCCAGCAGGTACTTAAACATCTCCCGACTTTCACGGGAAACCAATAACATATAATTTACCTCGCTAATAATAGAGTCAGGTTGAGGAACAACATAATATTTAAAATACTCTTCCAGCTTTGGCTCAAAAAAAGGTGTGCGAACGAGACTTTCATCATCAAAAGCTACGCCTTGCCACCAATTGTATTTTACGTAGCGATACGGATAAGACGAGTCTGCTTTTCCATTTTTATCAATTGGTATAACTGGTATTTCCGGCCTTTTCATAGCAGAAAAAAAACTTGCAAGCATAGAAGCCGGATGAGTTTTCGAAAAACTTTCTCTATAATCCTGCAATTCTTTATTTGCCTTCGCCATTGTAGTTTTTAAAGCACCAGAGTCTCTTGCAGTTTTTGCCTCACCCAATTGCTTTTGCAAGGCTGTAAGAAAAGGAGTTTTTTGAGCAAGAAACTTTGTGTACTCCTGGAACATTTGGTTGTCAGGAGAACCGGTTATGGTAACATTAGAAAGATTGGTAGTATCAGCTTTTATCGAAAAGTTTTGATCCTTATCCATCAAAAACTCGAACAACAAATATTTTTGAGGAGACACAGCAAAATAAATTCCTTTTGGAAGTTTTTCCTTTCCTTTAAAAATCCCCTGGCTTTTTTCATTCAACCATGTAGAATCCGACAAATTTTTATACTTACCAAAGTAGCAGCCCAGGTACACCCAGGTATTTTTAAATGGAGTAAGCGTAATTGGAATATTATATCCGGCTGCGGCTGTTGTTTTTAATGCGGGAGTAGTTGTTTTCTTTACTGTTTTATTTTGTGCAGTTGCAGCCAGGCCTATCACTAAAATTGCCAGGCTTGTAAGTAAGGTTCGCCTCATACTGTTTCTAAAAGGATTAGTTGTAAAAATATCTTTAAAAAATCAAACTTTTTTTTTCAATTTGTTAATTACAAAACAAACAGAAAGTAGGGTTTAAATTTTATTTTTCTACTATTCCAGCTTTTTATTAAATAAGTTTTTTTAGCATTATTTCAATCGATAAAAAGTGTCCGGAGTTAAAGCACTTGATCGTAAATAAGCGTGACATCTGCGAGGATTAAAGCAAAAAACTGTAGTATAGAGCAAACAAGAAAAACATAAAGGTTTTTAGTTTCACATTTTACGTTACACTTCACTTTACTTTTGTGGCATGAGAAGGAAGAAAGTTGTGTTGAAAAACCTTGTTATGGAAAACTATGCTGCGGAAGGCAAGTCGCTTGCACGGGTTGAGGGCAAAGTCATATTTGTGGAGAACACTATTCCGGGCGATGAAGTAGATGTACTATTAAGAAAAAATAAAAAAGACTGGGGAGAAGGTATTGCTCTACACTATCATAAACTCAGTGATCTGCGGGTTGAACCTTTTTGTCAGCACTTTGGTGTTTGTGGCGGCTGCCAATGGCAAATGCTTCCTTATGCACAGCAGTTACAATACAAGCAACAGCAGGTTACCGATAACCTTAAGCGAATCGGAAAAGTTGTCTTACCAGAGATAATGCCAATCGTTGGTGCAGAGGAAACGACACGATACCGAAATAAGATGGAATACACTTTTTCGAACAAGCGCTTTCTTTTAGCTGAAGAACTTAACAATCCTGCGATAACTCCTGACGAGAATGTCGCTGGTTTTCATGCCAGAGGATTTTTTGATAAAGTCGTTCCTATTTATGAATGCCATTTGCAAAACGAGCCGACTAATTTTATTCGCCTTGCCGTATGGGAATACGCCAAACAACACAAATTGAGTCATTATGACATTCGGAACCATGTCGGTTTCCTTAGAAATCTTTTAATCAGGATCGCTACTACCGGCGAGATTCTCGTTAACCTTGTTGTTGGATATGAAGACAAAAAAACGAGGATTGCGTTGCTTGAGTTTATTCAACACAAATTTCCTGAAATAACCACCCTGTTGTTTACGATCAATACAAAAAGAAATGACAGCCTGACTGACCTTGCACCAATCGTTTTTACCGGCAAGGGTTATATCGTGGAAAGACTAGAGGATTTCGAGTTTAAAATATCTTCCAAATCCTTTTTTCAAACTAATACAAAACAGGGAGAGAAATTATACAAGATTGCACGGGAGTTTGCCGAACTTAATGGAACGCAAACTGTTTATGATCTTTATTGCGGAACGGGTAGTATAGGAGTATTTGTAAGTAAACTTGCAAGAAAAATTATAGGCGTGGAAGTAGTTGAAGAGGCTATTGCCGATGCAAAGGAAAACGCTCTTGTAAACCATCTTGAAAATGCCAGTTTTTTTGCCGGAGATGTAATAGACATTTGCGATGATGCCTTTTTTGAAAGTCATGGAAGTCCCGATGTTGTTATCACTGACCCTCCTCGTGCAGGAATGCACGAGAAACTGGTGAAAAAGTTACTGGAAATAGCAGCTCCCACTATCGTATATGTAAGCTGCAACCCTGCAACACAGGCAAGAGACCTCGCACTGCTAAATGAAAAGTACGAGGTTACAAAAATTCAACCGGTAGATATGTTTCCTCATACATTACATATTGAGAATGTGGTGCAATTAAAACTTCGCTAACTTTTAGCGATATACCTTTGTAAGACTAAATAATATAATGAATCAATTTAGACCAAGCAGCTATCAGAACCTCCCTACTGTAATAAAAAACCTGCTAATAATAAACGTGTTAGTGTTTTTGGCCCAGATCACACTTACCGGTAATACAGGCTTAAACATAGAAGACTTGTTCGGACTTCATCATCTAAAGTCCCCACTATTTCAACCATGGCAAATTATTACTCACCTGTTTTTGCACGGCAGTTTTATGCACCTGTTTTCCAATATGTTTGCTCTTTGGATGTTTGGTTCTGAGCTAGAGGACATGTGGGGGCCAAAACGGTTCCTTACTTTTTATTTTTTGTGCGGCATTGGTGCCGCTTTAATACAGTTACTTTGGCTATGGGTGCAATGGCACGACCTGGTAAATCAATTTTATGCTCTAAAGCTTCAACCAACCAGCGAAAATCTAAGGAACTTCTATAACCAATTCGGACTGATTCAATACGACGAGCCAAGAGCAGCTCTTCAAAGCTATTTGGCTGATCCTGGTGATGCCAGTAGTAAAAGTCAGGTCATAGCATATATTTCTTCTTTTACTAACAGAATATTAAGCGAAGCTACGATAGGAGCAAGCGGTGCTGTTTTTGGCGTTTTAGCGGCATTCATTTATTTATTTCCAAATCGTAAATTGTATTTATATTTCATTGTGGGCGTACAAGCAAAATGGATTGGTTTGGCTTATTTTGGTTATGAGATTTTTTCTGCTTTTCAGAATAATCCAACCGATAATATTGCTCACTGGGCGCACGTAGGCGGTGGTTTGGTTGGTTTTTTGTTAGTATTAACGTGGAACAGAAATAACCGCCGAAATTTTTATTGAAACAAAAAGATCTCTAATAATTAGAAAAATGAGCTTATTGCAGCAAAACAGCAGGAAAAGGATGTTGCTAGGCCAGGACGGAAACTCTCTTGTCCTGCTGATAATATTTAATATTATAGTATATGTTCTTATAAGCTTTACAAAGGTGGTATACCTGCTTAACAACAGTACTCTTGAGGTTTTCGAGACTCAGGTATTAGGTTATGTTTCTGTTCCCCCGGAACCACAGGTTTTTGCCACGCGGCCGTGGACATTACTTATCTACATGTTTTCTCATTATAAGCTTTTAGAACTAATAGGTAGTATGCTTTGGCTTTGGGGCTTCGGTTACATCTTTCAAAATTTAGCTGGAAATAAAAGATTGATACCTGTTTATCTTTATGGAGGTTTGGCAGGCTCTGTCGTCTTTTTATTGGCGGTTAATTTAATTCCTGCGTTAAGAGCTAACTTAAATAGTATTAGCCCTTTGTCGGGTGCAGGTCCGGCTTTAATGGCTTTGGCTGTTGCAATTACAGCTTTAGCTCCCCGATATCAGGTCTTGCCACGGTACAATATCCCTTTATGGTTACTAACCAGTGTTTTCGTTCTCCTTAGATTTTTAACGACTGATGAGGGAAATTTTGGGCAAATTGCTGCCCTTATTGCGGGCGGTCTTATGGGGTATGTTTTTTCGTGGCAGCTTGAAAAAGGAAATGATTGGAGCGAATGGATGGTAGATGTCGTAAACTGGGCAGACGACTTATTTAGTCCGGAAAAAAAACACAAAAAGAACCCTGCTAAAACTCAACTTTTTTACAAGTCTAGCCAGAAACCGTTTGAGATAACGCCACACGTAACTCAACAGCGGATAGACGACCTGCTAGACACAATTTATCATAAAGGTTATCATTCGTTAACTGAAGAAGAAAAAGAGTTTCTCAAGAAAGCCAGTAAGGAAGATTTGTAATAGTTGAAAGAAAGATTTTTTGTCATTTATTGCTGTTATTTCTGCTGTCCGGCTCATCGTTTTTGCTAGTCGCCGAACTCCTCATGTGTCAGTTCTCTGTATATTTTAAGCTCAACTTCTTTTAGTACCATCATCATGAAAGCTGAGAATGGTTCTCTAAAATGCTTCACTAAACTATCAAGCATAAATGTTTCGCTACAAACGTTTCTCTCAAAAAACCCGTCATTTTGTTATAGCAATGGAGAAGGGCTAAATACAATTGTCTTATAACTTCCTGCTAATTAATTACTTTATATTTACAATATGGCCGGTGGAAAGATCAGAAGGGCTTTTAATCGCTTCTTTGTTATAATTAACTGTCTTATAGCTGCGGTGTTTCTTATTGCCTGTCTTGTTCCATACTTAAATCCTTCAAGGTGGTGGTTCATGGGTGTAGTCGGCCTTTCTGTTCCCTATATCGCTTTGCTATTTGTATTTTTTATCTTTTTTTGGTGGGTCATAAAACCTGCAAATTCTCTTATCCCTATAATCGCTTTACTTATAGGATGGAAACAGTTAAGCGTGTTATTCGCTATTCACAAATATGAAACCTTTACAGAAAAAAAGGATAGCACCTATCTTCGCATAGTCGATTGGAATACCCGGAGTTTTGAGGGTTTGAGCAATAAAGCTGACAAAAAACGCATAGCCCGTGCAACCATTCCTGAAGCTATTATAGCTCAGAAACCAGACATTATTTGTTTGCAGGAATTTAATAATTCTGTGGCCCAGAACAATGTAGGCAAATTTAAAGACAACTACCCTTACCATTATTTTTCCCGCGATTATGAAAGACGTAAACAAGGGTACCAGGCCGGTAGCATTATTTTTTCAAAATACCCAATTGTCGACTCAGGTAAAATTCGATTTCCCGGCAGCTCAAGTGAAAGCTTAATTTATGCCGATATAGAAACACCAAAAAAAATAGTTCGCATTTTTACTACGCATCTTCAGTCATTTAAATTTAAGCAGGAAGACTATGATGACATAGAAATTATAAAGAACACTGAGAACAAAACCTTACCGGCTTCAAAAAATTTACTTCAAAAAATGAAGCTTGCTTATACAAAAAGAGGTGAGCAGGCTGTCATAGTAAGGCAAGCCTTAGATCATTCGCCTTATCCCAGCGTTATATGCGGAGATTTTAACGACGTTCCTAACAGCTTCACATATTTTCACATTCGAAAAAACTGGAACGATGTTTTTCTTGCGACGTCGTTAGGAATTGGACGCACGTACATTGCACTTGCGCCGACCCTTAGAATTGATTATATTTTGCCTGACAACAATTTTTATGTTCAGCAGTTCGATCTTGTAGATGAAGATTTAAGTGACCACCTGATGTTGGTAGCAGATATAGGTATCAAATAATAAACTCTTCCATTCTCATTTACTAACTCTTTAGTCCACATCAGTTTCCCGATACACGCTGCGACTCAAAATTCGTTTTTATTAAGATTTTATGTATCTTTCATCTCTTCATCACAAAGTACACAAAGTATTAATGGAACACATTACCATTTGCAATCTTTACTTCTGCTGTTGCTGCTCATAGTCGGTTAGGTTACTTTTGTGCCTCTTTTTTAAAAAATTTTAGTCTAACAATTTATAATAACATGTCTTCATTTAAAGTGTATAATACTTTAACCCGTCAAAAAGAAGTTTTCAACTCCATTACTCCCGGTTTGGTTGGCATGTACGTATGTGGGCCAACAGTAAGTGGTGAAAGTCATCTTGGTCACGCCAGGCCCTATATAACTTTTGATATTGTTTACCGTTACCTGCAATACCTTGGCTATAAAGTAAGATATGTAAGAAACATAACAGATGCGGGCCATTTTGAAGAAGAAGGACGCGAGGCTGAAGATAAGATCAGCAAAAAAGCAGTGCTTGAAAAACTTGAACCAATGGAACTTGTACAGAAGTACACCAATTTGTTTCACTGGGCGATGAAACAGTTTAATACGATAGAACCGAGCATAGAACCGACAGCGACAGGCCATATAGTAGAGCAAATTGTAATGATTGAAAAGATTATTAAAGACGGCTACGCCTATGAAACAAATGGAAGCGTTTATTTTGATGTAGAAAAGTACAACAAGGACTTTGCTGAAAAAGGACTCCCATATGGAATTTTAAGTGGCCGGGTGCTGGATGATCAATTAGACACTACACGTGACCTGGATAACCAGGAAGAAAAAAGAAATAATCAGGATTTTGCACTTTGGAAAAATGCACCTCCAGAACACATCATGCGTTGGGCAAGTCCGTGGGGCGACGGTTTTCCCGGTTGGCATATTGAGTGTTCTGCAATGAGTACGAAATATTTAGGTGATCAATTCGATATTCATGGTGGTGGAATGGACCTTCAGTTTCCCCACCATGAGTGCGAAATTGCACAAAGTGCAGTATGCAATCATAAATTGGCTGCCCGTTACTGGATCCATAACAACATGATAACCATTAATGGCAGAAAAATGGGGAAAAGCTACAATAATGTTATTAAGCTGAGCGAATTATTTAGTGGAAATCATCCCATGTTAGAACAAGCCTATAGCCCAATGACTATAAGGTTCTTTATTTTGCAAACCCATTATCGCAGCACTTTAGACTTTGGTAATGAAGCATTACAAGCCGCCGAAAAAGGCTTGAAAAGACTTTGGGAGGCCTATGATTTGCTGAAAAAAATGAAGTTGAATGAATTTGAATTCAACGATGAAAAAGTAGATAGAGAGCTTGACAGTAAAATTTTAGCCTTGCTTGGCGAGTTTGATGAGTTTATGAATGATGACCTTAATACTGCCAAAGTGCTGGCCAATATGTTTGAAATTGTTCCGGTAATAAACTCAATAAAAGACAAACACATTTTGCCGTCAGCATTAGCGCCTGACACGTTTAATTTGCTACAATCAAAAATGAGGATATTTGTGGAGGACATCTTTGGTTTACAGAGCGAACTGCAAGGCGACTTTTCTACACTTGAAGGAGTTTTGCAAGTGCTGATCGAATTAAGAAAGCAGGCAAAAGCTAAAAAAGATTATGCAACTTCCGACTCTATAAGAAAACAGTTGATGCAGCTTGGGATTGCGTTAAAAGATGAAAAGGACGGAAATATTAGTTATTCATTTATCTAAACGATAGTGATGAAAGCCACTCTTAGTTATAAAAAAATTAGTGATTACAATCTTCTTTGTGTGCTTGATTATGCACCTGACAGGATTTGTAGTTGATGATGTGAGCGGAAATGATTCCTGAAACAGCAGGAAGAAGGAGCCAGTTTTCGTACTGCACAAAAAATAACTTCAATATAAGAAACATAAATCCGACAGCGAACACAATTAATGGCAGAACGCTGTGATGATGCTTTCTAAAGCCGTGATACAAAGAATAAATACCTATAACAAATGCAAGAAAAACCATTACTATTTCAAACCGGGTGTTTTCAATTACATTAATGCCGAAAATAGGTAAGCTGGTAAAGAAAAGAGGCAAAAGAGCGCAGTGAACAGCACAAGCTACCGAAGCCGTAATACCTAATGTGTCCCAGTTTATTTTCTTATTCATATTAGAAGCTGCAAAAGTAATGAGTTGCAACAATGTTGCAAAATATTAAAAACTCGCTTTTAAATGTAAAAGCTTTAACAGTACCCGTCGTAACTTTGTGACTTATTAAAATTTCATGAGGAAAAAGCTTGTTGGATACCTGGTTTTTTTTGTTATACTGACCTGCGTATTTTTCTATTTTGTATTTGCCGGTACTGATAATTGGAAGGCCAAACTTCCTACGGTTAGTTATGTAAAACCATTTTCTTTTACCAATCAGGACGGAAAGACAATAGACGAAAATGATCTGAAAGGAAAGGTGACTGTTGTAGAATATTTTTATACCACTTGTAAGGGCATTTGCCCGAAACTAAACATGAGCCTTAATAAGATTTATGCGGAATTTAAAAATGAACCGGATTTTCTAATCATTGCCCATACCGTACAACCTGAAATTGACAGTGTTGGAAGACTAAAGTTTTATGCCGACAGTATGAAGATAGACACTAAAAAGTGGATGCTGCTTACAGGTAGAAAAGATAGCTTGTATAAGGCCGCAAGAGGAAGTTACTTACTCGATGACCCTGCAAATAATGTAGAAAAATTAGAAGATCAGTTTATACATACTCAATTTTTAGCGTTGGTAGATAAAAGTGGAAACGTAAGAGGCGGCGTGTATGATGCCTTAAAAAAGGATGAAATGGAGAAGCTTAGTAAAGACATCGCAGGCTTGCTAAAAGAAAAACCGGGCCCAAACGGTTTTGTTAATGGTGTTTTCGGAAACCAGCCACAATAAAGATTAGTAAAAAAACAGGTATGAAGACCATATCTATCGATGATTTACTTAAACGCAGCCAGCTAAGCGTTACAGATAGTAGAAGAAAAATATTAGAGGTTTTTCTCGGTAATAACGGTGCATTAGCGCACAATGATATTGAGAAAAAAACAGGAGAAAAATTTGATAGAGTAACTATCTATCGCACACTGCAGACTTTTGTTGAGAAAGGAATTATTCATACCATTCCCACTGCTGATAATTCTACTTTATATGCCCTTTGCAAAGATGAATGTTCGTCGAGTGGCCATCATCACGATAATCATGTACACTTTGTTTGTGATCATTGTAACGTTACTTATTGCATGGATGCCGTAGTGACGCCAGATGTAACGCTGCCTAAAGGATTTAAGCCTAAAATAATCGATGTGCTGGTAACGGGAGTTTGTAAGAACTGCTAGTATTTGCTTACTATTTTTGCATACTTGCTTTTTATTGACTGCAGAAATATATGAAAATACAAACAAGAGCTATACTTCTAAAACTTAGCGGCTACGACAACAGTATTTTTAAAAGATTTCTTTTTGCCATTTAAATTAAAGGCCTCAATATAAACGACATAAATACCGACCGGAACTTTCCGAAGTTTATCGTCTAATCCATCCCATCGAAAGGAAGATATTGAAGAAAGGGTCGCATTTTTAGCGAGATTTTTTACCGGTCTGCCGAAAGCATCGAAAATGGTGATATTCGCTACATAATTGGGATCAGTTAATTTAATATGAATAGTAGTGAAATCCTCAAAGCCGTCATTGTCGGGAGAGAATGTTTTAGGTGTGATACTCATTTCTCCCTGTGTTGTCAAATCGCTTCTTAATTGAGAATTTTGATATGTAGGTGTTCCAAATCCTGCCGAAGACGCTGCAGATGTCCAGTTGTCTTTACTCTGTGTTGGCTTGTTATAATCAATTCGTTCCAAAGCAACTCCCTCTTCGTTATCTACTAGTGCAAAATGCCATTTCGCGTTGTATTGCAACTCGTCAATTACCTGTCCTTGTGCATTTAATATCACCGCTGTTCCCTGATCATCAGGAAAAGATGGCATAGTAACATCTATAAAGTTATCGGGATATTTTGCCACGTAATTCTGCTTAACAACAGAACCTTGATTGCTGATAACAACATAGTCGCCAGGAAAAAAAAGTAGATTGTCTCTGGTTAATTGATGTAGACCTCCTAAAGTATTGTTGCTTCTTGAACGGTTAGCGACATAAAGATCTTTAAAACTAAATATTTTATTGCTTCTGTTATATAACTCGACATAATCATTAGCATTAGGTTTTGGATTAAAAAGAATTTCATTTATTACTATGTCTAAACTATCAATGTTACTCGCCAGACCAACCCTGGCAGTGTTAATTGCATTGATAACATTACCACTACAATCTGTAATATTATTTGCTGTAACAGTATACACTGTGCTTTTCTTAAGAGGGGTAAACAAAATAAGTTTTACCGTGGTAAAGGTTGGCGCCAGGGCAATAGCCTTTCCTGAAAGAACAACTCCATCACTTATATTATAGTTAGCTGCTGTAGCAGCTTTGGCACTATCAAGAGGCTCGTTAAAAGTTAAAACAATCGTCACGCTATCCAACGTGGTGGCCCTTATCATAGCGGGAGCAATATTATCGGGATTGTTGGCATCTACAGAATTTTTTTGGCCTGGTGTTCCACCCTTTGCATCGGTACTTGCCTTCCAGTTGTTCAGAGCATCGCAGGGGTTCTTTGTATCTATCATTTCCAAACTCCATCCACCATTACTTTTCACATCATTTCGAAACCAGGCTTCAATATAACTAACAGCATGTATGGTTAATCCCTCTTTTGAAGTTATAGACAAAGTTGTTCCTTTATTATTGAGACTAGGGAACGATGAAATACCCAAAACCCGTCCATAAGGTGCAAAAAGGGCACTGTTACTGGTACCAGTTATAATGAGAAAACTATCGGCCGGCAATATATAAGAGGGAAAAGGAGCACTTTTGCTTGTTGAGCTACTTAGTCTGCACCCCTGAAGGTTAACGCTCTTACCGCTGGTATTTTTGATCTCAATATATTCAGCATTCGGAAGGCTGACAACAGGCGTGGGATTTGCAAAAATTTCATCTATTACTAAACCATATCGTTCCAGGTTTTGACTATAGAGATTCGAAGCAAGTAAAGAACAACCGGCAATAAGAAACATAAAAAGCCTTGTTACATAAGTCATTGCTATGGTTTGATAAGAAATATAAATCTAATATTAATAGACCCATTTCTAATTCAATCTTAAAAAAATTTTGCCATTCGTTTATTTTGTATATAATTTCGCCGCTGTGTTATTCCTAAATTTAGATACAAAACGCCTAAATAAACAGCTTCCCTGATGGAAGCCGTTACTTCGTTTGTACAAGTATAAATTATAGTAAGGCCTTCCCCGACTGGAAGGCTTTTTTAATTGATTTAATTTATAAAAATGGCCTGATGGAAACTAGCTTGTGCTAGCATTGGCTGCTTAAAAACATATGTTTTCACCGCTATTGCAAATGTCCATTAAAGGGCTTTAAATTGAATGGGAATGGGAATATGAAGTTGCAAGTGAGCAATTGAGGCTAGGTAAAGAAGAAATCATGTTGGCTTAATAAGCTTAATAAGTAAACTTTTTAATAACAAACCGAAAACAAAGAAAAATGAAAGTTGCAGTTGTAGGCGCCACAGGCCTTGTCGGAACAAAAATGTTGCAGGTACTGACAGAACGAAATTTCCCGGTAACGGAGTTATTACCAGTTGCTTCATCAAAGTCAGTTGGTAAAGAAATTGACTTTAAAGGTAAGAAGTATAAAGTGGTGGGCATGGAAGATGCAATAGCAGCTAAACCAGACGTAGCGCTGTTTTCTGCCGGAGGAGGCACCTCACTGGAGTGGGCGCCCAAATTTGCAGAGGCAGGCATAACTGTAATAGATAACTCAAGCGCCTGGCGCATGGATCCCAACAAAAAACTGGTAGTACCTGAGGTAAATGCTGAAGTGCTGACAAAGGAAGATAAAATAATCGCAAACCCTAACTGTTCAACTATACAAATGGTGGTGGCGTTGCAACCATTACACAAGAAGTATAAAATTTTAAGGGTAGTAGTTAGCACTTACCAGAGTGTTACAGGTACGGGTGTAAAAGCAGTAGAACAACTTATGAGCGAAAGAAAAAGTGAAGAAGGACCAATGGCTTACAAGTATCCTATTGATCTAAATGTAATACCTCAAATCGATGTCTTTCTAGAGAACGGGTATACCAAGGAAGAAATGAAAATGGTACACGAGACCAAAAAAATTATGCAGGACGACAGTATAAGGCTTACTTCGACTACTGTGCGCATACCCGTTATTGGGGGACATAGTGAAAGCGTGAATGTCGAATTTGAAAATGATTTTGATCTTGACGAGGTAAAGCAACTTTTATCAGAATCAGCGGGCGTCACTTTGCAAGACAATATACAAGAGCAGGTTTACCCGATGCCGCTGTGGGCTCATGAAAAAGATGATGTATTTGTTGGCAGATTGAGAAGAGATGAAAGCCAGCCAAAAACATTGAACATGTGGATAGTAAGTGATAATCTTCGCAAAGGAGCCGCAACAAATGCTATACAAATAGCAGAATATTTATTGGCGAATAACCTTTTGAACTAAGAAAAAAAGAACCACAAGGGTATGAAGCACTTCAAGTTATTCCGGCTTCTAAAGGAACTTGAAGTATTTGTGTCTTTGTGGTTTATTTTTTAATAATCAGTACAATTTTCAACTATTATTAATACGATTTTCTCTTTTCTTTTTTTCTAATAATTCACTTCTTTTAGGTTCCGGCACACTTTGATAGTTATAAGGACAATGTTTACACCCATTACCACAACAGAAACCTCTTTCCAGATGATATCTTTCTGTCATCACAACAAATCCATCTTTGTTATAATAAAAGTCTAAGTCCTCAATCAGCTTCTGTCTCAATAAGTAACTGTTTTAATCGTTCGTCAATTGTTATTGGCATCTCTTTATTGGGAGAAAATTTGAGGTAATGAATTCGATTGCTCTTTGCAATATCGAGCTTTTCATAGTGCGTTTTAATTTTCAAATCGCTATTCAATTGCGTTTCGTTATCAACATCATTGTAATCGGCTAGTAATTGCAAGTCAAGTAAGTCAATAACGTTTTTAGTAAAGTTATATAGATCAGGACTGTCCGTTTTTAAATTTACAATACCCTTGGCTCCCATAATGAGTTGGTATAATCGAAGAAAACGAGGATGGGTTAGACGTTTTTTAGCCTTGCTGAGGCGCAGTTGTGGGTCGGGAAAAGTAATCCATATTTCTGCTACCTCGCCCTGTTCGAAATAATTAGTAATTTTTTCAATCTGCGTTCTTATAAATGCTACATTATTCAATCCTTCGTTTAAAGCAGTTTTTGCTCCAACCCACATCCTGTTGCCTTTTATGTCTAATCCTATAAAGTTTCTGTTGCTGTGTAACCTGGCCAAACCAACAGCGTATTCACCTTTTCCACAAGCAAGCTCTAAGGTAATGGGATTGCTATTTTGAAAAAAGCTTTTCCACTCTCCTTTCATCCCAATCGGATATTCCAGCACGTTCTTAAATGCTTTTATTTCTGCAAACCTTTGTAATTTCTTCTGTCCCATAAGGCCCAAAAGTAGCAAAAAAAATTGCAGTCAGGTATTGGAACAAATTTCTATAAAAGGAGTGTTATGCTTAAAAAAAGCAATATTGTACATGGTGAAAATTATATAGTCAACCCCGAAAGAAGGATTACTAATACCTTATTTCTATGAACTACTCAATACCAATACGCCCTAAAAGCGCACCATATCCATTGTTAAATACATCAATCTCGACTCCAATTGTTTTTACTAAGTCGGTAAACAGGTGATCTTTCGACTGCCAATCTCCATCATTTTTACTAATAATTAATTCTCTCGGAGCTGCGCAGTCGTACTCACCATTCCTATCCGAAATTAATTCAGCTTTATATTCAAGCGGAGTTAAGCGGTAGATATTATATAAAGCATATTGATCTTTGAAAGGCGCTTTTGCTTCAAACAGTCGCTCCATCTTAATTAGATTTTGTTGTCTATCTACATAAAAAACTGTTCCATATTGTAAAAAGGTAAACATAATGTTGTTCCCCAAAATACACATCTCTCGAAGAATAAATTATAAGACAGAAAAATTTAGATAAATAAAAAAGCTGCCCTCAACTACATGAGAACAGCTTGTAAGAATATGGTTTTATAGAAATTATGCTACTGTTTCAGCTCTTTTAGAATCACGCTTTCTGTCTTCTTCATTTAGCATTACTTTACGCATACGAATGTTTTTCGGCGTTACCTCTATACACTCATCTTGCTGTATATACTCCATACATTCTTCTAAAGTCAACAAAGTTTTAGGAGCAATACGGGAAGCATCGTCACTTCCACTTGCACGATGGTTCGTCAGTTTTTTAGGTTCAGTCGCATTTACGACAAGGTCTCCCGGCTTAATATGCTCTGCAATTATTTGACCCGTATAAACCTCTTCTCCCGGATCAACAAAGAACTTACCGCGGTCCTGCAATTTGTCGATTGAATATCCGGTCGTTTTTTCTGTATTCTTAGAAATCAATACGCCGTTGCTTCTTCCGGGAATAAAACCTTTCCACGGCTTGTACTCATTGAACCGATGAGCCATTACAGCCTCGCCCTGGGTATTGGTCAGCATTTGAGAACGAAGACCGATCAAACCTCTCGAAGGAATATCGAACTCAAGGTGCTGCATTTCGCCCTTGCTTTCCATAATCAACATCTCGCCTTTACGTTGGGTTACCTGGTCAATTACTTTGCCGCTTAGTTCCTGGGGTACATCTACTACTAAAACTTCATAAGGTTCATATTTTTTCCCATCGATTGTTTTAACCAATACTTGTGGATTACCAACAGTTAATTCATAACCCTCACGACGCATCGTTTCAACTAAAACACCCAAATGTAGAATACCACGACCAAAAACATTGAAGCTATCAGCGCTATCGGTATCCTCCACCCGTAATGCAAGATTTTTTTCAGTCTCTTTCATCAATCGGTCACGCAAGTGACGAGACGTAACGAACTTTCCGTCTTTGCCGAAGAAGGGTGAGTTGTTGATGCTGAACATCATACTCATCGTAGGCTCATCCACGCTAATTACCGCAAGACCTTCAGGATTTTCAAAATCTGCAATGGTGTCGCCGATTGTAAAATCTTCCAATCCAACAACTGCACAAATATCACCCGCTAACACTTCACTAACTTTTCTTTTACCCAGAGATTCAAAAATGTAAAGTTCTTTAACTTTTGACTTTTTAATGCCATCTGCAGTAACAAGGCTAAAAGGTTGTCCTTCCTTAATACTTCCACGGTTTACTTTACCGATAGCGACACGGCCAAGAAAAGCTGAGTAATCCAAAGAAGTAATTTGCAATTGCAGGTTTCCTTCTTCAACCTTAGGCTCAGGCACATATTCTAAAATACCATCCAGCAATGGAGTAATATCTTCGAAAGGTTCGTTTTTGCTGTTAAACCAGCCATTCTTTCCTGACCCATAAAAAGTTGGAAAATCCAGTTGCTCTTCAGTGGCATCGAGATTAAAGAAAAGTTCGAACACTGCATCGTGTACTTCTTCGGGGCGACAGTTAGGCTTATCTACTTTATTAATAATAACAATTGGCTTAAGATTTAATTGCAGTGCTTTTTGCAACACGAAACGTGTTTGAGGCATTGGTCCCTCGAAAGCGTCGACTAAAAGGCAAACGCCATCCGCCATTTTTAATACCCTTTCTACTTCACCGCCAAAATCAGCGTGACCAGGAGTATCAATAACATTAATTTTTACGCCTTTGTATACAACCGAAGCATTTTTACTGAAAATAGTAATACCTCTTTCTCTTTCAAGGTCGTTACTATCCATAATTAAATCACCGGTTTCCTGGTTAGCACGGAAAACATTAGTTTGATGTAAAATTCTGTCAACCAATGTAGTTTTACCGTGGTCAACGTGCGCAATGATGGCAATGTTTCTGATATTCATACCCAGACCCCAAAAAATTTAAATTTTTATAAATATTCCCCTTAAAAAAATTCCCCCTTAAGAGGAGCAGGGGTTTTAAGAGCGCAAATGTACGCTTTTGCAACCGCTTTTTACTCTGATGATGGTTACTATAATCTTAATAATACTTAAAAGTTATCGTAAATTGCAAATGGCATGAAATTTTGATAATTACATAAAATTAATTTTATGGATCTCGAAACTAAATATGATGACCTTGCCGGAGGAGAAGAAAACAAAGGCAAAAAAGTTGGTGTAGAAAGTACATTTTCTAAAGACGCCAATGCAAACGTTGGTACGGGGCCTTCACCCAAAATAGCAGATGGAGGTGTAGAGGGAGAAGCTAAACAACCCAAAGAAAATACGGGAAATCAGACAAACATGGGTGGAGCAACAGGGGGAATTTCAGGATTAGCAGATGCAAGTGAGGGAAATGATAATACAGGAGGGCACTCATAACTTACGCTCCCCTGCTAAATGATCAATACTAAAACAGAAAAACCCGTTAATTTATTCCGGGTTTTTCTGTTTTTGGCTTGCTAAAAAAACTCTTTCCTATCTTTTTAGAAATTGAGTTTTTATCAATTCTCCATCTTTTGTTTTTATGCTAAACAAATAATTGCCCGACGTTAGTTTCTGCACATCTATTTGCTGTTTACCTATTACGCCCTTTACAACCGTTTGCCCGGTAAGAGAACTGATGGTAAACTCATTTCCCTGAAGCAATGAAGATGCTGCAACAGATATAAATGATACAGCAGGATTGGGGTACAATTGCAAAGCAGACACCGCGCCTGAAGATAAAGTTATTACTTGAGAGTATCGCTTAGTCCCGTTTTTATCAACATCTGTTATCCGATAGAAATGTTTTCCTGCGGTAATATTTTCATCCAGGTAAGTATAAGAATGTTCTGTTGTGCCAGATCCGTTTGCTTTTACCTTTGCAATTGCTGTGAAATCTTTTCCATTTAAACTGTGTTCGATTTCGAAATAATCATTATCGAGTTCTGTAGCAGTAGACCATTTCAACAAAGCATTTTGCTTGTTGATCGATCCGGAAAAACCTTTTAAATTAACAGGTAAGCTATTAGAGTATGTTATTGTTAGAGAGGGTACCTGAGAAGTGGTAAGACTGTTTTTTGAAGCAATTCTTTTAACTGACCCTTCTGCAGCTTCATTATCCGATATTATTATCTAACCAAAATTAGATGCGGGGCTTGCAATCCACTGCTGAATGTCGGTAACTAAAACGGGGTTTGTCATTGAGATTAAAGTAGCGGCATTTATGCTGGCAGCTATTGAAGGAACCGATGCAGAAATAGCTGGCAGATAATCTCCTCCAGCGGTTGTCCAGTTAGTTGATGGATATAGCCGTTGGTTCCAGGTGGCATCATTAGGAGTGGCAAGTGCACCTGATGCTTCAATTACTGCCGCATCAGATGTTCCTTCCCCCCATGCAGAAGTTACTTTATGCAATTCAATTCCTGTGCCTGCAGGGGCACTTTTGTTTACATATATCGAAAGCGAAGCAGATGTAATTACAGATCCCGCAGGAATTTGGCTAAGATCGAAATACAACAATGCTCTTTGTATCGAACTTTGATTTAATGATGTGTTTCTTCCTGCAAAGAGATACTGACCGGCGCCATTACTATTACCCGTAAAAGCAGAATAAATAGTATTGTCTCTATTGGTGACAATGGTACGAGTGGTCTGTCCGCTTGTAATTTCAAAAAAGAAAAGAGGTAAAAAGAGGAAGTAAAGTTTTCGCATGAAGGGTAGATTTTGTCTTATTACGTACGAAGTCTAAATAAAAAGGTTGCCCCTTAAAACAACTATTTCCCCTTTAGAAATATTTGCTATAGAGAACTATTCCCTGTAAACGATCCTTATAATGCACTTTTATGAATTGCCTTTTACAGTCAATAGCTACAGTCTTCTCAAGATGTTTACAATCAACGTAAGCAGAAGGCTTAATACTGTCATGGTGGTGATAGGAAAATAAAATCTGAAGTTTTCTTTTTCAACTCTTATATCGCCTGGAAGTTTGCCAAGCCAATAAAGTTTATCGTGAAAAAAATAAATAATGGTGCCAATTACCACTATACAAACGCCAATAAAAATGAGGTATTTGCCCGTCTGAGGATTCATGTAAATAAAGTTAAGAATGTACTGACACAAGATGTAGCAGAAACACAACAAAAACATTGATAAAATCCAAGTTATTAAAATTCCCTTTTCTTATTACCAACGGATAAAAGTAGAATCTAAACGCTCCTAATACTGTTGAGTTACCTCGCAAAAACACTTCATTTTTGTATTTAAACCTGCTTTTTATTACCTATATTTTAATCTGCAGATCATTTCTAAATACATTACTTTGGTATTTGAAAATGATTGAAAATGCCAAAAAGTATAATTGCCGGAGTTGGTATGCATGTACCCGATAATGTATATACCAATGAAGATTTGACGAAATACATGGATACAAGTGATGAGTGGATAAGGGAAAGAACCGGAATTGAGGAACGAAGATATGCAGACAGAGAGGCAGAAACCACCACCACAATGGGCATCGAAGCGGCGAAAATTGCTATTGAAAGAGCAGGCATAACACCAAGTGATATCGACTTTATTGTTTTTGCTACACTAAGCCCCGATTATTACTTTCCCGGCTGCGGCGTTCTTGTTCAACGTGAGATGAAAATGGGTGAAATCGGTGCATTGGATATTCGAAACCAATGCAGTGGATTCGTTTATGCTATCAGTGTCGCTGATCAGTTTATTAAATCAGGGATGTACAAAAACATTCTGGTTATAGGTAGCGAAAAACATTCTTTTGGACTTGATTTTAGTACTAAAGGAAGAAATATAAGTGTTATTTTCGGTGATGGCGCTGGAGCGGTTGTGTTGAAGGCGAGCGAGGAAACAGATAGAGGCATTTTAAGCACTCACTTGCATAGCGATGGTAAGAGTGCAGAAGTATTGGCCATGTATAATCCCGGCACACATGGAAACCACTGGCAGCATTTTGCTGATTTTGATAACGATGATATGGGAAAAGCTTTTATGACTCATGCGATGATAGATAAGGAGCAGAATTTTCCGAAAATGGATGGCCAGGCAGTATTTAAAAAAGCTATTGAAAAGTTTCCGGAAGTGATCATGGAAGCCCTGCAGGCTAATAACTTACAACCTTCGCAAATTGACATGCTTATTCCTCATCAGGCAAATTTGAGAATAAGTCAAATGATACAGAAGATGTTGAAATTACCGTCGGAAAAGGTGTACAACAATATACAGAGATACGGTAATACTACAGCAGCAAGCATACCCATTGCTCTATGCGAGGCATGGCAGGAAGGTAAAATAAAACAGGGTGATTTGGTTTGCCTTGCAGCTTTTGGCAGCGGCTTTACCTGGGCTAGTGCGTTAATCCAATGGTAATCTTTGCTTAATAAGCTTTCTTTCCCTCAAAAAGACCTGAACTTCGGCGCCAATAAAGAGAAAAGATGATTAAGGTAGCAAGACTTCTGTTAGCTTTTTTATTGCTTACTTATGCTAAAGCAGATGCAAATGATAGTTGCAGGATTCTTTTAAATAAGCGGGTAATTTTTAAAGGTGAGGTAGAACAGCAAAATGCTGTTGCATTTCTTACTGCAAGTCAACTAAAAAAGACTGATCTGATTACTTTAGAGTATTATAGCGAGGATGATGTAAAAGGCTGGAGTAGAACATTTTATTTAGATGCAGCAAATGATAAAACTTTAAAAACTATTCAATTAAATAAACAAAGCGGCTCTGTATGTTTTAATGCTTTTGCTTTAAAAAAAATGATACAAAACAGAGAACCTGTTTTTATTTATACCACCTCTTTACCAAAGGATAAAAAAATGGCGGCTCGCATAAGAGTCAGAAGCATTTTTGTATGTAAGATTGAGTGGAATTAAACCAACTGATGGCAATGCAAAGAAAAATCGTTTACCTGATAAATCCAGTATCGGGCACCCTCAAGAAAGAAGGTTTAGAAAAAATGATAAGGCAAAAATCAATAGCCAAGTCTATTGATTTTGAAATACTGTATACGAATGCTGCAGGAGATTATGATTATTTTAAAGATAAAATAGAAAAGGATTCTATAACGGATGTGGTGATGGCGGGCGGTGATGGAACTGTAAACCGGGTTGTTTCCACTTTACATGAAACAGGAGTAAATTTTGGAATTATTCCTATGGGAAGTGGCAACGGGCTTGCTTTCGGCGCTGGCATTCCTAAAAACCCGGTAAAGGCTCTTGACATTGTTTTTGAAGGAAATACCGGTTATGTCGACGCCTTTACAATAAACGATCATTTTAGCTGCATGCTTAGCGGCCTTGGTTTCGATGCACAGGTAGCTCATGACTTTGCTAATAAAGCATCGCGGGGCTTACTTACTTACACCCAGCAAAGCCTTGTTCAATACTTTAAAGCGCACCCTTATCAATTTCAGATAGTTCTTGACAATTTTTCGTTTTACACTGATGCCTTTTTTATAAGCATAGCAAACAGTAACCAGTTTGGTAATCACTTTACTATTGCTCCAAAAGCCAATCTGGATGACGGTCTTCTTGATATTGTAATTGTACAAAAAATGCATAAGGCCAAACTGCCTTTTGCAATTTTACAACAGATAAGAGGTAATAATGAACTGCAGCAATTGGTAGACGATATGTCTCAAAAAAACATACTCTATTTTCAGACCCCTTCACTTACTATTCGTAACCTTAAACATGCGCCCTTTCATATCGATGGTGAACCCGCTGAAACAGGAGAAGAGTTTAAAGTGGATATCATTAAAAAGTGTTTTAAGCTGTTTATGTCATCAACAAAGGAAAGTTGAATTGAACGATCACCTTTATTGAGTTTATAAAGCGGTTCGCCTTTTGCACCTGCGCTTTTATGTCGCATTCCTATGAAGGATCTTTTCATGCTGAATTGTTTCCTTTTTGCTTAAAATATAAGTTGCCGCAACGGTTGATAACAAGAGTAACATGCCTGTTAATTGATGGGCTTGTGCCAGCCATTCGAAAGCACCGAACTTTCCAGCGATCATTTTTGGGCTTTTAAGTACTGTTAAAACTCCGAGAATGATCTGCGCAATTACAAAAAACAATATCAAACTTTTCACCTTGTTAAAAGCAGATGAATACGTAACAGATCTGGCACTAAACCACCAGATGATAATAAATAATCCAATGAGGTAGGCAAGTGTGCGATGCACAAAATGAACGTCTATTTTACTATAAACGATATTGTGAAAAAAGGCTCCTTTGAATATTCCTTCGGGCACTATCATCCCATTTATGTCTGGCCATGTCGGGGCAGCAGCCGCCGCTTTTAAGCCGGCCATAAAGGCTCCAAAAATTAACTGTAAAAAAATTAAAGCCGTTATTACTATCACTCCTTTTAGCAATTTTGACTGTGCAACTCTTTGTTCTGGCCTTACTGATAGTTTTAGCCCAACTACCAAAGCATAACTAATTAAAACCATTGCTGCCATAAAGTGCACGGCCAACCTTATATGACTTACGTACAGGTCATTATCGTTTAGGCCGCTTTGTACCATTATCCATCCTATCGCTCCCTGCAGTGCTCCCAGTAAAAAAAGTATCACCAGCGGTACTACCATCCAGTTTTTAAGGTAATTTTTTAGCAGGAAGTAAATAAAAGGAATAAGAAAGACGACTCCTATTAACCTGGCCCATAAGCGATGAAACCATTCCCAGAAAAAGATGAATTTAAAATTGCTAAGAGTGAAATTTGTATTGAGATATTTGTACTGTGCAATCTGCTGATACTTGCTAAAAGCTTGTTGCCACTGGACTTCGGTTATTGGCGGCATTGCTCCCATAATCGGCTTCCACTCCGTTATCGACAATCCGGAACCGGTTAATCTTGTTATTCCCCCCAACAATACCTGTATAATTAACATTGCCACTCCTAAAAAAATCCAATTCGCTACAACTCTCGTTGACCTATCCTGATCCATAATTTATTTCAAATGCGTATTTTCTTTCTTTACATCGCTATTTGACAGCAAAATTAATGGGAAAAAAATGGTGATAACTTTTTGATGAATCTTCACACCTTTTTTTCGAATTTTAAATACAACAACACACTTTTGCAGTATAAATGCTCCAACCTTATTACCAGAAAAGATTTATAGAAGCCGGCTGCGATGAGGCCGGAAGAGGTTGCTATGCAGGTCCTGTTTTTGCCGCAGCAGTTATTCTTCCAAAGGATTTTCAACATCCATTTTTAAATGACAGCAAACAACTAACCGCAGCACAACGAAATGAGCTTCGACCGGTAATTGAAAAAGAAGCGGTAGGCTATAGTGTGGCTAAAGTCGATCATAATGAAATTGATCGCATTAATATATTACGTGCTTCCTTTAAAGCCATGCACCTGGCTATTGACAATCTAAAAAAACAGCCAAAGTATTTAATTATCGATGGCAACAGGTTTACTCCTTACCGGGATGTAAAGCACAAGTGCATCGTAAAAGGTGATGGTCTTTACTCATCAATAGCTGCTGCAAGTGTTTTGGCTAAAACTTACCGGGATGAATACATGCAGAACCTTCATCACGAATTTCCCCTTTACAACTGGAGTAATAACAAAGGCTACGGTACTGAAGAACATCGCCTTGCCATACAGGAATATGGATTATGCAAATACCACAGACTAAGCTTTAATATTAACCCAACCCAACTTGCAATCGATTTCGAGGAAGAGAATATAGTGATGTAATTATAATTAGCCGGGTGCTTTTATTTCTTTAGAAAAACAACGAAGTTTTATTTATTCATGGATCCCAAGCATCTCCCTTATATCCTCATAACATTTTATAATATTCTCCTTGTCAGTAGCCCCACGCACCCTAGAGTGAAAGCTGCGCTGTACTAGTGATGCGTGATGCCATAATACTAATCGCTGTTCATCTGTTTGAGCTCGTTGCGCCACCCTTCTAATTGTATTTATTAAACGCATCGTAACTACAGTGCTGCTACCTGCGTTTTCACGTATCTGGTTAAAGGCAGCATCTGCGAGGCTGGTAAAGGTGATAGGATTTCTAATAAGGCGCAGATTACCCTGATTATCATGTAACTCTGGCTGGGGAAACTTACGACTGCATATTTGCGACAAGGCAGATCCGAGCCAATCAAGACAAGTCATAGCAGTAAAAGGATCATTGATAGCGGGTGATAATGCCCTTACCGCAACTTCAACAAGTTCATTAATTCCAAAGGTTACATCCTGTACTAAGGTGCGGGTTGATCCCAGGATAAATGCGGAGTTGATTGCATTGCTGGCGTAAGATGACACCTCTGCAGGCCATGCTAAAGCTATGGGAGTATCATTCACAATAAAATCGCCAGGTTCGTACATTAACTGCAGCACGAGATTATGCTTCGTGGCCAATTGCATAAGCTGGTCGTTATCACGTACTTGTACATATCCGCTTTTAACAGCTTTAATAACAGAGTGTTTGGCTGCTAATTGCTTCTCCGTAGCAGGCGCAGACGCAGCATTCGGGTAATCTGGCAGCTCGTGGTCAATCGCAGTATGCAACTCTCTGCTTACTCTTGCAACTACAACCGGGGCCTGAATAGATATAGCTACGTGATTAATAAAAAAAATAAGCACTCCAAAACTTATAAGACCTAACAACAAGGCGACGTTTATTGAAATCTGGGGTAGACTATGTACGGCTTTTTGTGACAGCTGCAAAAGCACGGTTATACAGAAAATAAAGGTGGCGGTAAAAGTACCTAGCGTTACTTGAGTACCTGTATCACGTAAAAAAGTTCTAAGTAATCTTGGCCCGAACTGAGACGCAGCAATGGAAAGCGGTATCATAATAATGGAAAATACCACACCTAAAATACCAACGATGGCACCGGCAATAGTTAACAGCAATGTACGCATCGAGTCCTCATCACTTAAGTACAGCCATGCTATTGCCCTTTTAGACCTTGAGGAGAGCAGGTGATCTAGGGTATTGGTAAACAGCCAGACAACAATTGCTAACCCCATCATTACCAAGGGAACAAACCAATAACTTGACTTTAAGAAGTCCCAAAGTTTGCGCGCATGTGTTTTCATTGTCCGCTCATTTGAGATGATCGCTTTGCCGCTTGAAGTGTCAGTGCAAAAGCAAGTAAATGTTACAAATAAATCTCTCGTTTTCGTACCGGCATACAAGTTACGATAGAAGAAGGAACAAAAGGTTTTATGTGACTGTACCGATGTTTAAAGAAGGAGCAACTAGACCAAACTACTTTGAATAGCAATTTCCCAAACTCCTTTACTTATGTTAGAATCTAATCACCTCACGTTCATTTTGCTTTTTGCAATGCATTGTAAATCGTTTCATGTATATTTCCTCTTACATTCATTTGAAGCAGCTTGTTATTTTCTCCGTCGGGTGATACACGGTTTGATAAAAATATATACAATAGGTCTTGCGCCGGATCTGCCCAAACACAGGTGCCTGTAAAGCCGGTATGACCGAAAGTAGCAGGTGAGGCACTTTTTGTAGGATACGGAACCTTTCTGGTCACATTGTTTTTTTCAGGCTTGTCGAATCCGATACCACGACGGCTAATACTACTTGCATACCTCGTGAATTTATCGATAGTTTCTTTCTTTAAGTATCTTACCCCGTTGAGTTCCCCCCCGTTTAAAAGCATTTGGTAAAGCTGGGCGAGATCATAAGCGTTGCTAAACAATCCTGCGTGGCCTGCCACACCGCCAAACATTGCTGCCCCCGGATCATGTACATCACCTGTTAACAGTTGCTGTCTCCAGGCTGTATCATTTTCAGTCGGAGCGATCATGTCGACGGGAAAAAAATCTAATGGTTTAAAGGTTGTGGTGGTCATTTGCAGGGGAATATAAAACGTCTCTTTCGCATATTGTTCAAGTGGTTTGCCTGTAATAGCTTCCACCACTTTCCCCATAAATATAAAATCGTTATCGCTGTAGATATACTCGTTTGGGGCACTCAACGTACTGGTAAGAATACGGCTATACATTGTATCGATATAGTCGTGTCTCATGTACAAACTGTCGGCGACTCTAATAGAAAATGAATCGGTGCGAACGTGGCGGTAAATTTCAGGTTTTGGATGACCCGAGCGATCAGTTGTCTCTTTATAAAAAGGGATAAAAGCAACAAGCCCTGCCTGATGTAATAATAAATTTCTTAGCACCAGCTTCTCTTTATTTGTTCCTCTTACCCAAGGCAAATAATCTCCTAAAGTCTTATCAATATCCAATCTTCCTTCTTCATATAACTTCATTACAGACACTGTTGTCGCTGAAATTTTTGTAACAGAAGCAAGATCATACATCATTCCGTTATTAACCGGCTGAACACTATCGTACCCGGTATAGCCATAAGATCGCTGAAATGCAACTTTGCCATCTTTGGCAACGAGTACAACACATCCCGGAGTGGCATGTTTGGCAATAGCGTCATTTGCAATAGAATCAATCCGACTAAGCACGGATGATTGAAGACCTGCACTTTCAGGAGAAACATAAGGGAAATAATTATTTTCAATAATCCCTGTTCCATACTGCAGCTCTTCGCTTACTGTAACAGGCAACTTTCCTTTTGCCGTTATTTTACCTTGTAAAATATCTGCAGCAGCTTGTTGGGTTATCTCATCATCTTCATAACACTCGACCAAATTAGCCGGCAATACTCCGATATTCTTTATTGCATATGGGTTTCCAAAAACAAATGTAACAACGGGATACCTCGAGTGCAGTTGTGAAATAAGACTGTAGGCAGCAGATGAAATTCCATACTGATCAGCAGGTCTCCTACTATAATTATGCACACCAATTACAAGGCGGTCGTACTCATCACCGAGCCTCGTTAATAAGCTACCTGCTGCAGAAGAGTCTTCCTTATAACTGAATGTAAAAATATCTGCATTATAATCCTGCTTGAGCCGTGTTGCGAATGCGTTCTCTTTATCTAATCCAATACCTACAAAAGCTATTTTCTGACCACTCGCCAGAGGAATAGCATTTTTATCAGCACGCTTTAAAAGCGTAATTGCATTTTGAGCAATTTCCGTTTTTATTTCGTTTGTATGGGCATTGATGTCACTTGCAATATTGCCGGTTTTTATAGTATCCTGGTGATTTAATCCAAGATAATATTTTGCGAGCAAAACTTTTCTAACACGGGCATAGAAATCAGTTTTGTCGATTTGGCGTTTTCTTACAGCTTTTCTTATTTTTTTTATGCTGCCTTTTATGTCTTCAGGAAGACATAAAATATCATTACCGGCAATAAGGGATTGGACAGAAGCCTGTCCCGCCGGATAGAATTTGCTAACTCCTTTCATTTCCAATGCGTCCGTAAACGTAAGGCCTTTAAAACCAAGCTCATTTCTAAGAAGACCTGTTACGTTTTTATAAGAAAGAGAGGTTGCCTGGTTAGCAATGGTATCAATTGCCGGAATGTATAAATGTGCAATCATTACACTACCAACTCCTTCTTTAATCATCTGCCGAAACGGGTATAATTCCAGTGAATCAAGCTGTAAACGAGTTTTATTAATAACAGGAAGATCGAGGTGCGAATCAACACTTACATCACCATGACCGGGAAAATGTTTTGCACAAGCCATTATGCCTGCATCCTGCATTCCTTTCATATATTGAACTCCAAAAAGTGCCACCTTATATTTATCCTCACCAAAGCTTCTGTCGTTGATGACAGGATTGTTGGGGTTGTTATTTACATCAACATCCGGGGCAAAGTTTACATGTATTCCAAGTCGTTTGCATTGCTCACCTACGGCATGCCCAAACCGATAAATCAGTTGAGCATTTGAGACTGCGCCAATCATCATTTGGTGTTGAAAACTAATGATGCTATCGAGACGCATACCCAACCCCCATTCTCCGTCAATAGTTATCATGAGGGGAGTCTTCGCTATCGATTGGTAAAAGTTAGTAAGATTTGCCTGCCTCTCGGGTCCACCCTGAAAAAAGCAAAGACCTCCTACATCGTATTTTTTAATCAGCTCAGTTACATTATCAACATGATCCTGGCCAAGATTGCTGTGAGCCCTTATCACCATTAGCTGGGCTATCTTTTGTTTTCGGCTAAGAGAATTGAAAACGCTGTCTACCCAGGCACTTGCCGGTAAATTGCTTGTATGCTGGCTAAATGAACTGGGACAAAATAATAAAAATAGAAAACCGGTTAGCAGAAATTTCATTATCAGAAGCTTAGGAAAAATTGACCACAAAATAACTTAAAACCTGCAACTCATCCCTATTTTACAGGATACGAAATGTTTTAGTTCTGCTAAAACGAGGTGCAATGCCTGCTACTATTTCCCTACAATCTTAGTAACACCCTCTGAAAAACCGTTTATATAACTTGTTTGATGTTTTGCCTATTATTATCTCAATTTCAATGATTAATAAAAACTCATCGCTAAAATGATTAAAAAAGTAAAAATTCTTGATACAGAAATATTGTCTGACGACTGGTATACCCTTAGGAAAGTCACTTATGAATATGTAAAAAAAGATGGCAGCAAGGAAAAGCAAAGCAGGGAGGCATACGACAGAGGAAACGGAGCAACGATATTATTGTATAACAAAGAGGCGCAGAAAGTTATCCTGACGAGACAATTTAGATTACCCTCATTTTTAAATGGAAATGCAGATGGAATGTTGATAGAAGCATGCGCAGGATTACTTGATAAAGACAATGCCGAAGACTGCATAAGAAGGGAAACGGAGGAAGAAACAGGCTATAATGTATCTGATGTCAGAAAGATTTTTGAAGCCTATATGTCTCCTGGATCTGTGACAGAAATTCTGTACTTTTTTGTTGCTGCTTAAACTTCCTCCATGAAGGTTCACGAGGGAGGCGGTATTGAGCATGAGCAGGAGAACATCGAAGTATTGGAACTACCTTTTGAGTTGGCGATGGAAATGATCGACACCGGAGAAATAAAGGATGGTAAAACTATTATGCTGCTTCAATATGCACGACTAAAAAACCTTCTATAAAGACATTGATTTTAAGTAAAATTTGTAGCGACGGCTTATTTTATTAATTTCTGGGCTTCTCTTACCTTTATTCAATGCGTCCTGATAAATATTTGAAATACCTGATAGACCCAATATTTGACACAAATAGAACTAAGCGGATTTTCAACTATAACCCTTCTATTCCTGCAACCAGGACAACAGCAGAAACAATAAAAATATTTGTTTATAGCTATAACCCTCAAACTATTGCAGCTAAAGAACTTTCAGGTATTAGAGATACTTTTATTTATAACGCCACTGAAAATGTAAATTGGATAAACATTGATGGCATTGTAAAGGAAGACGTCGAAGCGCTGAGCCAACACTTTAAAATACATCCACTATTGGTAGAGGACATTTTAAGTATAGGACAACGCCCCAAAATGGATGAAATAGAGGGAGTACTATTTTGCCAGTTGAACATGCTCTATTTTAACTTTAAAAATTGCGCTGTTGAACAAGAGCAGATCAGTATTGCGCTTGGAAAAAACTTCGTAATTACTTTTCAGGAAGATGCGCACAGAGATGTTTTTAATAATATACGCGAAAGGCTAAAAGTACCTACGAGCCGTTTAAGGCAAAGAGGCGCAGATTACCTCTGTTATAGTTTAATAGACATGATAGTCGACCATTATTTTGTGGTGATTGAAAAGTTAGGCGAAAAAATAGAAGAACTAGAGGAAGAGATCATCAGAATAAACAATAAAAGATCGCTCGCAAAGTTAAATGCGCTGAGAAAAGAAATGATTGTACTCAAGCGAAATGTCGGACCGGTAAGAGAGCTGATTAACGGCTTTATCAAAAGTGAAAGCGAGCTACTCGATGATAAGATAAACAAGTATTATAAAGACGCTTACGACCATATAGTGCAGGCAAATGATGTGGCAGAAAACTATCGCGAAGTTTTAGCCAGCCTTCAGGATCTGTATATAAATCAGGTAAATCTCAAGATGAACGAAGTCATGAAAGTAATGGCAGTTGTCACCTGCTTATTAGCTCCGGCGTCGGTAATAGGAGGTATATTTGGGATGAATTTCGACGTGATACCATATGCACATCAAAAGTGGGGATTTTATATAACTGTTTCAACCATGCTAGTTGTTCCACTTATAATGCTTAGGATATTTAAAAACAGAGGTTGGTTTTAGAAATGCGTGAGAACTGTAGAATGTAGACACCGAAATAAATAAATAAACACGTTGCCGATCGAAATAGAATGTAATTTTAAGAGATCACTTTCCACGCGGGCCAAAAAAATGAAAAATAAGAAGCTAGTGAAAATCAGCGACTAAGGGGGAAAAAGGCAGTACAAAGAACTTTTAACTTGTCTTCGTACAATAATTCCTCTACTTTAGCGGTCCTAGAACAAATAATTGATAACTGTCGTACTTTAAACTTATGCCAGAAATTTTTAAGCCAACAGGAAAACTTTTAGTAATTGCTTCCGTCTTTTTTTCTTTTCAGTCTTTTGCGGGCGAGGGCAAAAAAGGATTGCCGGATGAAAAAAACTTCCCCTCATTATTGTCTAATTCAGCAAACTCTCCGTTTCTAAAAAAATCATCAGATTCTATTTATGACCTGATTGGCCTTGCAGCATATGGCCTTGAAAGAGATGTTTTCTTTAGTGCTTACAAAGGTTATGAATACCTCGAAAAGAAGGGCCTCGTAAGAAAGAAAAATATTCTGACAATTTGTGATTACAGCCAGAGTAGCAACAATAAAAGGTTATATGTAATTAACCTGGCCGAAGGACGCTTGCTATTCAATACTTTTGTGTCACATGGCAAAAACAGCGGAAATGAATTTGCAACAAGTTTTTCGAATCACAATAACTCTAACAAAAGTAGCGTCGGCTTTTTAGTCACTGGCTCTACTTATCGCGGCAAAGCCGGGTATTGCATGCGTTTCAATGGCATGGAAGCCGGCATAAATGACAGAGTAAAAAGCAGGGGCATCGTTCTGCACGGCTCACGTTTTGTAAATGAAAATATTTTAACAGAGAGAGGTACTATAGGTAAAAGCCTTGGTTGCCCTGCGGTTCCCTATGAATTGCATACAAAAATAATTGATGCTATAAAAGAGGGAAGTTGCTTTTTTGTCAACTCTCCCGATCAATGGTACACACACAATTCGACTATTTTAAATTCCCGCTTCGATATAGTTCCATTAATAGAGGAAAAAAATATTGCGGGGTCAAATGCAGATAATGGAATTTTGTCTTTAGTAAAATAAAAAAATTTTTGGTAAAAAATAAAAGCTCTGCTCTTACACGCAGAGTTTTTTTATTTTACCTTTTATTTGTTTACAGGCATAATTGTATTGATATAACAATGTTGTGTTACTTACTTGTACTTGTAATTTTTTACTGAGCTTTTTAAATGTAGGAAGGTTAATCGAAAAGTATCTGCCACGCACCCTTGATACTAAACCGATACTTTTTATGCCTTTTGTATCTTGTACCTTTAAATTGTCCTTTTACTGATTTTCATTCCATGAGTACTGATGCCTCGAATACTATTTTTCAAAAAGCGGTAGCATTTGTTAATCAAACCAATAAGCACCTGTTTCTAACTGGTAAAGCGGGAACAGGAAAAACAACTTTTCTGAAATATATAAAGAATAATACTTTTAAGAAGATGGCAGTTGTTGCACCAACGGGTGTTGCTGCAATTAATGCCGGAGGAGTAACGATTCATTCTTTTTTTCAGCTTCCATTTGGTCCGTTTCTTCCATCTGATAAAGGAGTATGGGGTGAGTTTAGCGGTGAAATAAACAATCGGAATAGCTTATTGAAAAATTTGCGACTTCAGCGATCAAAACGTCAGGTAATAAAGGAACTGGATTTATTGATCATTGATGAAATATCAATGGTTAGGGCAGATTTATTAGATGCTGTTGATACAGTAATGCGGCATGTAAGAAAACAGCCGCTCATACCGTTTGGAGGAGTACAAATGGTGTACATTGGCGATTTGTTTCAGTTGCCACCTGTAGCGAAAAGCGAGGAATGGGAGATTTTACGGCAATATTATAAGAGCCCTTTCTTCTTTGATGCCCAGGTGCTGCAATATGTTTCACCCCTGTTTATTGAGCTTAAAAAGATTTACAGACAAAAGGACGATGTTTTCATTAATATTCTAAATAACATTCGAAACAACTGTTGTACTGCTTATGATCTTGAGGTTTTACACCAACATTATCATCCTGAATTTTCACCTCGCAAAGCAGAAAATTATATAACGCTTTGCAGCCACAATTATAAAGCGGATGAGATAAACCAGCGTGAGTTAAATAAATTATCCGGAAAATTATATACTTACGATGCAAAAATAACAGGCGAATTTTATGAAAGGTCCTATCCTGCTGAGAAGCAATTGCAGTTGAAGCAGGGCGCACAGATAATGTTTATTAAAAACGATAAAGGAGAGGTAAGGAAGTTTTATAATGGGAAAATAGGAACGGTTACCAGAATCGAGCGTGAAAAGATCGCTGTAACGTTTCCAAATGAAAAAGAAGAACTGGAGATAGAACAGGAAAAATGGCAAAATGTACGCTACGACTATAACCAAGAAAATGATGCGCTTGAAGAAGAGGAACTAGGCACTTTTACACAATACCCAATCAGGCTTGCATGGGCAATAACAATACACAAAAGTCAGGGATTGACTTTCGAAAAAGCAATTATTGATGCCGGAGCATCATTTGCAGCAGGACAGGTATATGTGTCTCTCAGCCGGTTAACCAGTTTACAAGGCCTTGTATTAAAATCCCGTATTTTACCAAACTGCATTAGTACAGATAGACGGGTTGTCGACTATGTAAAGCAGGAAATAGAAGAAGATGTTTTACAGCAGACATTAGAGCAGCAACAAAAAGTGTATATCAGCCTGTCACTATTGCAAAGCTTTTCGTGGGAAAAAATATATGATGCTATTCTTACTAATGCAGAAAATTATGAAGACAGACAAATTCCTGACAAAGAGAAATGTTTACAATGGGCTTCCAATTTAGCAGGCATGGCTACTGAACAAAGGGAGGTTGCAGAAAAATTCAAAAAACAACTGGAATATCTTTTTATTACCGCAGAGCAGGATGGATATAAAAAACTATATGAAAGAACCGATGCCGCTTCAACATATTTTATCAGTGAAGTTGATAAATTATACAACTCAACAAAGAAGCACATTGATGATGTAAAGAATAAGCAAAAGGTGAAGAGGTATGTAAAGGAATTGCAGGAATTGCTTGTTTTATTCGAACGTAAAAAGCAACACATGCAACAGGCTTTGCAGTTGGCTAAGGCTTTAAAAAATTCAACTCAGATGAAAGACTTGCTGCAAATGGTTGAGCAAAACAAGAAAGGCCCACCTGTACAATTGCCAGAAGAGATTCAAAAAATCTCTGCTAAACCAGAAAAAGGTGAAAGCAGCAGAATAAGCCTGCAGATGTTTAAAGAGGGAAAATCTGTTGCTGAAATAAGTGCTGAGCGCAGTCTCTCCCAAAGTACTATTGAAAGTCATCTTGCTGGTTTTGTTACTACCGGAGAAGTCGACATACTCGATCTTGTGGATAATGCAACTCTCGAAAAGGTGACCGCTTTAATGGAAGCTGAGCCAGAATTACCTCATTCAGGCATAAAAGAAAAGGCAGGAGAAAATATTTCGTATAGCGATATCCGGGCTGTTAGAAATTACCGGCAGCGGATTAAGAAAGAGTTAGCTTAGTTAAATATCTATCCTTCTTATTTCTTACTCCCCAGAAACATAATAATTGCTGTTCTTATATCTGACTGTGGATTAGTCGCCGCTGTTTCAGCAGGGTAAACCTTAACTATTCCAGGGTTTGTTTCGTTTAAAAATCCAAGGTTGGTTTCTTTACCGCTCAACAGAAAGTCAGTTACTGCTACCCGATAGGTTTTAGAAGGGTTTACTGCCTGGTTGTTAATTGCAAATGATTTAGTGGTTTTATCAAACACTACTTGTTCCGATTGTAAAAAGCCTCCGGTATTTACATTCTCAACGCCAGCCGCTAAAATCTGCAATAACAATTCTCCTGTCATATCCACTTCCCTGATGCCTCCTCCGAAAGGCAAAGTGCGAATAATATCATATTGAGTAACGGGTGGGGTTAAAATATCATCTAAACGAATCGATCCCGAATTAAATAAAACAACATCAGCTTTTGGACTTGCATAAGCCATTGCTGAAGTAACCAGCCTTGAAAGATTAGTTGTTTTGGAACGTATTTCAGTTTCCCTGCCATCTAGTGGGTCGCCCGAGTTTAAAACAACTTTTTTTGGATCAAATCCCAAACTTGCATAATTGTCTTCGGTAATTTTTTTCCACTTTTCAACAACCAGATTTGTATTGCTATCTAAAGGAACGCTTTCGTTAAGATATCTAAGCTCCGGAACCGGAACGTTGAAACTGTGTTTACTTTTATCAATATCTACTTTAACAACGTAAGCTGAACGTGCATTTGAATGAGCCTTAGTGATATAAACGTTGCCTGTTTTATTAAAAATCATTGAATGCTCATGCCCGCCTAAAATAGCAGCAAGACCAGGAAGCTCTTTAGCCAAAATGATGTCATCTGCTATAGCCTGGTGCGTTATTGCAATGATAGCATCAACAGAACCTTTTAGACTATTGTACGCCTGCCGTGCAGCAGTTAGCTGATTTTTATAATAAACAAAATCCGCAGGATTAGATGGCAGCGTAATACCGATAAAGCCAACTTTGGCCGATGTTCCATCATTATCTTTTACAGATATAGCAAAGGTTTCAGGAAATGCGTGAGGACCTGCGACAGTCTTGCTAAAAGGAAAAATTGAGTCGTTTACTTCATGAAAAGTATTGGTTGATACCCAGGAAAAATCAGATTCATTTATCCGTTCCTGCAACTCTTTTTCTGTTATGTCAAACTCGTGGTTACCAAAAACTGCAATGTCCATTCCCGCAGCATTCATTGCCTCCACCATTTGAGCACCTCGAATTCTTGTTCCCTGGTATTGCAGGCTGTTATAAACGGAAGGACTTAAAAAATCTCCCGCTATCACCAGAAATGTATTGGGATTAGTTTGCTTGTACTGTTTTTTAATAGTTGCTACCCGAGCCATTCCGCCCTCTGTGCCACCGGCAATCGGAGCTATCTCATACACATCATTTACTTGTACAAAGACGACTTCAATTTTTCCATCATCTTTTGCGGCTAAAACATTTTTAGGTGTTTTACATGAAGCAGTTATTAATAATGAAGCAAGAAATAATAGCTGCAGAAAATGTTTCATAGCACTTATTTAAAGCTAATGTAACAAACAAGTTGATTTAAAGCAATTCTGCGCTAAAGACGAATAACGTCAGAATCTGCACAAGTAAGTAACATATCGGTGTCGAGATAAGTGACAGTGGCGGCAAACAAACTCTATTTGCTTAAATGCATACTTCTTTCTTTGTATAACATTCTAAAGTAGGGATCACGAAGATCCTTGATGAAACGAATTGCCTCACCTGTACTTTTCATTTCGGGGCCCAACTCTCTACTAACGCCGGGAAACTTATCGAAACTAAAAACAGGCTCTTTTATGGCAAAGCCTTCGAGCTTTTTTTCGAATGTAAAATCCTTTAGTTTAGCAGCTCCCAACATAACTTTTGTGGCAATGTTGAGATAAGGTATCTGGTAAGCTTTGGCAATAAATGGAGTGGTGCGTGAAGCTCTTGGATTGGCCTCTATAACATATACCTTATCATTTTTTATGGCAAACTGAATGTTTATCAGACCTTTTATATTTAGTGCACGGGCTATTTTTTCTGAGTAAAATTCCATAGTCGTTATAACCAGCGGGGTCAAATTAAAAGCTGGAAGTACCGCATTACTGTCACCACTATGAATGCCCGCAGGCTCTATATGTTCCATTACACCCATTACGTGAAAGTCTTCTCCATCGAAGATGGCATCGACCTCAGCTTCCTGGCAACGATCAAGAAAATGATCAATTAAAATTTTATTATCGGGGATATGCTTAAGCAGACTAACAACCGCACTTTCAACTTCGTCATCATTTATTACAATTCTCATTCTCTGCCCACCTAACACATAACTCGGCCGCACCAAAACAGGATATCCTACTTTGTTAGCCACTTCAATAGCCTCATCGGCAGTATAGGCGGTTCCGTATTCGGGGTATGGAATGTCTAGTTCTTTTAAAAGGTCACTAAATCTTCCACGATCTTCAGCAATGTCCATATCGTCGAAAGAAGTTCCGATGATCTTTATACCTTTTTGATCCAGCTTTCTTGCCAGCTTCAATGCCGTTTGGCCGCCTAATTGTACAATGACGCCGTAAGGCTTTTCAAGTTCAATAATCTCCCACAGGTGTTCCCAATAAACGGGCTCGAAGTATAATTTGTCAGCAATATCGAAATCAGTACTAACAGTTTCAGGATTACAATTGATCATAATTGCTTCATAACCCGATTCTTTTATAGCAATGAGACCGTGAACACAACAATAATCAAATTCAATTCCCTGGCCGATACGATTAGGACCGCTTCCTAAAACAATAACTTTTTTCCTTTCAGAAGGTATAGATTCGTTGGACAATAAAGTGTTGGACATTAACGACAAATTTCGCAAAATTAAGGATAGGGGCCGATAATAGAAGTTATTTTTTAATTTACATCATTATTTCGAAGTAAAAAAGAGGGCCTTAGAGAAAGTTTAATTTTTAATTCCGTCAACTAAAATGGCAATAATATTTTCTTCAAGATCTTTGCTATTTACCTTATGCACAATGCGATGCCATTGATCAACTGCACCTATGGCATTGATGAATATCATAACGGCGCTATTTGCGTCAACTCCTTTTATTTCTCTGTTATCAATTCCTTGTTGTACAATAGCAGCGAATCTTTTCCGGTAATTCCTGCGCATTTCACGGTATTCCGATAAGTGTGGCTCGTCCATATTTCTCCAGTCATGGTCGGTTACATACACTTCTTCATAATTGTCCATCATTTCACGCACATGGAATCTTAGCAATCTTTCTATCTTAGTTATAACATTGCTCTCGTGCTCCTCAACATCGCTAATGTGAAGGGTATAACGGTTTGCGACATTCATACATATTGCATTCAGCAAATCTTCTTTAGATTGAATATGGTTGTAAAGGCTTGCAGCTTCTACGCCTACCCGGCCAGCCAGCTCTCTCATACTTGAGGCTTTATACCCCTTTTCCTTAAATAGTTTTGAGGCGCAGTTTATAATGAACTCCCTTTTGCTGTTATTCTCAGTTGTCTTAATTTTTGCCATATTACAAGCTCTCTTTGACGTAACGCAAAGATATTAAAAGTCCATCCCTTACCTTTTTTATCATGTTAAGTTTCCTTAACATCAATAAAAAGGAAAAAATGAGCTGATTACTATAAGTTCGCAGGTGAAGAAAGCAGTAGGCTACATGGAATAAAAAGGTGTAGTTACGATTCACATCTGACCAGCTTATTAAGACGAATTTGGTTGTTAACTTATAATTGGTATTTAGTGAATTTTCGTTTTTAGGCTGCTTTATAAAAATCCTTTAGTTTCGCACTCCGATAGCTTAGAACAAGTAATCATTTTAAATCTTCATACATGTCTTTAGTCGTTGTCGGGTCAATGGCCTTTGATGCCATTGAAACTCCTTTTGGTAAATCGGATAAAATTATAGGCGGAGCCGGTACTTATATAGCATGGAGCGCTTCAAATTTTACAAAACCTATTAAGCAAATTTCTGTCGTAGGTGGTGATTTCCCCCAGGAGGAACTGGATGCTTTAACTGCACGAGGCGTACAACTGGAAGGTGTTCAAATCAAAAAAGACGAAAAAACTTTCTTCTGGAGTGGTCGCTATCATATGGACATGAATACCCGTGACACGCTTGAAACTCAATTAAATGTTCTTGAGAATTTTACACCTGTTGTTCCTGACAGCTACCAGGATTGTGAGTTCCTGATGCTGGGCAACCTGGTGCCTGCGGTACAAAGGAGCGTCATTCAGCAAATGAAAAAGCGCCCAAGGCTAATCGTAATGGATACTATGAATTTTTGGATGGAAATAGCACTGGGTGATCTGAAAGACGTGCTGACAATGGTGGACGTCTTGATGGTTAATGACAGCGAGGCAAGAGAACTAAGTCATGAATACAGCCTTGTAAAAGCAGCGAATAAAATAATGACAATGGGCCCTAAATACCTGATTATAAAAAAGGGTGAACATGGAGCTCTATTGTTTCATGAAAACCAAGTGTTCTTTGCTCCGGCGCTTCCATTAGAAGATGTCTTTGATCCAACCGGTGCTGGTGATACTTTTGCAGGCGGTTTTATTGGTCATTTAGCAAAAACAAAAGACATTTCTTTTGATAACATGAAAACAGCCATAATAATGGGTAGCGCAATGGCAAGCTTTTGTGTAGAAAAATTTGGAACTCAAAGGCTAACAGAAATAACTAAAAGAGATATTGACGAAAGACTCGAAGAGTTTGTCGAACTGGTAAATTTTGATATTGATTTGGTGTAATTGCCGAAAATAGTTGTTATATAAAAAGAGAGCGCTTCTTACCGGTAAACGCTCTCTTTATTTTTAATGACTATGGAGTTTTTATTTAAATGATTGCCGCTTAACTTATCTGCAAGTATTCTTCATTTACGAAATCCATTAATGACTTAATGTAACCCGGAGATAAATTAAATTCTAATCCAGCGGCCTCATACAAAGCGGGCAAAGTTTTAGTTCCGCCCAAGCTAAGGGCATTAATATAGTTTCTCAAGGCTTGTTCCTTATTGCCCTTAAACTGTTTCCACATGCCGATGGCACCGAGTTGTGCAATGCCATACTCGATATAATAAAAAGGAACTTCAAATAGGTGCAGTTGTCTTTGCCAACTAAATTTCCTATATTCTTCCAATCCTGAAAAATCAACTACGCCCGTTGAAAATTCTTCCAGTATTTCCAGCCATTTCTCCGTTCTTTCATCCAGTGAATGATTTGGGTTTTCATACACCCAATGCTGAAACTTATCAACCGTTGCAATCCATGGGAAAATGGTGATAGTTCTCTCTAGCTGATGTTCTTTTGCTCTAACAAGGTCTTCTTCCTTATCAAAGAAAACTTTCCAGAATTCCATGCTAAACAGTTCCATTGCCATACTTGCCACCTCGGCAATTTCCATAGGATATTCTTTGAAAGCACTTAGTGGCAAGGGATGCGAAAGGAAAGAATGAATGGCATGGCCACCTTCGTGCACCATCGTTGTTACATCATGCATTTGTCCGGCTGCATTCATAAAAATGAATGGCGCACCACTTTCTGCCAACGGGCAATTGTAGCCACCTGGCGCTTTTCCTTTCCTGCTTTCGAGATCAAGATGGCCCAGTTCTTTCATTTTACGAAGACAATCGGCAAAAAACGGATTAAGTTCTTCAAAGCATTTAATTGCTTTTTCAGTCAAATCTTCTCCCGTTGTAAAAGGTCTAAGAGGCTCAATTCCTTCAGGCTCTGCTTCCGTATCCCATGGTCGAAGTGTCTCTAAACCCAGCTTGTTTTTCTTCTTCTCATTTATTTTTTTCACAAGTGGTAAAACATGCAATTTGACTGCTTTGTGGAAATTAAAGCAATCTTCTTTCGTATAATCAAACCGGCCCATTTCAGCAAACTTATAATCACGAAAGTTTTCAAAGCCTGCATTTAAAGCGACCTGATGTCGCTTTTGGATCAACGTTGTATACAAATCATCCAAAGAATCTTTATCCTGCAATCGCCTCTCGTTGATCTTACGATACACCTCTTCACGCAATTCCCTGTCATGATCTTCCAGAAATTTAGCAGCTTGTTGCAATGTGTACTCCTGCCCTTTTACTTCAACAGCCATAGCTCCTGATATCTGCCCGTACTGTTGCGCCATTACACTTAACTCGGCCTGAAGTGGAATATTTGCTTCTCTGAATAATTCAATGCTTTTACGA
>JBBPZJ010000196.1:0-9012 GCA_038199395.1 Chitinophagales bacterium
ATCTTCAGGAAAGTGATATTGGTCGCCCTTTAAGTAATCTGTCAACCAACATAAGGTTTGAAACAATTGATAAGGATATAAAACAAGTGCTCTTGAAAGGAGGCGTTATTACAAAAGAGATACAGGCGGTAAACGGAAAGTGGTACCAGATAATGACAATGCCCTATCTGCGACAGGAAACTAACCAGACAGATGGAGCTATAATTACCTTTAACGACATTTCTGAGCTAAAACAGATACAGCAGGAACTGCAAAAAGTAATAAAAGTTTAAAAGCTATAAATATTGATTTCGATTATACTGTTTACATAAATTCACATGATCTTTAAAGACCTGTAAAAATATAGAACAGATCATCGCTTGATGAAAGAATACTTTAAATAATTTGAGTTAAGCAATAATGAAAAAAATTCTGTTAGTAGAGGATGACCCCGAAATAACAAAGCTTCTCATCCTGCACTTCAATACTACTTTATACTGCGTTGTTCCCTGTAATAATGGAAAAGACGTAATGAAGAAAGTTGAAGATGAAGATTTTGATTTACTTATTCTTGATATCACATTACCTGATATAAACGGAATGGAATTGTGCAACAATTTACGAAAGACAAATGTTAATACACCTATTATGATGTTGACTTCTCACAACGAAGAAAGTGTCAAAGTATTGGCTTTGGAGTTGGGTGCAGATGACTATGTTACCAAACCGTTTGGTGTTCTTGAGTTACTGGCACGTACAAAAGCGCTGCTGCGAAGAGGCGAACAAAGCCAGCCGCACGCTCATGTTGTACAAGAAGAAATAGCTCATAAAGAGCTTGTGATAAATGCAAAAAAGAGGAAGGCTTCTATCCAGGGCCAACGTCTTGAATTAACACCAAAAGAATTTGATCTTTTATTACTGCTTGCCAGTAACCCTGGCAAAACATTTACCCGCAACGATCTTTTAGAACAAGTTTGGGGAGTTGCTTTTTCCGGCTATGAACATACTATTACCTCACATATAAACCGGCTAAGAATTAAAATAGAAACCAATCTTCAACATCCTCAATACATACTCACTTCGTGGGGAACGGGTTATCGTTTTTCCGAATAAGCCCCGCCCTTTGCCATTATTCTTTTCTCTCTCTTCTACCATTAGGGCAGGGGCTTGTTTTCACTATAGACCTTTTGTAAAACTTCTGTATACGGCTGCTGTGACAACCCCAAAAACAATATGAGCAAGGAGACCCCTTACATGAGCTTCAGCAGGATACTTTTTATTATCGCCCACAAGACCCATTGCCGACCCTAGACCTTCGTCGTCAACAAGCCAGAATGTAGTACCAAACAGAACCGCGCCTGCTAACCAATTACCCGGTAATTTTTTCTCAACAGACGAATAAAGAGCCCCGGTTAAAACACTTGTTACCGTTATCACTGTTGCCTCCAATACCTTTTCCAAATAGTCGCTTTTCTCCCTTCCTGCTAAAGTCTCCAGTTTTTGAGCAAGTACAATAAAGGGATGCCGTGGTTCTATTTTTTGTTCCTTTTCAATAGCTGCAGGACTTGTGAGGTTATATATTATTTGTGCGGCTCCCCCAAGAGCTAATCCTCCGGCAATTCCTGCTAATCCGCCTGCGGCAGCATTGTTTAATTCTTTTGACATAATAATTGAGTTTAAGCCCCCGCCCTAAAGGGAGCTTTGATTAGGTAATGTTAAGATGTGCAAATTCTCTTCCCCCAGGGCCAGGGCTTTGAGAATTAGGTTTGCTACGATTTGAGGTTTTCAACGGGAATTAAATGGCCCGCAGTCACAACCTCTTCAAAATTTGCTTTCGGAAAATATTTTACAAATTCAGTATGAAGAAAACTGCTTGATAATTTAGTATCTGCATCACCGCTAAACACGAAAACCGGTGTATCTAAATCAAGCATGTATTTTGAAAGCCATGTTCTATTAATTTACACAAAGGGAGTAATATTTTATGAAGAAGTTATCACGGAAGTATAGCTTTTGTATGCTTAGGGGTATCTTGATTAGTTGAAATTCCAGCTTTTTTTAAAGGACAATAATTTCAAATTTATTTTTTAGGGGGTATAGCAAAAGTTATCACAGATGTATAACATTTAGGCGTTTAAGATAATGTAATAACTGAAACTTTTATCTTAGCTGTAGTAACAAAAGAAGAACTGGTCAAAACCACTGCCAATAGATAAACCCGGATAAGAATGAAACAAAGACAATTTCCCATAATCCGACGGATCACTATTTTGGTTTTTACCTTAATTACAACTTTATGCCTGTTGTTTATGGGCATTGCCTATTTCTCTACTGTCGCTTTTCATGAGGCAAGCACACAACTGCTAAATAAAGATGTAGCAGCACATATCGCTGAATTTACTTCCCCCTTTGAGAATAATGGAATAAACAAAAAGAAAGCAGATTCTGTCTTTCATAATGCCATGGTAATAAGCCCAAGTGCCGAAGTTTACTTTCTTGATGCTGCAGGAAAAGTAATTGCTTTTCATGCTTCAGAAAAAGATATCAGGCTGTGGAATGTACCCTTACATAACATTCAAAAATTAATTGAAGCAAAAGGAGAGAAGTACATTAAAGGCGCCGATCCCAGAGATCCATCTAACCCCAAAATATTTTCGGCTGCAGAAGTAAATAACAAGACAAAAAAACTTGGGTACATCTACGTAATACTAAGCAGCAACCCGCAGGTGACAAAAACACTTTATAACAGCTATTTAGGTAGATTACTTCTTAAAGCACTTTTTGTAATTATTGCTATTTCAGTAATCTTCAGCTTCATTTACATCAATCGTATTAAGAGAGGCTTTAACCGGATGATACCTGTTTTTGACAGGTTTGAAAGTGGAGATTTTACAGCGAGATTTGAAACTAAAGAGGCACATGATGAAATGGCGCCAATCACCCATTCCTTTAATAAATTGGCGGACTTGCTTGTATATAATATTAACCGGCTTACTAAGTCTGAAAAAGAAAGAAAAGATTTTATTGCTACCATCTCACACGACCTGAGAACTCCTCTGTCAATAGCAAAAGGGTATACCGAAACTTTACTTATAAAAAAGGCAGGCCCTGAATTAAGCACCGGACAACAGGATCAATATCTGCATTTAGTACTGCAAAAGATAGCGCAGATAGAAAATATGGTGCAGCAATTATTTGAACTTTCTAAAATGGAAGCCGTTGAATTTAAACCCAACAAAGAACCATTTGTACTTTCGGAAATTGTCCGCGAAAACATCCACATCTATCAATTAATTGCATCAGAAAAAAACGTGAGCCTGGCGTGTACGGAATGCTTATATCATGTGTGGGTGAACGCAGATATTAGTATGATGGAAAGAGTGTTTCAAAACCTAATTGATAATGCTATTAAAAGCACGCCTGAAGGGGGTAAAATACAAGTTTCCATAACAGCGGATAATACAGATTTGGTTTTTAGAATTGAAAATAACGGAAGTCCCTTATCTGAAGAGTTATTAAACTGGATTAATAATCATGAAGACGAAAGCAGCTTCTCCGGCAACCGCCCTCCAAAATTAGGCTTAGGATTACTGATCATAAAAAAGATACTCCTGCTTCATCAATATACTTTTAGAGCAGAAAGTAATACAGGAATAGGCAATGCTTTTACCATCGTAATGCCGATAGTACAACACACTCCATATAACCCTGCTGCATAATAATCAAAAAGTATAATTACAGCATACTAACGTTATACTTCTGTGATAACTTCCTAACCGTTTAGCTGTTCCTTTGTGCAGGAAGATTGTAGCTCCCTAACCCCCTTTCAAACATCATCTTTAATTTTTGCTCATACTTACCCTGTAATGTACTTAGCAGTTATATAAAGATGAATGTAAGATTAGTATGTATTCCCGCGGGTAGGAACTGGTCAATTAAATTTCTTGTAAAAATCCTTGTTCTATTTAGTAGGCACATTTTTTTTTTAAACCTCAATTCATAAATACCGGAATTGTATAGCAAATTCTATTAACCATTCTTAAATAAAACTTATTAAAATTATGAAACAGATCTTTTGCTATTTGTCTGCTATTTGCATACTTGCATTTAGCTGTAAAAAAAACAACACCGACACCGTAAAAAAACATGGCAGCCTCCCCAACCAATTAGCCAGCGCCACCGAAATTGATACAATTGCAGCAACAGCAGTTTTGCCGCTTTACAGGGGGCAGGATGCAAGTGGAGGAGATGTTTATTTTATTATCACTGAATCTAATAATGTTGATGAATCTATAAGGCTTGGTTTAAACTGGACACCCAAACTGGTGCATGCAATGGGTACAAAAGCAGTGCAGAATGCAACTATTGTAAGTGGCGGAACTAAAAATGTAAACGATTTTCCAGTGCTGAAATTTTCAGGAAATGTAAAATTCGGATTAACTAAAAAGGTTGTGCCCGGCCCTCTTCTATTTCCACTCGATCCGGCCTCTACCCCATCTTCTTCAGGAGATGCTAATTATAGTCCTCTCGTAACTTTTGACGGCAAAATTGTATATAATGCTTCGCATCTCGCAAACAGCACCGGGGTTCACGAAAAAGTAATTAGTATGGACAAAGTAAAGATGACGGTAAAAATTAAGCTGACAAGAGGGTTCTATGAAGGCTTCCCAATTCTTTATTCAAGTACCGAGACATCTGATGATGACCTGGCCGCTCTTGAGGGAGGCACATTTGCCCCCAACATGAATGCAGCACCTAATCCTGCTGATGATAAATCATTTCGCTCTGCAAGGGAAGCTTTAATTCCTGTAATTAATGGCCCTATGGGGAAAGATAACCCTAACAGGCAAGGGCTTCGTTCTGCAGTAGCAGGCGAAGGCGATCCTTTGAATATTTTCCAGGAGCAGGCCGGTTGTGAAGATCCTGATGATCCTGGTGCTTTCTGTGATGCAGCAGCTTACAGTCCTCTTTGGGATGTGCATCCTGTAATGTGGACGGACGCTGCAATTGCAGCAGGAATGAGAACCCGCGTTACTACCGATAAAAGGGAGGTAATTGCCCCAATAAATATTATTGAATTGTATGCTGATGGCTTCATAAAAGCAGGAGCACCCACAGGCCCCCGCAATTCCTCGTTAGGTGGATTAAATGCAGCAGGTATTATTGTCAATTGCCCAATTATCTTCGTTCCTCCGCAAGCAAGATAAAAATTTTTAATTAGGGTAGCAAGCACTAAATCAGAATCAGTTAACCACTTTATTATAATCCAGGCATCAGCGCTCCAACCGATAATGACCAAGAGATGTGGCAATCATTAACAATTACAATGTCTATGTGCTGAACGTAACCGGTCATACTAAAAGAAAGGTAAAATAATACGTGTAATGAAACGAGCACCCACTGAATAGCTGTATTAAAAATTATTCATCAGTAAAACTGACTTTGAATTTTATAGCATCAAATAAACAAATATGAAAAAAGTAATTTTATTAGGCCTGATTGCAACTCTTATGTTTTCTTGCAGCAAAGAATTCAAACAGAATTTCCTGTTAAACGAAGAAGGAAAAGATAACGGCAAAAGTGAAGAAAGAAATGATATCCTTTACATTCAAACGAACGACTGGCACGATAATCAAAATGCTGTGTTAGCATACCATCATGTAGGCCAAGGCAGGCTTCAGCAATTTGGAGGACCCTTTTATACGAAAGGCAGTGGAGTAGCAAATCCTATGCAAAAACTTGGCCCGTTGGACTCAGACTATGAATTGCACGTATCTGCTGATGGCAAATTTTTAATGGCTGTAAATTCTGGCAGCAACACAATTGCCGTATTCTATATAAAATCAAATGGCGGACTTGAACATGTGCCAGGGTCACCATTTCCGTCAGGAGGGCAAACTCCATGTAGTATAGATGTATCTGGCAATTTTGTTTTTATAGTTAATAAAAGCGATGATCCCTTGCATCCCTCTGCAAAGGCTCCTAACTATTGCACCTTTACTATAGATGCTAATGGAAAATTGTCATTCGTTTCTAAATTTGAAACAACTCCCGGAACTTCTCCAACTCAAGTTTTAGTGTCCCCCGATCATAAGTTTCTTTTTGGCGATGACTTCCTCGGGTTTATGCACATGCCTCCTGTAGGTACATTACGTTCGTTCAAAATTAATAATTCAGGTTCGCTATCTCCTGTACCAGGAACGCCCTATTTTATTCCCGCAGTTACTCCAAACAAACCGGCAGGTGGTGCATTGGGTTTGTGGGCACATCCTAATGGAACTACCTTATATGTTGGCTTTCCTGAACAAGCCAAAGTGGGCGTATATGCAATAAATACCAGCACAGGTGCCCTAACATACAAAACTGCTATAGAAGGCGGAAAAGCATCATGCTGGATTCGCACAACCAGGGATGGCCACCGTCTTTACGTTTTAAATTCTGCTGAAAATACAGTTTCAGTGTTTAATTCATCTAATCCAATGGCTCCTTCTTTTTTACAAAAAATAGAGTTGAAAAATTCAGGACCGGAATATACAGTGCCGGGTGCTGGGAATGTAAAAACAAGTGAAGATTTTTCCTTAGCATTTTCAACATCAGAAAAGATTTTATATATAGTAAACCAATATACCAATCCTGATTTTAGTTTTTCAGGAAATTACAATAATGTACACTACCTGGAAGTAGGAACTGATGGTCGCTTAACAGAAAATTCTGAACCCGTTCAAATACCAGTGCCAAATACTGTAAGACCTAAGGGTTCTGCAGTAGTTATGAAAGAGGGCAATAATGGTAATAATGGTATCGATAATTAATTATACCAATCCTGCAGGAGACAAACATCTCCTGCAGGATAAAACCAATAAGCTTTTAATTATTTACATTACTATATGTTGTAAAGGATAAAAAAATAACAGGAGTTTTAAAGCGACTTCAAATTGGTGTACCAATAAGTTACGAGCCTCTTTCTTCCTAACGTTTTTAGGAACACCGGGAGCGTCTCCCGAAATGCATCATTGGGTGGATTAAGTAAAGAAGGGATAATAGTAAATTGTCCAATAATCTTTGTTCCACGCATTAACCTTATAAAAAAAGCTGGTTTCATATTACATGGTGACCGGATTATTATTCAAACAATAAAAAAAGTAAATCATGACAACAATAATTCGCAACGATAATGGACTAAAACTTGAAAGGCTTGGAGCGGTTTTTATCCGGTATACTCTTGTAATTGTTTTGCTATGGATAGGGTCATTAAAGTTTACGGCTTACGAGGCTGAAGGTGTTCATAAGCACGCTGTAAACAGCCCTCTTTTAGCGTGGTTAGCTAATATGATGAGTGTGCAGACTTTCGCCGAAGTGATCGGTACTATTGAAATTATACTGGCAATTTTAATTGCTATAAAGCCTTATGCTCCTAAGGCATCGTATATTGGCAGCCTTGGCTCCAGTATTATGTTTCTCATTACGCTCACCTTTGTGTTAACTACACCCGGCGTGTGGCAACCAGGCTACGGTTTTCCTTGTCCTTCGCCTGCAGGCCAGTTTCTGTTAAAAGATGTACTGTTCCTAAGCGCAGCGATATTTACCGCAGGTGAAGCATTAAAAGCTTCAAATAGTAAAGTGAGATCATCAGATGAAATAGCATAGCATAGCAATGCATACTAAATTAAATCCTTCATATTCATAAAATCAGGATCTCGTAATATTTTGAAAGTCTATCAATGCCATACAACGAGTCGACCCGTGCAGATGAATGAGTGCTAATTTATAAAGGAACCGAAAGAGCATTTACCGGAGAATACAACAGCAATAAACTAAATGTATGACTGATTTTACAACGTTTTCAATAAACGGATTTATAATTACAAAATATACTTTTTATGCAGTTATTAAACAATGTTTACCGCCGGTTAGCTTCCTATCTCTTACTCCGTGATAATAAGTGGAAAGTAAGAAAAATAAATCTTACAATTTTTATGCTGTTCTGCCTTGTCTTGTTAGGCGTTCTTTCAATCAATTCGTGCAGTTCTGCTAAAAGTATGCAGGCATCTGGGAACGATGGGCCTGCGGATATACAGAAACCTGAAGTACAACCTTTGGGCGATGCAGCATTGGGAAAAGAGATCTTTCGTTTTGAAACATTCGGCAACGAGGGTTTCTGGTTTAATGCCATGCGTATGCAGCAAGGCATGGCCGAAAAGAAAGTAACACCAAAGAAAATGCTGGAGATAGGTTTGCAAATTGACATGGAAGCCGTTGACCCGGAATTAAGAAAAGCCCTCGAAGCAGAATTTAAAACCGATCTCTCTTTACAAAATGCGCCATTGCTGAATAACCCGATGACAACAGAAAAGCTGATTAATGAAAACGCCGTTATTGGGATAGTGCCAAAAGACAGCAATAAAGATGGTAAAATAAATATTATGAAGGGCGACATGGTGGGCGTTAGTTGTGCTATATGCCACACCGTTACTGATAAGTATGCCTTTAATATGCCCAATGGCGGCACTGCCGGGCGGCGCATTGACGGGCTGGCCCCGCTTACTTTCAACATAGGCAAGCTGCTGGCTACTGCTCAAAATTCAAGAGCCTATTATGTGAACCTTCAGCTAAACAATATGGGTAAAACCACCGGGCGATCTTCAAAAGGAATTACTGCTGAATCAACCGAAGCAGAGGTAGATGCTTATTTGGAAGATCCTGTTAATTACCCGGTGGGCACCTTCGATGAAACCCATGATGGAATTGGCAACTCCGTTAAAAATGTTCCGCTTTTTCGCCAGGACCTTGCGGCTCCTTACAGCAGTTCCGGCGAAAATCCTTTGTTTGAAAACATCAGTAATTCTTCCTACACATCTAATTTAGATTTGAGCACGATGGCAACAGCGGAAGGCCGTGAGCTGCTATTTCAAAGAGCGGGGCAAGCAGGAGTAAAAGTGTATGAAGATTATAAAAAGCTTCTTGCGGAAACGGGTGTAACCGGCTATCCTTATGTGCAGGCAAAGATGATTGGCAAGCCTGGCGACCAACATA
>JBBPZJ010000197.1:0-6526 GCA_038199395.1 Chitinophagales bacterium
GAAAAGGGCAAAAGACATCATAAAAGCTCAAAGCATTAAAGCGCTCGGGGAGGCATCTATCAGGGTGGGTCAAAATGCCGGAATGGCAGCATTTATTTAAATGGAAAAAGTAACATCTTTCCTGATAAAGGGATGGGTCAAAATCGCCGAATGGATGAACAGTGCCTGCAAAAAACCAAAGATTTTTACAGGTGGGTCAAAATCGCCGAATGGTGGGTCAAATAAAAACGGAATGGTGGGTCACAATAGTCCGGAATCTCCAACCTATAGTTTCAGTTAGCTTTCCTGCAACGGCATTTATATCTCCATGCTGCCATATACTTTGGTTAGCATTACCATACTGATTTTTGCCTGGTTTTATTTCATCTCCTGCAATGATTTCAGGAAGTCTATGGATATAGCTATTGAGATGATAACAGCCAAATTCGTTTTTCTTGTGTTGTTGTATCAATCAGATTTCTTTCTTCCGTTGATAGTACCAGTTTGCTTTCATTCTTCTGAACAATTAATTGATGACTTGGAGCCTCTGTGTTGCCTGTATCGTTCATCAGATTATCCGGCATAACTGTAAGACTGATAAAATCAGACTTATTAAATAAGTATGACCTTGCAATTTGATTAGATAGATGGGCTATTTAAAAATGCATCAGTTGTTAGGTAAGCAAGTAAGCCGCCATCAGCAATCTTATCTAACCCTTTTGCAAAAAAGTAATTATGTATTTTACCCGACAATTCTTTATCTGGAAATGCCTCATCATAAACCGAAAAATTACCAAAGGGAATATTGCTTACAATTAAATCATATTTGCCATTGTCATTTGCAGGAGTGTTTTCAAAACCGGCAATATGAACAGTTGAAGGAACTTGAAAAGAACTACTTAAAGCTTTAAGAACACGGCCTGTTAAAAAGTCCTTTTCAACAGCAGCTATATGTTGAATGTTAGGAAAAGCTTTGACTGCCTCTGTTATAAAAATACCTGCACCACTACTCGATTCATATATCCGCTTAGGTTGAATATCATGTTCTTTAAGCGTTGCGTATAAAGATTGAGGTACAATAGCCGGAGTATAGAAAGCAGTAAGCACACTATTTTTTATTGAGCCTATTGCCTCTTTATATTGCAGATCTTGTAAGCTTTCTTTAAGAAGGCTATGAAGCTCTATTATTTTATCATAAAGCTTTAGGTCTTCAGTTATTGCATTAAGTTTTATCCATTCCTCTTTAGCTGCATTAGGATATAGTATAGCTTTAATCCCTCCAAAGCCCGAAATTTTTTTAAGAGCTTCGACCTGCGCTACATCAAGAGACTTTTCTTTATCCCATGCAAGTGCAATGCGTAGAGCAGCTATGTTATCATTAAGTTTCTGTAATTGATTGTAAGCCATACTTCACATTTTCACTTGCACTGTTTGTTTTCTAAATATTCACTTGTTGCTCCTATAACCACATAGCGCAAATGCTGATCATTTTCATTCTCTTCTGAAAAGCCTAAAGTCTCAAACTCGTGGTTACAGATTGCGATGAGATTAATTATCTCATAGGTAAGTATTCCATTTTCTTTAAGCCGGTTATAATCAGTTTCAAATTCTTCTTCTAAGATTGAGGTCAGGTAATTGAACTTTGATGGACGCAAGTCCTCTGTGAGATAATCAATACAACGTTCTTCAATGATATATGCAGGAGTATTATCTGCCAGTAACTCATCTACTAAAGGACTGACAGATTCAACTTTATCCTTCAAAAAATTACTTACCTCACTTTCCTGCTGAAGCGCAATAAGCAAGTCCGGATTATTTTGGGTGATGTATTGGTGCAATTTGTCTATCAGGATTTGTTGCATGGATTAGGAGTTTGTTTATGATTAAATACCGAAGAAGGCCTTAATTACAGTTACAACCACCACCAGGAACACACAGCTACCAAACCATGCTGCAGCTACTTTACCTGTATCAGGGTCGCCCGCATTCCATTTCTGATAAACTTTAACTGCGCCTATCAATCCCAGAATGGCACCTACTGCATACATTAAATTGCTGCCTGATTGAAAGTAGCTGCGCACTTTATTATTAGCATCATTAATACCCGCATTAGCATCTTGTGCCATTGCAGCTAATTCCATAAAAGTTAGCCCAACTGTCAATCCTAACATTAAAAAGTGTTTCCTGCTGAAACTCGTAGAACTTAAAGACTTCATTTTCATATGAGATTATATTAAAAGTTTAAAAAAGATCCCATCCTTCCCAGCCTTTTCACCTGTCAGTGGAGAGTCTGGGAAACCTGCTTCATATTACTCATCCCATAACATCACTCGTTCATCAGCACTTAAATGAATGAAGCCGTGCCTTTCGCATTCGGAAGCAATAAGGTTATTGATAGCAACCAGGAATGGTGAGACTTTTAAGAAGTGATAATTTTTTAATAAAGTGTGCAGTGATAGGATAAACTCTTTTTTGGTTGAATTTGTAGAAGCAGCCTCCTCAATTACTTCTTTAAGTCTGGTCGTAAATTCTTCTACTTTTTCAAACGTTTCATCAACTTCCTCTATTTGTGGAACATGCCTGTTATTTGAAGGAAATAATTCAGATTGATTGCTTTGACAATGAATGGAAGTGTCCTCCACTCTATCGTTAAACGTTTCATTTGTTTTGCTTTTTGTTTGAGCACGTTTGCCTTTTACTATTGATAGTAACTCGAATGAGTAGAATTTTACGCCAATGAATAAATAATAAACAATCAGCAGAAAAGCGATTACAGCTAGATACTCTGTCCATGATACACTACTAAACATAATTTACATTTTTACAATTTGAAAACCTTCAGTTCCAATCGGCTTATTGAATTTTCTAATGCAAATATGTATTGAGAAAACATGCAAGACCAGCCAGAGGGGAAGGACTTCCCCTCCTTCCCCCACTGATAATCAAGGAGATAAATTTTTAAAAAACTTAGTTGAAGTTGGTATTTAGTAACTCGGAAGGATGAATTTCTAAAGCTTCAGCCAGTTGCATGAGGGTAGTGAAAGTGATATTGATGGATCCTTTTTCGATTTTAGAAATCTTGCTGTTGTCTATATTACAGGCATAAGACAGTTCACGAAGGCTTAATTTTTTGCCTTCCCTTAGTCGCTTTATATTAGCCCCTAATAACTTCAATTTCTTCTTATCGCTGTCCTTAACCAAATTTTGAGGAATAAGGGACGTAAATTGAATTAAAGGGTTAAGAATAGTGAGGTCTAAAAAGGCCGCAATATTAAAAATATTCGTTCCTTTGTATATATTTATTTCAATGCAGGAAAATATATTACAAAAGCCTTTACATCAGATTGAGCTGTCCGATAGCTTTAAGGAGATGGCATCTAATCACAATTTCAGGACTTTAGAAGATGTACTTAACTGGCCTGTAAATGTATTACTTCAGCATGATGGGTTTACCTGTCATCATTACCAGGAACTAAGAAATTTACTCAAGCAGAACAATAACCTTCACTTGCTTAAAACAAAGGCTTTATAGCTGATTTAGAATTTTGATCCATCTAAAAAGCAATTCCTTAACTGCACTAATAGTCCCCCTGTCAGGTTTATGATATTTGGATTCGAAGCTGCTAAAGCCAATATTTTCTGCTTGGGCAGATGCAACAGTCCTAATCACTATCCGTAAAACTTGAGCCACTACACGATTAGTAATGATTTTATCAACAACCATAAGCCTAATCAGTAAATCGAGCTTTGAAACGGATAGAGAGGTTTGAATTTTGTTGTCAGCTTCATTTTCGGTTTTTATGGGTACAGAAAAAGTTGGTTCAGTTTGCAGAAATTTTATTTCTTCTTCTAACCAACTATTCACCTGTTCTTTTAAGGAAGGCATATTGGGTGATAAATAGCAATTCAATTTGGACCTCAACTGGTTAACGTTCTTTTGCTCATAGCGTAAAGCGGAAATTTTCTCCTTATTCAAGCCGAAAGACTCACTTACACCTTTTAACTTATCAAAGAGGTAAGCAACAAAATCATCATCATTGAAGTTGAAATAAAATAGAACCTCTCTAATAGAACTTTCAGATTCAAGAACATTGTTGGATAAAAGATCGTTCATTAAATTCTTTTGATATAAAAGCTCATTATAAGTAGGTCCTGATAACTTTATTGAACAAAAGGTTTTGAAATTGCTGACTAATATTTTAATCAGCTCTCTATCTACTTCACCGACTTCCGATAGCTTTTGCAAATGTTGCAGTTGCCTGCACAACTCCTCTACGGAAATGAGCAAATAATAGGTAGGCACCTTCTCATTCCTATCAAAATAATTACTAAAAAAATCTTGAATAAAACCCAAAACCTCTTCCAGGTGAAGACCCAACGTATTATATAAATGCACTCTCATGTCATCCAATCCCTTAACTTGCTTACAAGAATATAATTTATCAAGCAACCTAATAACCATTGCTTGAACTACCTGTACATATTGGTGCTTATCCCTTATTTTCTGCCTGTCAATGACTCCTTCGATCAGCAGCGTTTTTAAGTTGTTTCTTTCTAATTCCGACTGAGCAATAATACTGTTAATAGATGCAATATTTTCAAGTTCTACCGGGCTTAGGGAAGAACTTAAAGTGTTATTAATAAGGGCGCTCCACTTTTCTAAAATAGTAGCCATAGCAGAAACTTTAACTAACAATTTTCCAGCAACCAGTTAAATAATTCAATAAACGTAAGCTCAAATTTGCGTTGGTAGGAAAAGCAAAGCCTTTAACAGCTTCCATTACAAAACTATTTGAATTGTTGTAGGTTTTGAATTGATATAAATCATGAAATCTTGACAGCAACTATTACGTTGGAACGTAGAAAATGATGGGTTAACAGAAGGAGATGCATTCTTTTTTAGGCAGTATACCCGATAAAACGAACCACTGCTGAGAGAGAAGTTAAAAGAATGTAAAGAGGGCTATTATTTTGATGATTTAAACCTGCCGTTCAACTTTTGAGATACCGAAGTTTTTGAATAAATAGATTAAACTATCTAATAAGAAGACAGTGGAGAGTGAGACAAAAATAAAAAGAGTTATTTGAGGAACTGTTTCGTAAAAAGTGGCGATGTTGTAATGCTCTTTGTCATTATAGAAAAATAAAAATAATGAAAGTATCAGTAACATTATCCCTGTTGTATTAATGATGCTTGCAACTACGTAAGTTTTGTTCTGCTTAAATTTATAATAGCTTATCAGCATTAGTATAACTCCAAACAAAGCTAATAAAGAGTGACTGGATCCGTGAGGCAAAGCTAGCAGTAGATAAAGCAAATAAAATCCTGCTAAATGTTCCCCACTAATTAATATCCCAAAAAAACTAATAATAATAATATAAGGATGAGTAATAAACTTGATCACTTTCATAAAAATAATTTTAGTTACAGGGTACATTACTTTTAGCAGCCCATTGTTTAACCCGAGGAATAGTAATATTAGGAGATTCCACACTTACTCCTTGCATTTGAACCAGTTTTTTATACAACCCTTGTGGAGTATTGGAACCATCAGGAGCAGTACTCGCTGTTAGGTGATACTTTGGAATTTCGAGAGGATTTGCGGGTCTCGAATAATTAAAAACATCCAACGCAAAATCGGTACAATTATATTCATCGATATCATATTTGACTCGAGAAGCTAATTTGCTCATTTGATTTAAGGTACTCTTCAGTTGATCAGGAGTTAATTCCATTTTAATGCCCGCATTATATTCATGGTCAGAGTTATCTACAAACATACCCTCTATCGGCCCCGTGGTGATGGTCTTCCACCCGTGAACCGGATAAAATCCTATATTTTGAAGAACAGTCTGATTACCTAATGCTTTTTTTAATTTGAAGAAAAGTATGACCTGGAGAACCAGTATTCCAATTAAAGAATAAATCCGGATGATCGTCTACAGGAATGTCTGAAAAGATTTCAATTGAACAAGTCGAACCTTCATCCGGGATCGCAGAAAAGCATTTAAGGTATTTTGCAATATCAATAGGAGATAACGTCTCTATCGGTTCAAAATCTATTAAGATTGGATGATCCTCGTTAATTTCAGCATCATTGCTACTTTTATCAATTAAATATTCTCCATTATTTTCAGGGGCCATTAAACCCTGCATAATTGTTTCCCCCATTCACGTTGCTCCCTCCACCTCCGCCACCATAACCCTCCATAGAACTATAATATCCGTTATATCCTCCTCCTGAGAGGCCTGAAATATTCATCCAATTTGAATAACTTATACCTCCTTCTTTAACATAGCATGTAACAACGATCTCGGGCAACACGTTAGATTCTGTTGGTACAACTAATGACCTAAGTGCTGTATTTTTTGGGTGAAAAACAATAACATACCCATTCTTGATAGCTGATTTTAGCTTTTCACTTCTATTCAAAAAACTTATTTTGATAACCCCATTATAAACTTGCCTGGTATTTTTTTCAACTGCGTCTCTTTTCAAATAAATAATAGATCCCTGTAAAATCCTTCCATTTGGATTAGTCTTAA
>JBBPZJ010000198.1:0-25339 GCA_038199395.1 Chitinophagales bacterium
ACTACTTCTCTCACTTCGCTCCTTGCACGATTTAGATGGCTATCCATTCTCACTAAAATTTTCTATAATTTATGTTGAGTGATTTGAAGTTGATAGACAGTCAGAGGGAAGCACCGTCACCAGTTTATCTTCGATAGGCTTATTTTTTCGTAGCACCATTGTTGCATTACCATGATTTTGTCACCTAATTCCAAGAGTTAATAAGTGTAGTGTGGCAAGAAGTGTAGTGCGGCAAGGTAGCTAGTCAAATTTTAAACTGTTTTTATCGTATTCTTTATGAAAACAAATTTTTTTATTGTATCGATACTCTTATTATTACTTGTGAGCTGTTCACAAAATCAGCAAAACAGATCAAATGATATCGGTGACAATAATAACCAGTTACATGATACGGCTGTCAAGAAGGACGAGAATTCCGGTAAAAGTGGAGGGTTAAGAAACGATACAACGTTATTGTTTTTGGGAGACAGTATGGTAAAATTGCTTAAAAATAGAGATTACACTCGTCTTACTCAATTTATTCATCCTCAGTCCGGAATTCGCTTCTCACCTTATGGTATCGTTGATTCACTAAAAAACAAAACATTATCAGCGTCACAAATAATGGAATTAGCTAACAATAAGAAAACAATTAAATGGGGAACTTTTGAAGGTACGGGCGAGCCGATTAAGTTAACGATCAGTGATTATTTTAAACGATTTGTTTATGATGTTGACTTTATGAATGCGGAAAAAAAGTCAATAAATAGAATTATAGGACCTGATTCATCTTTAAGTAACATAAAGGCTATTTATCCCGATGGCGACTTCGTTCAGTATTACTTTTCAGGCTTTAAAAAACAATATGAAGGAATGGATTGGAAGTCTTTAGTGCTGGTATTTAAAAAAACTGATACAAAAACGTTTCTTATATCAATTATACATAATCAATGGAAGATTTAAATACAAAAGAATGTCGTATTCTGAAACTTTCAGCCATGAAGTACCCGCAAAAAAGATTAGAGTTAGTAATATTATTTTGGAACACCTGCGCTATCCTTTACAATTATTGATTCGGGTAAAGATATTCAAACGTCTAAGGAAGTTTAAATTAATCGACCATCTCCAGTATATCTGAAGAATCATTAATAAAAACTTCTTTAATCTCTAAATTTTTTACAGGAGTTGAACTTGCTACAATTGACGAATAAGAAGGATGGATTTCTAACTTTTTAAGATGGTAAATAGTATTTTCAAAAAACCCGGTTTCATTATTTACCTCCAATTTATCCAGGTCATTTACTAGTCCGCATCCGTGCGCTTTCAATATAGCTTCCTTTGCTGACCATATATCGAAGAAAGTGCTGTATTTATCTTTTGACATCTCTACGCTCTTCCTGTCATCGTTATTTAATATGTAGTTGTAGATTGACAGGTCAATTTTTTGAAACAATTCTATATCAACACCTATTTTCTGATCGGTCGAGAAAGCGCAAATAACAAAGTCACCCGAGTGGCTGACATTAAAATCTACTTCAACTTCAGCCAAATAAGGTCGTTTGTATTCTGAATAACGTATCTCCTTCAAAAGCTTTCTACTATAGCCGTGCTTTTCAAGTAGTTTAGCCAACAAAAATTTTCCGAGAAGGTAGGCTTGCTTATCTTGCCATCTTCTGTAACGGTACGCCTGCTCGACTTCAGCACTTCCCAGCAGGCTTTCTAGTAAATGCATGTATTCTGATAGCAACGGTTTTTTATTTTCTATAAAGCGTATATCTATCATCTAACTAAGGCTTCTTGAATAATTTCCCCTATCTCCTTTTCATTGTTATAAAGGAAAAAGTGGTTGCCTGGAAGTTTATGCAACTTTATAGGAACAACCGTTTCGCTTTGCCATTCCAAGACATCTGCTTCTTCCATATCTTCCTGATCGCCTATCATAACTGTCAAAGGAATTTTTAAAGGCATGTTGACTTTGTGAAAATAGCTTTCCGATAACCTAAAATCAGCCCTTAAAATAGGTTCAAAATATTCAAGCATTTCTTCATGTGCCAGTACTTCATCTGGCAAACCTCCTAATTCTCGTACAGCAGTAACAAATTCGTCTTTGGGCAGCAAATGCTTGGGCGGTCTTTTTGAAGGAACCGACGGAGCATCTGTACCAGAAATAAATAAATGTAAGGGGTCGGGTTTATTACTTTCTCTTATTCGCCGAGCCAGCAAATAAGCAATTTTAGCACCCATACTATGCCCATAAAGAGCAAAGGGCTGATTTAGTAATGGAGCTATTTTATTGTAAAGATCATCAACCACTTCAAAAATGTTCTCGGCAAAATCTTCTTTAATTCTGGAACCGCGGCCAGGATATTCAAGAAAATGACACAAAATATTACGGGGCAAAACTTTCTTCAGAAAACTTAACGAATACTTCGAACCTCCCGCAAAAGGCAAACAAAATAGTGTAATATTCATGGGTAGCCGGATATTAATAAAATCAAAAAAAGCCTGGTTTAATCCTTTTTTAATAATTCTGAGTAGAAATTTAATTGTAGAAAATATCGTTCCGATAAATCAACTTTTTTCTTAAAAACAATCAGAAAATTAGCAGTAAACAAGCTGCTTACTCCTCTAATTCAGGATGTGAAGAATTTCACTGGTAAAAATAAATTGAGCGTAATACGCAGGTTACCTATTTGAGTTACACTTTTAAAAAAATCATCGATAGCCCATTGCCTGCAATTCAAATAACTCAGCGTACTTACCATTTTGATGTAATAATGCATCATGGCTGCCAATTTCAAGTATTTGTCCCTTTTCTAATACCAAAATCCTGTCAGCCATTCGAACAGTAGAAAATCGATGAGAAATTAATAAAGCAGACTTATTTTTAGTTAACTCAGAGAAACGTTGAAATACCTCAAATTCAGATTTCGCATCGAGAGCTGCAGTAGGCTCATCGAGAACCATTAATTGAGCGTCTCTCATATATGCTCTTGCCAATGCTATTTTCTGCCATTCTCCACCTGATAATTCAACTCCGTCGTTGAAATGTCGTCCCAACATCTGATCGTACTGTTGAGGCAATTTTTCTATAAAAACGTTAGCCAGGCTCTTTTTGGCAGACTTTGCGATCAGAGAGTAATTATCTTTTTCACTGATATTGCCAACCGCTATATTCTCTGTTGTTGTCATCTGATATCGAAGAAAATCCTGGAAAATTATTCCTATCTCGGAACGAAGTTCTTTTAAATTATATTCACGCAAGTCAACACCGTCTAATAAAATTCGACCTTCTGTGGGGTCATATAATCTGACAAGAAGTTTTACCAAGGTTGTTTTACCTGCTCCGTTTTCTCCTACCAAAGCTAATTTTTCACCTGCATGAAGTGTAAAATTAAGATGTCTGTTTGCCCATTTCGTGGAGTTTTTGTATTTAAAACCCACGTTTTCAAAAGTAAATCCGGTTTTAATAGGGTTAGGGAATGGACATGGATTAGCAGGTAGCTTAATTTGAGGTTCAATTTCAAAAAATTCGAAGAAATCTTTTAAGTAAATAGCGCCTTGTGAAACAGTACTAAAACGCTTCATCAAATTTTGAAGTATTCCGCTTACCTGTCTTATAGACCCCAGTAAAAAGGTTAAATCACCAATTGATATACTTCCCATAAGAACCTTTTGAATTATATATACGAAAGCCGTGTAATACCCTAGCGATCCTGTTACCGCAAGTATGACGGCCCAGGTCGATCTTTTTGTTTCAAGTGACCTTATATCAAAGTATAACTTGTTAGATATGATACGAAATCTGTCAATAAAAAAAGTAGATAGATCAAAAGCCCTTACTTCTTTTGCTGTTAAGTCACTAGTACCTAGAGAACTGACATATTCCATTTCTCGCCGCCTTTGCATCTGGCTGCGAATTAGAACGTAATTTTTATTATTAAAATAATACTCCCCAATAAAAGAGGGAAGAGTTGAAACAAATAAAATGATGGTAAACCAGGGGTTAAAAAATACTAATCCAGATATCAAGAAACAAACAGTAATTACGTCTTGAAGCTGGCCAAATACATTTGACAAAAGAACTGTTCGTCCGATGCATTGTTGTCGTGCCCTTTCAAGTTTATCATAAAAAATCGAATCCTCGAATTGTTCGAGATCCAACCTTGCAGCATGAGACATAATCCTCATAAACGAATAGTTTGACAATCTGTCTCCTAACAAAACATCAATCAACAAAATAACTCTATTCAAAGCATTTGTAGTAATGACAAGAGCAAATTCTATGGCAACTAATTGCCACAAGTAGGAATGAGACAAAGTTTTATCGCTACTGTGAATAAGCATGACGACCTCATTGATGAACAGTTTTCCTATATATAAAATAGCAACAGGTAAGGCAGATAATATAATACGTGTAACGATAGTAGCTACGGTTAAATAAGGATTGGTTTCCCAAACCATCTTTAAGAGCTTAGGAATGTTACTTAATGCACGTATTCGCTCTCTAAATCCTACGCTCTCTGTTACTATCTTTTCGCCTTTTTTCATCTTGAATTGTACTTCCTAAATATGTTTACCAAAATTAAAATGATAGGTAATTCTAAGTTTTATAAAAAAATAAATATTAAAATAAAAGCTGTAAGGAAAAGTCATCCAGCAAAGGAACCGACATTATATAAAGCTTTGATTCTTGATAAAATATTTTTTTGTCGTTTATCACTGACTTTTATATGCAAAATGCATTCTATTATAACACTAGATTACAAGTATTATTATTAATTGAAAATAAATACTTCTAATTCTAGTCATTACTATTATAGCATTAGTTATGTTTATCTAATTCGTTTTGCAGTAAAATAGCAAATTCTTTTGCATTACTTGAAAAAAAGATAGTAGAATGCTCCCCCTCAATTTCATACACAGTAGTAGACCTTACATAGGGTTGCCAAATATTTTTAGTATTATCATTCAAGGAAAACTTTTTAAAACTGACATTAGTCTGAAGATCTAAAAAATAGTAATGCTCTTTTGCATAAAATACTAAAAGATCTCTATTATAAGGCGTTATCTTATAACTTTTTGTAGCTGCTATAACGTTTCGTTCCAATTTTTTAAAAACGTCTTCATGGTTGTCGGTCGGCTTGTTGCTGCTATACCTGGTCGCTAACAACTTCACTTTTTTAATTTATATCCGATCGCATATTTTGTTGTTAAAGATTTATATCTTGTAGCTAAGTATTGTACCCAAACAATAAAACCAAAGCCATCGGTAATTAAATGACGGTACTTACAAAAAACCAGTGCTCTGCGTCTGCAATCTTAATAAGTACATGTTCAAATAAAACTTCATCTTCCTTAATATTAAATGCAGTATCAAATCTGTCCTGCATCCAATTCATTGCTATCCCTTTGCGATCTTCTTCCTGGCTGAAATCAAGTTCCTCAACATCCATCTCCTCATAATCTTCCTCTATAAAAAAAGAAGGATTTGAAATATCAGAATTAAACCGCATTTTATAAGCATCAAATACCTGAGGTGCAGACCTAACAGCCTGAAAAAACTTTTCTTTATCCAAAGTCCCTTCAAGTTTTATGTACCCTCCTATGTTGTAGTGAGAACTTTCAACATCCAGTAACTGATCAATAAAACATCCTTTTGTGCAGGATGTAAGGGGAAGGGGCGTTTTTTCATAGTAAAGCACTAGGCTGTTTCTCAAAATCTGAATACTTAAATATTCTTTTTGGTATTTTAATAAAGTTTAAACAATTGTTTCTGCTGATTGCTTATCATATAACAGCTCTTTTTCACCGAATAATCTTTCAGCCACTACTCCTCTGTTTCTACAGATATTTATTAGTTTATCTGACTGAACTATAGGATGCGATTCCGCAGTATATTTTATGCTGCTGATAAATTCGCACCAAGGTTCCTGTCCCATTGCATACACGTACAATTCTTTTGGATTAAATATATTTACCAGCGATAATCCCTTTTCACAATCTGAACCAGCCAATCTCCGGCTGCCGTCCATATCTCTTGGCAACTTTTTAGTTAGTAAGGGACCGTAGAGCCACGTTAGTGGAGCTCCATCGCACTCCATGCCAATAAACATTACATCCACATCTCCAATTCTATCCTGAATATGCTTATACAGTCGAGGTTCCACAATCCGTGAGTCGGCCAGGAAAAGCAGTTTAAAATCACCGATTTTCACAAGGAAACAAGACTTTGTCAGAATATTCAAATCACTATGTTCACCAATAAAAGGCAATGCTGTGATGATTGCATCGCTGAAACGAATTGTTTCCATTTCATCTAAGGCAAAAACGTTATTAAAGCCAATGTTGTTAAACATTAGTTTTAGATCAGGATCCTCGATTTTACCGCTATTTGTTCTGGGAACGATAAGATTCTTTATTTTGTGTCTTAGGGGAAGTAACGTTTCAAATAAGATGTGGTCCTGGTGATTGTGCGTAATCAAAACATAATCAATTGTGTCGGGCAAATCAACATCGGAAAAATGATCTACACTTGAATGATAGCCATAATAGCTAATTAAAGGATCGACAAGGATGCTTATGTCTTTAGTTTCTACCAAAATGCAGGCATGTCCAAAATACCGCATTCTTATTTTGTCTCCGGTATATTTTTGGTATTGAGGGGGAGGTGTTTCAGTGAAAAATGTTTCAAATAACGCCTCCTGATTTGATGAAATTCCTAACATTGCCTTTATAAATCCAAGAGATTGAGGAACTCTTTTCATTTTGGCTAATTCGTCAATGCCGGGATGATCAAATGGAATGTTTAACTGAAGAACGTCATTTTGTTGCAAACGGGGAGTGCTTAGACAGAAGGGCCTTTCATCGTTGTTTGTAATCCACAGCGCGATACCTTGAGAATTCTTATTATAAAACTCACTATTATACAGAAGTGATTCGAAAAAACGGAAACCAGGATTATTCTGCCTATCATAATACAGTTCGACATATCCCTTCAAAATTCCTGGAACCTTTTCGTATACTGTTTCTAACCCATAACCTTTCGCTTCTGTAGCCAATATTTTGTCAAGTTCCTTTACCGCCTTGGCAAATTGAAGCACTTTCTCTTGCTTTTCAAAAGTCTGCTCTTGCAATGCTTTTACTTCGTCAATTCTTCCACCTCCAAAATCCATAAAAGGGCCACCCCGCATTTTCGGGTTTAGCACTGCTTCTGCATGAATGGAAGGGGCCGACAAGTAAGAATTTATAATGGTAAGATGCCTGCCTACAATATTCATTGCTGCAGTAGCCGGAGAAATTAAATGACTCCACGCATACCAGTTGTCTACTAAAGGTTCAAAAACAACATTCGGCTTAAGATACATTTGTTTGTTGTCCATAATTTTTTTTTACTTATTCAACTAATTCCTAATTAACATGTTCATCTATTTTTCCTTTATTTAGCTACGGCTGCATCAATTTCTATAGAATGATCAACACTTAAAATGGCTGCATCTGCATGAATAATTTATTTAATATTTCTAATTCAACCTATAAAGTTCATGTTATATTTTCAATCCCTTGTGCCACAAATAAAAAAAGGCTTTTTCACACTACTTTTCATAAACGATTTAACCTTATCTGCTATTGCCTTTTAACTCCTATTATATAGAAGAAATAGTATTAATTGAAAAAAGCGTTGTTTTTACAAAGTAGCTTGATGGTCACGCAAAAAAGAATCAAAAATCAGGCAGTAATTTTTTTCACTAGCGGCAAAAATAACTAAACCTAAAAAACGTTATTAGTAAACTTTTTTAATTTATTTTGAAAAGGTTTTTGAAATCTAGGATAATTATGTTGCTTAACCTATAAAATATGAGGGTTTTACTTTTAGTCGTTTCAGCTTCCATTACTTCTTTATTAATTTATTTGTTAAATCATCCATTAACTATTTCTGGAAACAAGACTCCTTGTTTTGGCGCATTTCTAAGTCCGAGCAATGGTTTTTGGCAGAATGCTGAAGCGGATAAAAGTAATTTTTCGGAAAACATTACGTCGGCACAATTACAAGGAAACGTCAGCGTCTTTTTTGACGATAGACTAGTCCCTCACGTGTATGCCGAGAAGGAAAATGATGCTTATTTCGTGCAGGGGTACTTGCATGCAAAATTTAGACTGTGGCAAATGGAATTTCAAACACATGTCGCTGCAGGAAGATTAAGTGAAATTATGGGCAAGGGCAAGGCATTTTTAGATAAAGACAGACTTTTTAGAAGATTGGGAATGGTTTATAGCGCAGAACAATCATTAAAATTGCTCGAGAAAAATCCTACAACGAAAAATGAATTAGACGCTTACTCTGATGGTGTAAATACTTATATAAGTACTTTAAGCCCAAACAAATATCCATTAGAGTACAAACTCCTTAATTACAAACCGGAAGAATGGACTAACCTTAAAACGGAATTGTTTTTAAAATACATGGCTTATGATCTTGCGGGGTTCGATTCTGATTTTGAAATGACCAATGCAAAAAGTATTTTTTCATCTGCTGATATTACAAAGTTGTATCCCCTTTCCCCTGACAGTCTTGATCCTGTTGTGGTTAGAGGAACAACGTTTCAAAATCCTAGTCATGCTCCTAAAAGGCCTGCCAGTGCAGATACCATATATTATAATTCAAAAAAATCGAACAATACATTTATACCGCAACCCGATAAAAATAATGGAAGTAATAATTGGGCTGTAGCGGGAAATAAAACAAAAAGCGGCGCTCCGATCCTTTGTAATGATCCGCATCTTGGTTTAACCCTGCCTTCTCTGTGGTATGAAATGCAGATATCCACTCCAACTTTTAATTCCTATGGAGTTTCTTTTCCAGGCTCACCTTCTATCATTATTGGTTTCAATGACAGTTGCGCCTGGGGCGTAACAAATGCAAGTAGAGACGTTAAAGATTACTATGAAATTCACTTTAGAGACAGTTCTATGAAAGAATACCTGTTTAAGGGTAAATGGGAAAAATCCTCTTTCAGAAATGAAATTATTAAAATAAAAGGCCAACCTGACGTAACAGAGAAAATTGCGGTGACTTTATTGGGGCCGGTAATGTATGACCAACAATTTCCTAATGTTTTAGACGATGGTAAATATTATGCATTGAGATGGCTTGCTCAGGACCCCAGTAATGAACTACTGGCACTAAATAAGCTTAATCATGCAAACAATTACAAAGATTACTTACAAGCCATTGAAAACTATAAGTGTCCCGGGCAAAATTTTGCTTTTGCAAGCAAAGCAGGAGATATAGCAATCAAACAGCAAGGAAGTTTTCCTGCCAAATGGGAAAGACAAGGTGATTTTCTAATGCCTGGAATTGATAGTAGTTATGCATGGCAGGGATTAATTCCCTTCAGCGAAAATCCCGGTATGCTCAACCCCTCCAGAGGCTTTGTTAGCAGCGCTAACCAGCTTGCTACAGACAACAAGTATCCTTATTATCTGGCTGGAAGGCCCATTATTTACCGAGGAATTATTATAAATCGTTACCTCAATCAACTATCAAATATTACCATAGCGGATATGCAAAAAATGCAAACCGACAATTATGATGTTTTTGCTGAAATGGCAAGACCGCTCCTCTTGAAGCATTTGGATGAAAGTAAACTTTCAAAAGATGAATTGAATTACCTAAATAAATTCAAAACCTGGAACTTAAGAAATGACTACGAAGAAGAAGGGCCAACAATTTTGGATAAGTGGTGGAGAAATTTACAAAAAGAAGTGTTTAATGATGAGTTTGCGCAGACCAAACTACCATTGCGAAGTCCTGATCAAAGCACCTTACTTGAAGCCTTGCTTAGAGACAGTACTTATAAGTTTATCGATAATATAACTACTCCCGCTACGGAAAGTTTACAAGACATCATTTTATTATCCTACAAGAAGGCTTCTAAAGATTTAGATACAGCCAAAGCTAACAACTACTTGAAATGGGGGAGATATAAAAGCACAGGTATAAAGCATCTATTAAATATTTCTGCTTTTGGCAGGCAGGACATAGTAATAGGTGGCAGTCAAAACAGCATAAATGCTGCTACGAGAACGAATGGCCCCAGTTGGAGAATGATTGTACAATTGACAAAAGAAACTGAAGCTTATGGAGTATACCCGGGCGGTCAAAGTGGTAACCCGGGAAGTAAATACTATGATGATTTTATTGATCGTTGGTCACAGGGAAAGTATTTTAAACTTTTATTCTTGACAAAACAAGAAGTAGAAAACCACGAGAGAATAAAATGGAATATGGCGTTTTCTAAAACTTAATTATTATCATCATCTAAAACCCTAAAATATCTACTGCGGGGCATCATAACCTACATCTAACTATCGACCAAAGTTGTATTTGATTCTGATACGTCTTAAGGTTCATGGTCACATAGTTCTAACAGACCGAATTGGCTTTACAAAAGCAGGCCTCTGCGAAAAGTCTTCCTGCGCTCTACCAAGACTAAAAGGGCAGGAAAGGGAGGTTATAAATCGTGGATGATCAAAAATAAAATCCGTAGCTTCAAATGTAAGCATAAAAGGAATTTTTTGGAAAGGAATTGAAGAAATTCCGGAACCAATGTCATATCCATTCCATTCTGTGATGATATTTGTTCCCTTTAAAATTGGAGTTGCCAAACTTACAAATGGATCGAAAGAGCCGCTTTTTCCAAGCGTATAATGGTTGTCAGTTCTGTAGTAACCATTTCCCATTCCAGCAGTAATACATAGATAACTAAATGGTTTTTGTAAGCCACTTCTTTTTATTGTTAACAGGTAGTTTCCCGAATATACGTGCTTCTTTGATACGATATATAGCTCTGCTCACCCCCCCAAACTAATAGATTATCCACGCCGCGATCTAACAGGAGCTTTTTATTTAGCAAAAGCCTGTTGAGATGGAAACTAAGACTTCCCTGGCCCATGTTGTTTTGTTCACCATATTTATTACTAAGTCCGTAAATGTTAATAGTAATACCTGCACCGATCCACTTTTCCGGTTCCCCTAACCCTCTATAAGCTGCTGCGTTCGCATCAGGGTAATTTGCAATCCTTGTCTTGTTCTCAAATGTCCCAGCTAAAACAACGAGACCAAAGTAACCAGGACTCAAAGGGTTTTGAAAAGTAATAGCGGGATAAAAAGGAATTTTATTTCCTTCCTCAATAACCTTCAAACTGTTATTTACATCCCCGGCACTTTTAATAGATTGAACTTTGCCAGGGTTAGGTGAAGTACTACCTTGTGCAGTACTTCTTAGAACAAACGCAACAAATAAAAGTGTAAAGAAATATCTCATAAAAGTTTTTCTCTCAATTATACTGTTTGTAGATAAAAAGATCAGGATAAATCTTTTATTGTTGTCGTTCTAAAAATTTCTCCTATTACCAAAAACTATTTTAGCACTTTTGCTGAAATGCAGAAAAAACCTGCATAATTAATTTAATTGTTGAAAAAGCTGTTCCAACAATAATAAAAAGGAAATTTAAACGTTTATTGTAATGAAGAAGAGTTGGCTTCTACACCCAATTACGTTAAAAGATTTAAACGATTACAATGCTGAAATTCTTGCTAAGCTTACTAACAGTTCCATTATTACTTGTTGCCATAGTATTTTTCGTTACTATTATTTTACTCAGTAAATGCTTTGAAAAGAGAACAACAATCGCGCAAGATAGTCATTTAGAATTGAATGATTTTTCTGCTTGCGTTTTATAAACAGATTAGAAGGCAACGTAAAACTAACCTATACTTTCTATTTGGTTAGACACTTTATTTTTTTGAGAGAGTACCTTCTTTGTTTTATTGTGGGAGAATACTGCCGAAAAAAAATCATCAAGGATTTGGTTACTTGCAAGATGCGTTTCTGCATAATAACGAGCATTTGATCCCATTTCTTTAAATTCAATGTCTTTTACATTTGTTATAGCGGAAACTAATGCATCAAGATTTTCGGGTTCGATCAAAATGCCCATATTAGTTGAGCTCATTATATTATATAAACTTGTGCCTTCGCTTGCGGTTACAATTGCTACTCCTCCTACAGATAAAATGGTAGTCAATTTTGAAGGCAAAACTAAATCTGCTGCGCCTGCTTTTTGCAGCACTAAATGTATATCTGCCAAGTTTAAAAAAGCATTGAATTTTGCAGACGGTTGTAAAGGCAAAAAGAACACATTTTTTAAATTCGTCTCATCTTTCAAGTTGACAAGTCTTTCTTTGTAGGGGCCAGATCCACATATTGCGAATTTGAAACTTTCAACTTTTTCTAATGTTTTTGCAGCGTCTAAAATAGCTTCCAATCCCTGCTTTTGTCCTATGCCGCCGGCGTACAGAATAATTGTATCTGTTGAACTAAATCCATATTGCCGTTTTAATTCTGCCTTGTTTGCTATCGGGTAAAAAGCGTCAGTATCGACCCAGTTAGGAAAAAGAATAACTTCCTTTTTACTCTTTTCTTTAACTTTTTCAATCATTCCTAACGAAATTGTACTTACTACATCCGCATTTTTAATTATAACGCTTTCAATTTTTAAAAATATGTTTATGATTATTTTAGATTTAATCATCTGCAAGTCTCTCGCTGCATCGACTTGTAGATCTTGAATATGGTATATGAATTTACCGCCTCTCACTAACTTGTAAAATAAACCCAGCAATCCAATCTCGAAAGGAGGGGCTACTGTAATTATATAATCAAATCTTTTTTTGAAAATCAGAACAAGGATTGCAAGATAAGCAGTAAAGAAAAAAGAAAATTCAGAAATCAATCTGGTGACTCCATTAGGTGTTTTGGGAACATAGTGAGGACAACGAATGAGCTTTATTGATTGAGAGTTAGCAACGGATATTTTTTCGCTTTTATACCAGAAAGAGCTTTTCTCATAAGGAGACTGTATCTTCCAGTGGGGATAATAGGGATAAGTAGTAACAACGGTACAATCATTTCCCTGTTCGGCCAGCCATTTCATCATTTCACCGTTATACTTTCCCACTCCAGTAGGCTCCGGAAAATAATTACCTCCAATCAGAAGTACTTTTCTCTTCTTCATATATCTATAATTATCTTAATTTTATTAATGATAAGCAACTTATAATAAAGACTTTCTTTGATATTGATTTGACGTACAACGAGAAGTTTAAATGTAATTGAAATTTTCGCAAATATTCAAATCAATAATATGCAAGCAATTGGAATGTAACCAATTTAATCTACCACTTCCACAATCTACAGACAACTTTCATGCTAAAATAGTTGGACGGAAATTGTTTATTGATTTCAATTAGTCGAAAAATGACAGCAAAAAAGTTTGATGAACGCCATACTAAAAACAAGATTATTTTCAATTTCAATATAGAACGAGGAGAGACACAAAAGAATGTCAACGAACAAATTTTAAAGCACCTCAGTAACGAATTTAGCAGGGACAAATCTTTAAAAATTCTGGACCTACCTTGCGGAAGTTCGTTGTTTATATCCTATCTGACTAAACTTTTTCCTAATGCCGAAATTTTTGGAGCAGATATCCAAAAACATTCAGATGGAAATAGTGAGAGATACCTACAGATGGATCTTAGCAAAGACCTCTTACTAAAAAAGGAGGAGAAATTTGATCTGATTACTTCAATAAGTGGAGTAATGATGTTTAGCAATACGTCCAATTTCATTTCAAACTGTGTTAACCATTTACACAAAGAAGGAACTTTTATTGTTACAAATGATAATTTTCGTACTATAAAGGATAAGTTATCACTACTTTTTCTCGGCAGAGATAGGTTATTTAAGATGATTTATGAGGATAGTGAAGAGGTGACACAGCAAGTACCGATACAGGAATTATGTCGATTGCTGAGAATAAACGGAATGACAATAGCAAAAATCGAGTACACTTCATTTTATATTAAAGATCTCATCTATTTGCCTATTGCTATTTTAATTTATCCAATTCAGTGTGCTTACATTTGGCGCCACAAAACAAATTTACCATCCCGTCTGAAGTGGAAAATGTTCCCTTTCAAACATTATTTGTGCAAACACTATATCATTTATGCTAACCAAACATCTGGCTAATACCTTAAAAATTTTTGTTGAACTTTTGACTTTATATATCCTATCTTCTTAATCATATTTTTACGACTTTGGTCTAAGCTTGTGTTCATTTCCGTATGAACATTAATAGGTGAATAAGTGAGTATTTCCCCTCCCCTCATAAACTGGGCGGTAGCTAAAAGTCTAAGAGGAGGTTTATTCTCTTTCGTGAGATAATTTCCGTTGTAAGCTCTAAGCATTATACGATTTGAAGAGATCGGAATAAGATCAAAAGACTCTAAATCACCTACTTTTTTGCTTATTGCCCTAATACTATAATCGTCCTCTTTAAGAGTCAAAAAAAGTCCGTTCGATGCTTGTAAAGCTATCTTTCCATTTTGCAAATCCAATAAGCTCAGTTGGCTCAAACTATCACTTGCTGGCCTCCCAACTTGAACTGTGCTATCATCTTCTGTTGATAAGAATAGGAATTTTCCGGCAGAGCGTTGTAATGTAAATTTCAATAATTCAGCAGCCTTTTTTTTAATTGAAGTTATTTCATCTAACCTTACAAATTGATATCCCAGATCCTTTAATAATGGTATAAGTTGCTTGGTTAAATCAAGAGTATTATTTTCTTTCTTCAAGTATTCCATATCAGCGATCTCGTCATGCATCACGACAATGCCTTTATCCACTTGATTAATCTCATCAATGTATCGTTTAACAGCCTCTTCAACAGATTTTCCATTTTTCCAATACCAACAATCCACTCCACCTACATCCCAATGTATTGGACCCAAGTGATCTACTGCTGACAATAAATTTAGATTCAACTCATTTGCAACTTCTTTAGACCACTTGCCATAAGGACTACGAAAAAAAACGGTTTTGCCATCTACATATCTTTTAATAATAGCATCTGTTCTTAAAACCTGGTTAACAACATCTCCACTTTCAGAAAGGTAGTAAGGCATATCGGGGTGTTCGTAAGTATGGTTTCCTATCAGATGCCCAAGAGAAGACACTTTTTCTAAAGTCTTAGGGCAATGGATTGCATACTTCCCAACTACAAAAAAGGTGGCTCTTATATTTTGTTTGTGAAGAAATTCAGCTATCTCGAGAGTATCTTTTCCAGGCCCGTCGTCATAAGTCAAACACAGAGTTTTTGAAGGAAGGTCGGATCCGGTATATAGTTTTTCCTCGTACATATGCAATCCTTTTTTCTTTTGGCAGCTTGCTCTTCAATAAAATATATTATAATTATAAAAGCAAAGATTGAGCATCTCTCCTTTTGGCCACTACCGTACTTGAATTTTACTTTTAATGTGCGTCAATGGGCTGGATAAATACATTAAGATATTTAACAGCAACTGCTTTCTTGTTCTGTTCCGCCAAATAACTTTCTAATTCCTCGTTTCTACAAGCCGGCAGAGGTTTCTGCAATTCTTCCAGTTGTTTTTGTAATAAAGCTGCAAGTTCCGTTACGCTTCCCATTTTAAATAGTCTACCAAAACCCTTTACGGCCTCAGCTAATCCACCCGCATCTGCAGCTATTATCTTACATCCACAAGCCATTCCTTCCAACGCAACTATTCCAAATCCCTCTTCACTTAAGGACGGAATAATCATACAGTGATGATTATTAAGAGTTCTTGCCAATTTCTCCCCCTCCAAAATTCCTAAAAAGTGTACTCTGTCTTCTAATTTATATTCCTTTACCACTTTTTCAACCTTGCTCCTTTCCGGGCCATCTCCAATAATATTTAGAGTAAAATCAGACTTTAAGCTTCTACTTGCTTCTATTAACATTGCGCACCCTTTCTGAGATACTAATCTACCCAAAAAAACAAATTCGTACTTTCTTTGCTCGTCTTTATAGATTTTGAAAATATCGTTATCGTAACAATTGTATATAATTACTGAGCTTGTATCTATATAAGTAGCAACACAATTACTGACAGCAATATTTTTTGACGCTAGTTTTATCAGAAGCCGTTTAAGACGAATTTTGATGTTTTTTTTATTGCTGAGATAAAGATCATTATGAGAAATAATCCATTTCTTAAAAGGTCGAAATAAAATGAACCAAGTACCTTTTAAAGAAAAATTGGGCATGTAAAAAACATTACACCAAAAAAAAAGGGAAAAGACTTTTGAAAAGGGTGGATTGTAATAGATATTGAAACGTTTCTCTTTACTTTCTTCCACATGCTCTGCCGCATGTGGACTCTGAAACGTAATTACTTTAATATTATGGCCCGCTTTTATAAATTCATCAAGTATATTAAATGTTTGATTTTCCAATCCCCCAACTGATGGATAAAAAGCGGTTGTGAACACAAGAATATTCATAATTTGTCAACGCTAATAGTAAAATATCTCTATTTTACTAAAGTTCAAGGGGTAAATATAATAAAAAATCGGTCACCAGACTTTTCCGTCGGCGAGCACCTATCCTTTCGAAAAAATAAGGTTAGATAATTCAAGATTTGAAAAAAATGTCTATGAGTATAACCCACGCTTATAAGATTAATTTTTCATAGAAAGAGTTGCTAGCCTTAAATCAAGTGTAAACCATTTCTATAAAACAATAACTGCAACAAACTTTCCACTTGCTGTTTTCCTAACTCTTTTCTTGCACGCCCTGAGATGCTATAGTTCCAAATAATATTTTGCTTTCCCTCTGTATTGCTTTGAAAGCGCAATCGCACAGTTGTTGTTCAAAATAAAAAGAGGCTGTCTTTAAGGTTTAAGACAGCCTCTTTAATAAAGCGAAAATCCACTATTTCAATAACTTCTTAGTAAATCTTACATCTTTACCGGAAATATTTAAAACGTACGATCCTTTACTAAGCCTTGAGGATAAGGAAATCGAATAATTAAATGGACCTCCTCCATGGGCTACTGATTTTTTAAATATTGTTTGCCCTAAACCATTTACAAGAAGAAGATTATAATCTCCTTTAGGAATAAAGCCTGATTGAATAGAAATATTATTGCCAATGATTGGATTAGGATATATTTTCCAATCTATGAGTCCTTGAGACATTGTCTGGTTCGCTATTACCTGGGGCGTATTTGCTCCAAGGCTTTCATTTGCGCTTACGGCAGTCCCTGTGAGCACACGAGCATTAAGGGTTGTATTAAAGTCTGGATTAAAAGGTGATAACCGGGAACCTGGTATTGGAGCTTCCATTGTTCCGTCAGGTAATTGCCATGCTACAGACAAGTGATCTGCCCCACCCACTTCCTTATGCAACGCTTCAATATAATACTTATTACCTGCCCTTAAATAAATTTTAAATGACTTTTGCGAATCAAACATACTCCAATTTCTAAAGTAAGTTGCAAAAACATTATAAGCAATTTTAATTTTATTTCCTGGATCACTATCCGTACTTAACCATAATTCTGTAGCATCATCGCCAGATATCCAAAAGGTATAGTTCCCTGACAGTGGTGGGCAAATGTACCCCCTGATTCTTGCGGCATAATTGTCTCCAATATTTTGCGGTGCTTCCAATGCTGTAAGAATTGTTGTACTGTTAGATTTGTTATTCCAATTATTGCTATTAACATTCAAACCATTTACATTATTCCACACCTCATGTGAAATTGTGCCAGTTGCAGAGCATGGTATTACAGGTGTTTTGTCAAAATCTGGATCGAAAGGTGATAAATGAGAACCAGCGATAGGAGCTTCCATACTTCCGCTCGGAAACTGCCAGGCGACAGCAAGGTGGTCAGCGCCACTTGCTTCCTTATGCAGTGCTTCAATATAATATTTATTACCTGCCCTTAAATAAATTTGAAATGATTTTTGTGAATCAAACATACCCCAGTTCCTTGAATAGGTTGCAGAAACACTATAAGCAATTTTAATTTTATTGGCTGGATCGGCATCCGTACTTAACCATAATTCTGTAGCATCATCTCCAGATATCCAAAAAGTATAGTTCCCTGATTCGGGTGGGCAAATATATCCTCTAATTCTTGCGGCAAAGTTGTCACCAAAGTTTTGTGGAGCTTCAAATTCTGCAAGTGGACTTATATTATCAGCCTTTTTTGACCAGTTGTTACTATTGATATTTGAACCATTTACATTATTCCAAACTTCGTGCAAAATTGTGCCAGTGGCAGAGCATGGTGTTACCGGTGTTATAACAAAATCAGGGTTGAAAGGTGATAAATGAGAACCTGCTATAGGAGCTTCCAAACTTCCATCAGGCAGTTGCCAAGCTACAGCAAGATGATCCTCCCCATATTCTTCCTTATGTAAAGCTTCAATATAATATTTATACCCAGCTTTTAAATAGATTTGAACAGACCTTTGAGAGGCATATCTCTCCCAATTTCTTACCGCTGTGTAGCTAGTGTTAAACGCAATCTTTCTTTTATTTGCAGGGTCTGCATCTGTGCTCAACCATAATTCTGTAGCATCATCTCCCGATATCCAAAAAGTATAATTACCTGACTGCGGGGCACATATAAATCCTCTAATTCTGGCTGCATAATTATCACCAATATTACTTGGAGCCTCAAAAATGGTAAGGGGACTTACATTGTTAGCTTTGTTAGACCAATTATTGCTACTAATATACGCACCACTTACATTGTTCCATACTTCATGTAAGATAGTACCAGTAGCCGAACATCGCTGAACTCCTACTTCAAAAAAGGCAGGACTATTAACCACGTCGCTTTCGTTTCTCTGAGGTAAAGATGCTTTTGTTTTAAACCTCCAGTAACCCTCTGTCCTCTCAACAACGCCAACATTTATTTGCCCCGGGTATTCGACAAATGCAGAACCATTTTCACTTACTAAAATTTCTGAGGTACCTAACGGATGGGAGGCTGTTAAAGTGTTAGCTGCATCATCTGCCACGATAGTGGGAGGAGCAGGTATGGTAGATACATTAGAAGTAATAAATCTGAAATCACTTATACCGATAAACTTCTCATACAGCATGCCCCCAACATTACTGAAGTACAGTCTTAATGTTGTGGGATTTGACATATTTGCTTCCCGGTCATACTCACTAGTAACTACAGCGGACTTACCATTATATGTAACAGATATGTTGCTACCTGATTTAGTTATAACAAACGAGAGAAAATACTTTACCAATTCTTTCATGTCAACAACCCTTCCCCCAAAAATAGGGGCATTGTTTGCATATATAGTTGTGGTTCCCGTAGTATAATTTATTTGCTGATAAAACCTGACAATGATTTTGCCTGAATTATCCAGCACATCCAAATACTGGTTTAACCCTTTTCCATCAGGGCTGTTAGGCTCGCAATTATGATAACCTAGCTTTCCTGTAATTTCCCAATTAGAAAGATTACTATTCTGACCTAAATCTCTGTTGATAGTATTAACTCCTGTTTCACCCACGTTATAAGTAACATATAAATCGGGCGATTTTCTTTTATCATAGGTAAAGAAATTTGACCGGGCAGTCCAGCGGGAGTCATTGGCAGAAGGGGTTATTGTCCAGCCTGCAGTATTGCTCGTTAATGTTCCCCGGTCAGGTAATCCTGCCATTAAATCTACGCCTCGAAGCGAGGCCTTTTCATCTGTTCTTACATATGAAGAGGTAATTGGAATGGTTTGTTCCTTTATAGTGTTAAGTCCGGTTATCTTCCACCTTAAAATACCACCGTGAACGCTTTCATCGTTATGGTACATATAATAATCATCGCCTTCTTTTATTATTGATGGAGAAAAGGCATTGCCGGCAAAACCGGCAGCCTTGATAGGATTGTCATTAAATTCAGGTCCTGTAAATCCAAACTGTCCCACAAATAATCCATTGTCATAATAATGATTCCATTTATTAACCTGGCTACCTTTCCAAAACTCTCCATGGTAACCCCATATAATGTTTCTATCGATGGCCATGGCAACATTGCCCTGGTACTCGGAACCGTTGCCAATGTCAAAAAATCCATCAGTTGGAAATTCACCTTCATAGTTACGACTTGTACTGAGAGATGTTTTCCATATCCACTTACCTGTAGCCACATTTAATCCTCCCAAATGGTACACATTTTCTCCATTTGGCTGTTCGGCATTTCCTTTGAAACAAGCCAACACATTCGACGATGTTACCTCCCATGGAAGTACTTTAGAACCTGATAATCTTGGTTGCCTAATATCCGTTTCTGAGTTTGTTAAAACTGTTTGAAAACTTGTGTAAACAGGATTATTTGAAGCATCAAAACCTGTCAAGGTCTTTTTTTGCCATGTTTGCGTTTCGTTTACTGCAGTACCCAAAAGACTATAAATATCGCCGTTAGGATAGATTTTTAATCCGCCCTGTAAAATCAAAACACCTGTATATCTCAACCCCGACGAAGGCAACAATTCTACAACTTCAATACCACCGGCCGCTCTTGTCACTAATCCATAGGTCCTTCCATTAGAAAGTGTTGTTACGTTTTTAATCCCCTCCTGCAATCCATAACCTGCTTTAAAAGTTCCTTCCCAGTTATATTTATGGGTCCATGCTTTTTTAATGTCGGCTGTTGTATAATCAACCTGAAACTCCATTAAATTAGCGAACACCTTACTATGATTATTTGGGTCTACAAAACAAGTATATGTCTTTGCCTGATAAATGATACTTTCAATAAAGTTTCTGTTACCATCATAATGCAACATTCTGCGATTAGAAGGGTCACAAATCCAAAAAGTACCATCTGAGGCAAATGCAATACCTCCGAAGTCGGCCTTTACCCCATCGCTTTCACCTATAATCCAAAATCCAAACCTATCGTTAGCTACGACAGGCGAAGTAAGGCTTCCACCCATTTGTCCAAGTGTCCAAATAGCGGAACCCGTGGTTGTGTTATAAGTTTTAATTTGTTGGCTTGTTCCTCCATCCACTACTGCCAGCATAGTTCCATTAACTCTCACATCAGCAGGAGAAGACAACCCGGCAATTGACGTAGATGCGCCTCCTAAAGTACCATCACTATTTATGGGATACTTATTAAGCGTATTACTACCCGAACATATCCAAATATTATTACCATCTATAGCCAGTGCCGAAGGAGTAGTGAACGCTATTGTTCTAACCAATGCACCAGTATTCTTATTTAGCACGCTTATAAAACCTGATGCCCGGTAAGAAACAAAGATGTAATTAGATGAAACGGCAATACCTGAAGGTTTAGCCTTAGAAGCTCTTAAATCTATAACAGAAGAATACTTTTTTCCGTATCTTACCTGGTACGAACTTCCGTTTGAAAAATTTACCAGGGAGTTATCAGAAACCTTTGTTGCATATGCCCAGGAATATTCGTCCTGATAATTATCCCATCCCGTCCAGTACAAATTTGTACCGTCTGTACATACGTAATGAGTTGTCTGATTACCATAACCATCAAACGAGTTCAACTTTACTTGCGGAGCATCTAAAGCAAATTGAAAATGAGAAGGAGTTTTTTCAGCATAACCCACTGCATAATAAGCATTATCTCCTGCTATAGCTATATTGTTCGGCGGCTCTAATGATCTATGGATATTTGGGCCCACCTGTTCCTTAGAACTGTTGCCAATAGTTCCTTGCCAGGAGTATTGAACATTATTTGAAATAACTTTAATGTTATAATTATCTACCGGCAACTGTTGTTGAAAATCGTCCGTTCCATCCCACTCTGCCTGGTAGGTGCCAGCTTCTTTAATCACACCACTCCACAGCGTTCTTACTAATGTACCGTCAGGTTTATATACCCCTGCACTTGTTGATGAACGACTTTCTAAAGTGTAAGAAGAGCCAGTTGCAGACGACGAGTTTTGGCTAAAAACTTTAATAGTTGGCGTACAACAAATAAATGCCAACAAGAGAAGGAGTGCTTTTTGAGATACCATAGTTGAATGGGGGGTTAAAAATGGTTTGAAGTATAATGGTTGTATTGCAAACATTAAATTTTTCAATTTTATGTTTTTATGTTGTTGAAATAAAAGTTTTTGTTTCTATGATCATTAATATGCCTCTCCTATTGCTTTAGCAGCAATTATTAAAATTTAACTAAAGGAATTAATAGAGCAAGCAAGAAATTGAATTAAACAAGTTCTTTCGAGGAAATATTGGTAGGTCTTTTCAGGGAATTTTTGCAAACATAAGGCAACAAATTTTTTTTCCAAATATTTTTTTCTCCACAATGCAGCGGCGGCATAACATTTACTGTCCCAAACCTTTTTTCGTTTACGGCAATTTTCAATTTGAATTGTCCTTTAATTAGCTATAAAGGATAGGGGTTCCTCTAGGTTAACTTTTTTACAAATAAGTGAAGGCTTATTAATCTTTTTTTTCTCCATAAGATCTTGACTACTAACAGAAAGGTATGTATGTTCCGGTAATGATAAATGAGGGAATGTACTGAGAATTTTCAATTTTAAAACTTCAACTTACCGCTTTTCCAATCCTTTTTGTCGTTACACCTTATAATTCATTTTAAAAATGACTTGCACGGTGTGATTGTGGAAGTTGGGAATATTCAAGGAAAATAAGGTTGGATTAAGTCATCATTGCAGCTTCAAATAGATTCTCCTAGTTCGTATTATTTCCGGATAAGTCACTAAAGACTCTCTAATACGTGTCGCAAACGCGCAGGATCTTCTTGACGCCTAGTCACAAATAAAAGCAATACCGGTCAATACAGTTGTCACTTCATTAATGCAATAAAAGAGGGTGCTTAGCCGTTATAATAACGACTAGATCACTACCACGAATCAAAGTTTTCCGAGAAATAGTGGGAAAGAAAATCCAACCAATATGCTTAAACTGCCGAAGAAATTTCCTGGCCTATTTCTAAAAATTTCGTATGTCAATTGTCCTATTTGTAAAAATAAATTGACAATTACTTGCCCCGATTGTTGTTATTGCACCGATTGTAAAAAAAAATGGGAATTAGAAAGTGAAGTCGGAGCATTTGGTGGATTATCGTACGAACTGACGGGTAAAAGTGAAAATATAGAATAACCTGAGCAGATACTTATACTATCCCGATGCCTACTTCCTATACCTTGGCCTAACAAACAGATCATTTTCGCTGCATACTTTCGGTCAATAAAAACCGCTATCGAAATTTTTCCCTGCTTGTTGAGGATGGGATTATTTTAGATTGAATAAATATTTGAATTTATTAGTAATCTTTTTGTCCCTTATTATATCCCGTAGGGGTCTCTCTACAAATAAATAAGAAGCTGCAGACGTGATTATCAGTACCGAAAGATATATATAGAAGATAAGTGTCGCATTTGCAATCCCAATTATTTTTAAAACCGCCTTTGTATATACTCCTACTGGCAGTTGAAGAATATATATTCCAAAACTAATCTCGCCTAAGAACACCAATTCTTTTAATGAAAAAAACTTTGTTATTTGACTGTCGTTAAGAGAAAGTAATAAAATAAATATTGCAAACAGAATGGCCAGACCTCCATTATGAAAATTAATATTGATATTGATATTACTATTACTATTGAATTGAATTATAAAAATAAATAATATAACTGACATAATAATTGGGAGATTATAATTTTGTCTCTTGTTTTCAGTCTTCATATATATTATTCCAGCTATATTGCCTATTAAAAATTCATTGATGTGAAAAAGAGGAAAGTAGTATAATAAGTTATGGTTGTTTGAAGGATAACCAGTGTAAAAAGTTGAATGAAACAGGTAATTAAAGGTTATCTGGCTGATAATCCAAACAAATAATACAGGTATTACAAGCTTCTTCCAACTATATCTTTTATATATCTTATTAAATAAGAAGGGAAATGTCAAATAAAATAAGACTTCGACTGATACAGACCATTCGGGTGCATTTAAATTTAACGCAAATGCAGGTATCCAGGCTTGAAAACAGGTTGCACTAAGGATAAAAGATGCAATACTGAGGTCTTTTGAATGTCTCAAATAAAACGGTAAAACCAGTAACAAACCCACGATGTAAACTGGATATATCCGTGCCACCCGGTTTAAGTAGTATTGATAGTAGCTAATTCTTTCCTTCTTATAATAAGCTACTATCATCACAAATCCTGACAAAACAAAAAAATAGCTTACTCCCAAGTTTGCATGTTCAAATAAAGTCTTGAATATTGATTGATTAAACGGAAATATTTCAGCTCCATCATGATATATAACTATGGCTATTGCCGCTAAAAATCTAGTAAAAGTTAATTGGTCTAGTTTCATTCAATAATAACATTGGTTAATTGTCATCCCGGCCATTTCGAAACTTCTTTTTATCCACATCATTGGTACTCTTTACATGGTAAAAGGTCCTTTAACTAATCTATACCCCCCACACGGACTAAGACTTAGAGAAGTTTTAGCTAGTAGCCGCAATATAATTACTAATCCGAAGTAATGTTTTTTGCTTTCTATTTCCTTTATTGCTTTCCTAATGGCAAGTTCTTTCCAGGTAAATCTGGTTTTACGCCGTACTTTTAAAGTCCTTTCATTTCTACTTTCAGTGACAAGAAGAAAAAAATCAGTACAATAAGCAAAAGTTAGATGAAGAAGCCTACTGTCATTATTAAACCTTGTCAATTAAAAGCATATCTAAATAATGACAAATTGCTACATTCTTATTTGCCGAGCATTGTCAATTTGTTGCATAATTTATTTTTTCTGCCTTCACTACTTTTTTATTCTAATATGAAAAGTTAATGCGGACAATTAAGCGTAAATGAATGCGCTTTCCCTAGATGCAGAATTGATGCCACACATTCTGGCAAAAATATTTTACCACCGCCACAATGTTGCTTTTTTTACATAACAGCAATACTTTTATTTAGATTACATGCAGAACTTTTAAAATCATTTAGCAAAACAGAAAAGTACGTAACCGATTGCGAGGAACTCTTACGGCAACCAGAACTGCAAAAAGTAATAAAATTTTAGACAGGTGTGTATTTAATTGTTCGAAAGCAAAAGGGACATCGGACATATGTATGGCAATAAAGACAGTTTCAAGCATTCGATAAACCTAACATATTTTTAAAGAGAACAATTAACCGAATTTAGTAAGTGTAAAGAAAGAAACTTACTGAGAGTTACGGCTCAGGCCGGTACGCCTTGCAATCTCTCTAATGCCTGTACCATCATTGTGTAATTGTAAAATCTGCTTAATCTGCTCCATAGTAATTAGCTTTCGTGACATAATCCCTTTTTAAAATTGAAAAGGGCAAAAGACATCATAAAAGCTCAAAGCATTAAAGCGCTCGGGGAGGCATCTATCAGGGTGGGTCAAAATGCCGGAATGGCAGCATTTAT